>DXCW01000071.1 GCA_019115805.1 Candidatus Sphingobacterium stercorigallinarum
TGATTGATGGGGTGTTGACGGTGCAAGTAAAAGGAGACACCGTGGAGTACTCGACTAAAGATCTGAAATTGCGAGAAGGCGCCGTTGCCGAAGAGGCGTTAAAGAAGTTACAAGGAGTAGAGGTCGATAAGGACGGAAATGTAACTGCACAAGGCGAAAGTATCACTAAAGTGCGCATTAATGGGAAAGATTTCTTCGGTGGTGATGTGAAAACAGCCACCCAGAATTTGCCAGCGAACATTATAGAAAAGATACAAGTGGTCGACGATTATGGCGATATGGCTAATCTCACGGGGAATAAGAGCGGTGATTCGGAAAAGGTGTTGAATATTCAAATTGATCCGGAATATGATAAGGGGTATATGACAACGCTTCGAGCCGGTTATGGAACGGAAGACCGCTATCAGGCAACCGCCATGTGGATGGGCATGACCGATAAAAGTCAAGTATCGGTATTGGGCAATTTAAATAATATCAATGCGCCCTTATTTGATTTTAACACCTTCGGAGGTGGCGCCCGGCGCCGAAGCGGAGGTGGTGGACGACCTGGTGGTGGGTTTGGGAATGCTGACGGGCTGACCAACGTGGGGTCGATCGGACTCAATATTCGTCATGATTTCTCCGAGACGTTAAAAGTATACGGAAGCTATTCCTTCGGACGAGATGATAATAAAACGTTGACCGAACGAATTAATCAATACACCTTCGATACTGGGGTACAGGAAGAAACCAACGCTTCTGATGCCAATAATATTACAGCAAGTCACCGATTCGAGGCGAATATAGAGTGGAATATCAGCGATAAAGATTATGTGAAAATCACCCCACAATTTGGATTCAATGATAACCGGGTGACCTCGACGTCTTTCGGTCAGTTTTTTGGGGCGGATGGGATCTTGCAGAATCAAGATGATGAGCGCTTGGCGTCCCATACGAATGTACCGCGTTACGGGATTAGCGGTTTGTACAACCGGCGACTCAGTGAACACGGACGAAATTTTTTCATGAATTTCAATTACGACAACTCCGCTACAGCGAGTGACTACGATCGTATCTTAGATCGCTTGATCAGCGACCCCAATAACGCGAATACGACGATGGACGAGATTTACCAGCGCACCTTGCAGGAAGTGAGTAATAAAAGTTGGAATGCGGGAGCGACTTTCTCTTATATTGAGCCGCTCTCCGAGCATGGGAAACTGGAAGTGACGTATGATTTTAACACCAACGCTTACGATAATAGGCGATATCAAGATGCATTTGACGAAGATGGAAACACCTACCCGAACGACGATGTCAGCATTGTTAACTATCATTACGACCAGGATTTTTCGTTCAGTACACATCGCATCGGTGCAAACTATGCCTTTGAAAACGATAAGGTGAAGTATTCCGTAGGTGCTGCGGTTCAACCCTCTTTATTACAGGGGTGGGCATCGAGCGACCAAGATCGTACGGATATCGAGCGAAAAAACTTCAATGTCGTACCTATCGCCCGGTTTGAGTACAAATTCTCTAGACAAAAAAATATCAGTATCCATTACTCCGGGCGCGCTAATGAACCGTCGGTAGATCAAATACTGCCTTATGTGGTGAGCCTTAATGAAACCAACAAGACGTATGGTAATCCGAATTTGAATCCCGAATTCCGCCACAATATGAATCTACGGTTCCGTTCTGGAGATTTTCAAAAAGGCAACACGTTCTTCGCGTTCTTAAATGCTGAGCTCACCAATGATAAAATTGTGTCGTTTGTGAAAAGGGTCCCTGGGACCGAAAAAGGCTTGCTACAAGAAACGAGATACCTCAACGAAAGTGAGCCGGTGTACGGTATCAACTCTTTTTATCATTATGGGAAATCATTGAAAGAAAAGACGTACAATATTATGGTTATGGGGGGGATACGTTACAATAAGAATGTGTCGTATACCTCGAACGATGCGGCGGCTAGCCAGGGCGCAAAAAATATAGCAAACAATTGGGTTTGGAACCAAGGGCTTATGTTTCGCTACAACCCCTCGGAAAAGCTAGAGCTTAATCCGGGCATCCGTTATGCATACAATTACACCAAAAGTTCGTTGCAGACCAACGATTCTGAAGTATCTTCGTGGACACCAACGTTTATCGGTTCGGTGAACATCACACCAACGACTATATTTGGCGCCGATGTGTCGAAAACGTTCAACCGAGGTTACGGCAGTTTAAGTGATGCCAATCCATTTGTTATCAATACGTATATTGAACAACGTTTTCTTCCAGGTGATCGCGCAATCATACGTCTACAGGCTTTTGACTTACTCAATGAGCAAATGAATCTTCAACGTACCGTACAAGATAACTATTACTCCGACACGTGGACGAACCGACTAGGTCGATATTTTATGCTGACGTTTACCTTTAAACTGCAAAAGTTCTCCGGTATAAATCCTGCGGAGGAACGTGGCTTTCCTGGGGGTATGCGCCGTCCAAGAATGTGAGCTGTGCTAAGCGAGGAAAGGATGTGGCCCCTGTGCGTTTGCTAGGGGCTGCATTTTTCTGTCCCATGTCCATATCGGGGGTCGTGTCATACACAAAGTAATTTGTACCTTTGCCGATAAGGTAACATTATGGATCATCAAATCTTCCAGCTCGACAACGGGCTCCGCATACTTTTTCAGCACCACCCCTCAGCGATCACACACACTTGTTTACTGATCGACACAGGATCCAGACACGAGGAGGTCGGTAAGTACGGTACGGCTCACTTTATCGAACACTTGTTGTTTAAGCGCACCGAGAAACGGAGTACCCATCAAATTCTAAATAGGTTGGAGGCCGTTGGAGGTGATCTGAACGCGTATACAACTAAAGAATACACCTGTATTCATGCCTCGTTTCTCAAGCCCTATTTGGATCGCGCGTTGGATTTATTTCAAGATATTGTCTTTCATTCTACTTTTCCTCAGGAAGAGATGGAAAAAGAAAAAGACGTGATCTTAGATGAGATGGCGTCCTATTTGGACAGCCCGGAGGAATCGATTATGGATGATTTTGAGGACCTTGTTTTTCAAGGAACCGGACTCGGACATAACATCCTTGGATTGGAGGAGGACTTGAAATCCATCAGTAAATCAGATATTCTTCGCTTTATTGAGACGCATTACGACGCATCTAAAATTGTTATTGCTATTTCCGGAGATTATTCCGCCAAAAAAGTGGAAAAGATCTCCGAGAAGAGATTTGCTCAGGTGCCGCGATATCAGTGGCAAGGAGAGGTGGAGTCGGTCGATCGCCATGCAGCTAAGCGTGTCGTAAAACAGCGACCTATTAATCAGGCGCATGTGGTGATCGGTGGCCCGGCTTATGGCATTTATGATGAGCATAAATACGGTTTGCTCTTGCTGAATAGCTTGCTTGGAGGGTATGGGATGTCTTCGATCCTAAATCTCAACATCCGGGAGAAGTACGGTATCGCGTATACCATTGAATCGAATTACAGCCTGTATTCGGATACGGGCCTATTTAGTATTTACTTCGGAACCGATCCGGATAAGGTGGACCGTACACTAAAGTTGATTGATAAGGAACTGACCAAGTTGAAGAAACAGCCCCTATCGTCCACTGCGCTGGAAAAAGCCAAGAACAAATTCAAAGGACAGATCGCTCTGGCCGAGGAAAGCAGAATGAATTTAATCATTTCCGAATCGAAAAACCTGTTGGATTACCGGCGGGTCATCGAGTTGAAAGAAGTATTCGATAACATCGACGGCGTCACCGCAGAACAGATGATGGAAATCTCACGCACCATTTTTAGTGAAGAAAACTTATCTTCGCTTTTATTCCTCCCCGAGGAGGACTAATGAATCATAAGGAATCAAATGAACACGCAGATGAAGACAGCATATGTATTTCCGGGGCAAGGAGCCCAGTTTGTTGGTATGGGTAAAGACCTTTACGAGCAGCATGAACAAGCCAAAGCTTTGTTTGAAAGCGCCAACGATATATTAGGTTTCCGCATTACCGATCTGATGTTCGGTGGAACAGAAGAGGATTTGAAACAAACCAAAGTCACCCAACCGGCGATATTTCTTCATTCCGTTATTTTGGCGAAGATGCTCGGCGATGGATTTAAACCAGCGATGGTTGCAGGGCATTCTCTGGGAGAATTTTCGGCATTAGTTGCTGCTGGAGCACTGTCGTTTGAGAACGGGCTAGACTTGGTGGCCAAACGAGCGAACGCCATGCAGAAAGCCACGGAAAGTCAGCCTGGAGCCATGGCGGCAATTTTAGCATTAAGCGATGTGGTGGTGGAAGAGATTTGTGCGGAGATTGATGATGTGGTTGTTCCGGCAAACTATAATTGCCCTGGGCAATTGGTGATATCCGGTTCTATTGCCGGTGTAGACGCGGCTTGTGAAAAGCTGTTGGAGGCCGGTGCAAAACGAGCGCTTAAGCTGAATGTGGGCGGCGCATTCCACTCTCCGCTCATGGAGTCAGCAAAGCAAGAGCTGCAGGCGGCTATTGAAGGGGTGGATATTCACGTTCCGATTTGCCCGGTGTACCAGAACGTCGATGCTATACCTTATCAGGAACCGACAGTGATTAAAGAAAACTTAATCGCCCAATTAACCGGTGCGGTGCGGTGGACCCAAACCATGGAGACGATGTTGCGTGATGGTGCAACCCAATTTATAGAGGTTGGCCCCGGGAATGTACTACAAGGTCTGGTCAAAAAAGTAAACCGTCAAATTCCTACTTCCTCGGCAAATTTGCAAGACGCTTAAGTCCGAACGAGAACCTACAGCCGGAGACCACTGCCTGTACGTGTCAGTGTTTCGGTATGCCTCATTACTGCACTGCCCCCAGACGCTTAAACTTTGGGGGCAGTGGTATTCGTAAGGCATCGGATTGGATGTTAGCCTATCGAAAAGGCCTTTCTAATGGCGTCGACATAATCCAACTTCTCCCAGGTGAACAAATCGACTTGAAGACTTTTGGTTTCACCTGTCGAGCTCTCAAAGGTTTTGGTGACGGTTCGAGGCGTACGCCCCATGTGTCCGTATGCTGCGGTTTCGGCATAAATCGGTTGGCGTAGATTTAACCGAGTTTCTATGCCATAGGGCGTCATGTCAAAAAGCTCCTGAATGATGGTGGCAATTTCCGCATCACTCTGCTTGACACGACTGGTGCCGTAGGTGTTGACATATATGCCCATCGGATTTTTTACACCAATCGCATATGAAATCTGCACTAAGATCTCGTCAGCAACACCCGCTGCGACTAGGTTTTTAGCAATGTGGCGTGTGGCATAGGCCGCAGAACGATCGACTTTAGATGGGTCTTTACCCGAAAAAGCACCGCCTCCGTGCGCGCCTTTACCCCCATATGTATCTACGATAATCTTTCTGCCGGTGAGTCCCGTGTCGCCGTGTGGTCCGCCAATAACGAATTTACCAGTCGGGTTGATGTGATAGGTGATGTGATCGGTAAACAGCGCTTGATGCTCGGGCTTCAGTTGTGCTTTTACTCGCGGAATAAGGATAGTTATAATGTCGTGCTTGATGCGTTCCTGCATTTCTTGCTCGGTCGCAAAATCATCGTGTTGTGCCGAAATGACAATGGTGTCGATTCGGCTAGGCTTGTGGTGATCATCATACTCCAGCGTCACTTGTGCTTTTGCGTCCGGACGCAGATACGTGATGTCTTTGTTTTCTCGACGAAGCTTGGCCAGTTCGTAAAGTAGTTTATGCGAAAGATCCAAGGCAAGTGGCATGTAGTTCTCTGTCTCGTTTGTTGCATAACCGAACATGATCCCTTGATCGCCTGCGCCTTGTTCCTGTTTGTCCTGTCGATCGACGCCTTGATTGATGTCAGCCGACTGTTCATGGATCGCCGAGAGTACTCCACAGGAATTGGCTTCAAACATATAAGCAGACTTGGTGTAGCCGATACGCTCAATAACCTGTCGGGTGATCTTCTGGACGTCCAGATAAATATTGGATTTCACTTCACCAGCCAACACCACTTGACCCGTGGTGACCAGTGTTTCAATTGCTACTCGGGCGTTTTCATCCCAAGCGAGAAAGTTGTCAATAAGTGCATCTGAAATTTGATCCGCGATTTTATCGGGATGCCCTTCGGAAACAGACTCGGAAGTAAATAGATATGCCATATTATTCAAAAGAGTTGGAGGGATAAGCAGGCAGTATGTGAAAAAACATTTTCTCGAATGGTTTTTAGCACTTTTTTACTGTGGTTGCAATCTCCCATTTACATTAATACTAATGCAAAATGCAAATCAGTCCACATTTTGTGTCGCACAAAGCTACGATACTTTGGATTATTTAAAAAGTATTTGGCCCAAATTCTTATCTTCGGGAGTTAGAATATTTAAAATGTCAAAGAAGCGCATCTTGTTTGTGATCAATCCCATATCTGGAGGGAAGAAGAAGACGGCATTCAATAAGCAAGTCTTAGAGGTGCTGGATTTGAACCGGTTTGATCCTACATTTAAAATTACCGACCATGCCAATCATGGCTATGAATTAGCTACTGCAGCCGTAGAAGAGGGCTACGATGCCGTTGTCGCGGTCGGAGGTGACGGCACGATTAATGAAATCGGCAGCGCTTTGGTCAATACCGACACTCCTTTGGGAATTATTCCTGAGGGCTCCGGCAATGGATTAGCGCTTTATCTTGGCGTGCCGATGAATGAGTCTGCTGCGCTGCGTCGAATCAACCGCATGGAAAGCACAGCGATTGATTGCGGGAAAATCGGCGACCGCTATTTTTTCAATGTGGCCGGACTTGGGTTTGACGCTTCGGTGAGCGATAAGTTCGCTTCCGAAACTTTTCGAGGTCCGGTAGGTTACCTCCGGACGGTGATTAACGTGATGAGTAACTACAAGCCCCGGAAGTATAGTCTGGAGATCGATGGAGAGACGTACGAGCGCGAAGCGTTTATGATCAGTGTAGCAAATTCGCCTCAATACGGGAATAATGCCTACATTGCACCTAATGCGTCAGTGAATGACGGCGTACTGGACGTGTGTATTGTGCGGAAATTTCCGTTATACACCCTCCCTTTGATGGTTTTTCATCTATTTAATCGTACGGTTAATCAATCGGAGTACGTGGAAATCATCAGCGGTAAAAAGATCTTGATCCGACAAGACGAGGAGGCCCCCGTTCATTTGGACGGCGAACCTATGGATTTAGGTAAGGAAATAAGTATTGAAGTGCAAAAGAATGCACTGCGTATCATAAGTTAATCACATGGCGAAGCAAAAAAAGCAACGGTACGAGGGGGTGGTCTATTCCACAGCGGATGATTTCGAATATCAGGAAGATGAAACTCATCAGGCCGAAACGCTGCCCAATTCTGAGCAAAAACTGAAAGTAGGCCTGGATAAAAAAGCGAGAAAAGGGAAAATCGTTACCTTAGTAACCGGGTTCATCGGAACGGATGAAGACTTAGCGTCTTTGGCCAAGGAACTTAAGCAACGTTGTGGAGTGGGTGGGAGTGCAAAGAATGGAGAAATTCTGATACAAGGGGATTTTAAGCAAAAAATCGTGGCGTATTTAGAAACAGAAAACTATCGTGTGAAAACCTTTGGAGGCTGATGCGTAGAATGAGATGTAAATTATTAGAAAACAAAGCAATACTGCATTATTCTATTATAAAATCGATTGCGCGAAAGAGAAAATAGGTAAGTGAATGCTTACTTATTTTTAATAATTAACGATTTGATAATTTGCATATCAAAAAAAAAATAGTTTTCATTGTAAAAAATATGGAATGTTCAACCGTTATTAGGATACGAATAAATAGGCATTGATTGGAGAACTGCTGAAGAACGTCAATGAGTAGGAATACAACCTAAAAGTGAATCAATCTGATATCTTCAAATTAATTTTGTTTTTAACAGAAAATGCTATATTTGTTTTGAATTTATTTAATATAACGGCATTTGGATTGCATTAAATTGAATTTAACTTAATAATTAAACAACAGTAAAAAATCTAAAAATTAGTAAAAAATGGCAAACGCACCAAAAACTACAAACGCCCCAGCTAAACAAGAGAGTGGCAATACGGGTAATTTATTTGCAAGTTTAGCAATTATCATTTGTCTAGTCATTGGGTTCTTGGTTTATCAATTTGTGATGGGTGACCCGAACAACTTTATCGACAACAACCCAGAGAATCAGCCAAAACCAGGAAACTACCTAGGAATGGTTTACCATGCGGGTTATGTAGTACCAGTCTTGCTTGGACTTTTCTTAATGGTATTCGTATTCGCAATTGAGCGTTTTATCGTTATTGGTAAAGCTTCGGGAACCGGCAACGTAGGAAACTTTGTGAGAAAAGTACAAGGATTGTTGAGAACCGGAAACATCGATACAGCGATTCAAGAGTGTGACAAACAAAAAGGTTCTGTTGCAAACGTAATCAAAGCAGGTCTTTTGAAATACAAAGATGTGCAGACGAATTCCGCTCTAGATACGGAAAAATCAGTATTGGCGATCCAAAAAGAAATTGAAGAGGCAACTACTTTGGAAATGCCGATGTTAGAAAAGAACTTAACAGTTCTAGCGACTCTAGTATCCATTGGTACATTGACGGGTCTATTGGGTACAGTAACGGGTATGATTAAAGCGTTCTCGGCATTGGCAACTGGTGGAGCTCCAGACTCTGCAGCACTTGCGAACGGTATTTCTGAGGCCCTAATCAACACCGCTACTGGTATTGCAACATCTACGGTGGCGATTATTTTCTACAACCTATTGACTTCTAAAATTGATACGTTGACTTATTCTATCGATGAGGCTGGTTTCTCTATTGTACAAACGTACGCTGCAAACCACAAATAAGAATGGTGAGAGCAGAATTTGAAAATTCTTTATGGAATGTTCCTTCTGCATGCATCGTTATTATAGAAAGAAATAGAGTAATCAATTTAAAGAAGTAAAGAAATGGGAAAAGCAAAAGTAAAAAGAGCCAGCACAACGATCGACATGACGGCGATGTGTGATGTTTCTTTCTTGCTTCTTACTTTCTTCGTGCTAACAGCAACTGCTCGGCAACCGGAAGTTTTGGTTGTTGACACTCCTGCCGCCACTACACTAGATCAGTTACCAGATGGGAACATATCGGTGATCACGGTGGGTAATGAAGGGACCGTATTTTTTAGTATGAAAGATCCCGAAGTACGGGAGATGACATTAAAGAATATGTCGGCCAAGTATGGAGTGGGTTTTACCGAAGAAGAATATAAGAAGTTTAGAGGACTGGATGAATTCGGGGTGCCGCTTAAGCAGCTTCGTGCATTGCTCGCGCTGGAAAATGATAAGCGTACCGTGGAAATTCAACCAGGAATTCCTGTGGACAGTACCGAAGAATTATCGAACGAACTGTATCATTGGGTTCAGCAAGCCCGCTTAGCCACTGTGGAATTCAATCGTGATCAAGAAAGCAAAGTGCGCGGATTTGAAGATCCTGGACCGATGCTCGTCGCGATCAAGGCTGACGCAGAAGAGAAGTATGCGGTAATGAATTTAATCATCGAAACCTTGCGTAATCAGAAGCAAAATAAATTCAGTTTTATTACTTCGTTACGTCAGGAAAACTAAGAGGAAAGAAAATGGCAGAATTAAATCAAGACTCCGGTAAAAAAGGCGGTAAGGTACGTTCGAAGAAAGATGGAGGTCGTGTAGATTTAACCGCAATGGTGGATCTAGCGTTCTTGCTCATCACTTTCTTCATGTTGACAACGTCCCTGAATAAGCCCCAAGCCATGGATGTCAATATGCCTGATAAAAATAAGGACATGAATGAGAAGGAGCCCGAGATCGATATCGCGGACAACCGTTCCATTACCTTATTGTTAGGCTCGGATAACAAGATTGCTTGGTATTACGGACAACTGGAAAAGCCGATCACCCCGCCATCAGTAGTGGACTACAGTGAAGACGGAATTCGCAGAGTCGTTTTGGAAAAGAAAGCGCAAGTCCCACAAGTGGCCGGAGGAAAAGACCTGATTGTCGTGATACGTCCGAGTGACAGGTCGATTCAACGGAATCTTGTTGACATATTAGATG
>DXCW01000072.1 GCA_019115805.1 Candidatus Sphingobacterium stercorigallinarum
TCTGTTTATGTAGCGGATCAGGCGGGTGGTTTTGGAGACTCGAAAATGTTCGTCAGAGGATTCGACCAGTCCAACACCGCATTTTTGCTCAACGGTCAGCCCATCAATGGCATGGAGGATGGGAATATGTATTGGTCGAACTGGTCAGCGATGTCTGACGTGGCGAATGTTATCCAGATTCAACGTGGCCTGGGGTCATCGAAACTCGCCATTTCTTCGGTTGGAGGCACGGTAAACATCATCACCCGCGCGACCGATATGCAGCGCGGAGGATACGTGCGCATGCAAACTGGAAATTACGGAATGGCCAAAGCCACGGTCGGTTATAATACCGGTATGATGGGGAAATGGGGCGTGTCATTCATGGTAAGCGGCTGGCGATCGGACGGCGTATTTGCCCGCGGAACGGCTGGAGCTGGACAAAACTATTTTCTATCCGTAGGCTATCAGCCCAATGAGGATCATAATCTGAATTTCATGGTTTTCGGTGCACCTCAATGGCATGACCAAAATTATTCGAAGCCTTTGGAATCCGTATATAGAGACGGCATTCTTCAGACACCCGGATACGATATGACCGGGATCAAAGGCAACTCCAACTACGGTTGGTATCAGGGAGAAGGTTTATCACAACGGCGAAATTTTTATCATAAACCGGTGGCCAATTTGAATTGGGACTGGCGAATCGATGAATCCTCTTCGCTTTCCACGGTACTCTACGCATCGGTAGGTCGTGGGGGAGGTACCGGTACACTAGGAAACGGTCCGGGCTTTATACCAAATGGATACGATACGGAAACCGGATTTACCAATTGGGATGTTATCGCCGAACAAAACCAGCAATTGCCAGGGGGCTATTCGCAGGGCTATAACGGTACAGTATTACGTGCTTCAGCAAACAACCACTTTTGGTATGGATTGGTATCGAATTACAGTTTTGAACCGACTACAAATTGGACGTTTAACGTCGGGGCAGACTTGCGTTTTTACCAAGGCGATCACTTTCAACAATTGGTGAATTTGCTTGGGACCAATGGCCGAATCGAGAGTAACGTGAACCGTCCCGATGACTACGTCGTTGATCAAACATTCAGCACCAATCCTTGGTCGGCGCTCTTCAATAGTGCAGCGGTAGAGGAGCGTGTGGGATATGATAACTCCGAGAAGATCAATTATCAAGGACTTTTTGGACAGATCGAATATGCAGACGATGTGTTCAGTTCGTTTATCCAGGCCTCCGTGTCTAACCAAAGCTATCAAAAAATGGATCGCTGGGGATACCAGGGCGAGGCCAAATCCGGTTTCGATCATAAACTTGGATTTAACATAAAAGGAGGAGCGTCCTATACGATTGAAGAACAGCACACGCTTTTTGCCAATATCGGCTACTATTCACGTCAGCCGTTCCTGGATAACGTGTTCATATTTAATACGGTGGATTTTGCAGATCCGGCAGTTGATAATGAAAAGATTTTCGGTCTTGAAGCGGGATATAAGTTCACTAGCCCGTATTTCGACGCGAACCTCAATGGCTATTATACCAATTGGGACAATCGCTTTACCGGTTACAACGCTCAAAACTACGAAGTAGACGGCCAGGTGTATGCCGACGTGACCTATCTTTTTACGGGTGTAGGACAATTGCACAAAGGGTTGGAACTTGACTTGGCTTGGCGCGTGCAGCCGCAGCTAACATTGAGGGGATACGGTTCGATAGGTGATTGGAAATACGACGGATCTTCTCCGTATCGGGTGCGAGACAACAACAGCTATGACATTATATTTGAGGACGTACAGGGTCAGGATTTAACTGGAGTTCGGGTAGGGAATGCCGCTCAAACCAGTGTAGGATTAGGGGTGAAATACTACATTCTACCGGAATTTTCTGTGGACGCGGATTTTAACCATTACTCCAGACTTTACGGAAATGTTGATGTTGCAGACATTATCACCGCCTCGTTAAACGATCAAGTGTATCAATCGGAAGAATTAGATAGTTATAATATCGTTGATGCCGGTTTAAGCTATAACTTCTTACTACGCAACGGAAAAACATTGAAATTCCGAGGAAATGTCAGGAATCTTTTGGATGAAAAGTATTTCTCGAGAAAAGACGGCTATGGCTATTTCTACGGCCTAGGTACGACTTGGAATGCCGGTTTGACGTACAGTTTTTAATCCACCAAACCGATGTCAAAAGAAAAAAGGCGCTTTGCTTCAGCAGAGCGCCTTTTTTTATGTAACGATGCCCAGTGCTAAAAATTGGGCTTTAATAAATATTTATCGTAGAAGCGGAAAATATGTTCAGTGGCTTCTTCGGCAGTATCTACCATACGATAGAGGTTCAAATCTTCTTCACTGATGTTTTTATGCGTGAGCATGGTGGATTTGATCCAGTCAAATAAGCCCTCCCAATAGGCAGTGCCAACAAGGACAATAGGGAAACGTGCAATTTTACCGGTTTGAATTAAGGTAATCGCTTCAAACAATTCATCCATGGTACCGAATCCCCCTGGCAGTACGATATATCCTTGTGAATATTTCATAAACATCACTTTACGGACAAAAAAGTAATTGAATTCCAGTAGTTTATCGCGATCGATATATCGGTTGTGGAATTGTTCGTGAGGCAGTTCAATATTAAGTCCTACTGACTTTCCTTCGGCTTCATATGCGCCTTTATTGGCGGCTTCCATAATTCCAGGCCCTCCACCAGAAATGACACCGTATCCGCGTTCGGCCAATCGTCTGGCGATGTCCACGGTCATTTCGTAGTAGGGATGATCTTCAGCGGTTCTGGCCGAGCCGAAGATGGAGACACAGGGTCCAATTTTTGCCAACTTCTCGAATCCGTCCACGAATTCTGACATGATCTTAAAGATCTGCCATGAGTCTTTGACTTTTATCTCCTGCCAATTTTTGTTGGCGAAGGATCGTCTGATTTTATCGTCTTTTGCCATATGCTATTTAAAGTTCTACATACTCCAGTCAGCACGAATCTGACCACTGGCGTAAGATAAGATTTTTCGGATAATTCTTGTAGCGGGTAGGGAAAAAACCAGCGACGTGAAAATTTATTGTCAAAAAGTTGGTCAAGCAATTTCTTTTCTCTATATTCACCTTTATCAACCTTGTTCGAGAAAAGAGAAACTTAAACCGTCAATCAACGAACAAATACATATGAAGTGATTCGCCGTAATGCTGCGGTGAGTTCGGCTATTTGCGCCCGATCAGCAGTGGACCTGAAACGGAGTAATGATGCACTTTTTTTACCGTACGAAATTTTTGTTTCATAAAACCCCTGCGCCAGTTATCCCCGAGATGCTGGCGCACTTTTTTGTTTATTATTTTAGTAATTTTGCAAGATGGAATTTTCGTCGAAATTATTGGGACATGCCGTCGAGGAGTTTGCTAAACTTCCAGGGGTAGGTAAAAAAACAGCCCTGCGCCTGGTACTGCACTTATTGAAACAACCTGATGGAGATGTGTTTCGTTTCACCGAATCTTTAGATCGTTTAAAGAAAGAAATAAAATACTGTAAAAATTGTTTTAATATATCGGATGTACACACCTGCGAAATCTGTGTTTCGCACAAGAGAGACCAAGGTATTATTTGTGTAGTGGAGGATACCAGAGATGTCATGGCAATAGAAGGTACCCAACAGTTTAACGGTACCTATCATGTGCTTGGTGGTCTGATTTCACCGATGGAAGGGGTCGGTCCGTCAGATCTGAAGATAGATGCGTTGGTCGAGCGCGTTCGAGCACAAGAAATTAAAGAAGTCATATTGGCTTTGAGTGCAACCATGGAAGGAGATACCACCATATTTTATCTTTACAGAAAATTAAAAGAGTTTGATATACAAATCAGTACCATTGCTAGAGGGATTGCATTTGGTGGTGAACTGGAGTACGTGGATGAAATCACCTTAGGCCGCTCGATAATGACAAGAGTTCCCTATGAGCGAAATGTCGGCTAATGCTTTTGCATCCGAGAGATAATCCAGTAAAAGCCTATACCACAACAAATCAACAGGACACCGGTAATCGTCCAAAGCGTTTGATAACCGTAATGCTCCGCGGTATAGGTCCCTAGAAATGGAGAAAAGATATTTGCGGCTGCAAAAGCCAATGAATTGAAGCCCATATATGCCCCCTGCGTGGATAGCGATGACCGTTGTATGGCTACCGTGGCACTGAACGGTAAAGTGAGCATTTCGCCGGTAGAGAGAATAAACATGGCGAAGAAAAGCCAGCCCATTCCAAAATCCCCATTCAGCATGAGGTAAGACACCCCCGTGATCGCGGTTCCCCAAAGCATGATCTGCCGCACGGAAAAACGATGTTCCACAATGTGTACAAAGACCATCTCAAATAAGACGATAACAAAGCCACTGAAGCCCAGTAACAGACCGATTTGATCCGCGCTAAGTCGATGCACATCTTGGTAAAATAGCGGAAGCGTACTAAGCAGTTGAAAAAAGGCCAGCGAGAACAAGCAGCACAATATGTTGAATACGATAAAAGGACCATCGCTATAGGCATTCCGGGTGGACGGCGGTTCCCCAGTTTCCGGTGACGATGTGCGTTGTTCTGTAGGCATGCGGTTGCGGGGTTTCCGATTACTAAAAAAGTAGAGGAACACGATGGCCGCTGCGGCAGCCGCGATAGCGTTTCCGTAAAAAATCCAATCGAATGAAAATTTAGCTAAAAATCCACCCAAAGCGGGCCCTATGGAAAATCCGAGATTCACCGCCATGCGGTTCAATGAATAGGCTCGGGTTATGTTTTCAGGCTTTGCATATCGGGCAACCGACACGGAATTGGCAGGTCGAAAAATATCGGCGACTAGCGATAAGAAAAAAATCATCATCGATAGCCCTGCGAAGGTTTTGAATTGCGGTAGGATTAAAAATAGGGGAATTACCATAATTAAACTCCAAGCCTGAACGCGTATGTTCCCGAAACGATCGGTTAACCAACCGCCGAGCCAAGATCCGGATACAGAGCCCAATCCAAAACAACCCAAGACGAATCCAATTTGCGGTTTACTGAAGCCCAGTTCCGAAGACATATATATGCCCAAGAAAGGGATGACCATCGATCCGGATCGATTAATGAGCATAACTAAGGCTAACAGCCATGCGGCCGGAGACAATCCCTGATAGGATTGCTTATAAAGCTTACCAATCGTTTTTATCATATCGTATCCCTTTTAAGTGGTTCGGTCTAACTGCGCGTCAATGACGTAATTATTGGCCTCGATACGAGACCTCCCGGTTGCACGGTCAAATAGAAAGTCTAAGCGGCCTAAATACACACCTGATCGTCCGGTTTGATTGACCAAGGTGATGTGGCCGTCGAGGTTTCTTACCTCCGTGGGACGCTCCAGAAAAGTGTGAGTATGCCCGCCGATAATCAGATCGATATGTCTGGAATGGGCAGCTAGTTTTAGATCGGAAACTTTTTCGTTTTCATAACTATAGCCCAGGTGAGAGAGGCAAATGATCAAGTCGCACAGCAAATCGTTCTTTAACAGTCTGGTGTACTGCTCGGCCACAGCAATGGGATCGGTAATGGTCATTCCCTTGTAACTATTGGGGTCCACCAAGCCCTCTAAATCCACCCCGACGGCGAACACGCCGATTTTGACCCCTCCGCGCTGGAAAATTAGATGCCCATTGACTTTTCCCTCTAGTACCGTCCCCGTGAAATCGTAATTGGAGCTTACGAAAGGAAAGTTTGCTTTGTCGAAGTGCTTTGATAAACCTTGCAGACCGTTGTCAAATTCATGATTGCCAAAGGTAGCCGCATCATACCCCAGTTTAGACATCAGTTCCAATTCCAATTGGCCATCGAACAAGTTGAAATAAGGGGTGCCTTGAAAGAAATCACCTGCATCGAAGAGCAGCACGTGGGGTTCCTCGGCCCGAATCTGCTGAATTAAAGTGCTTCTCCTGGCCACACCGCCACGACCTTGTAGAGCGGAACCATCCATCGGAAAGGGTTCAATCCGGCTGTGCACATCGTTCGTATGTAAAATCGTGATCTTAACCGATGAATCTTTGGCGTGTACAGCGTGGGGTAGGTTAGCCAAGGACGCGCCGGCACCCAACAGCATTAAGTTTCTCAGGAAATTCCGTCTATTGTAAAATACGAACTCGTCCATCTTTGGCTGATTTAACTTGTTTTCCGGTTTGA
>DXCW01000073.1 GCA_019115805.1 Candidatus Sphingobacterium stercorigallinarum
GCAATAAGTACGAGGGGGATACGATGATGCCTATCCTGGAGCATTTTGTTTCCAAGTATTCACTTGGGAATCTTATCGTGATCGCTGATTCGGGACTGCTCTCCAAAACCAACATAACCAAGCTCAGAGAAGGCGGCTATCGATACATTCTGGGAGCGCGCATCAAGAACATGGGCAAACCCGAGACAGCGGCAATCTTAGGGCTGAAGTTAGACGATAAGCAGAGCGCTGAAGTCTCCCTGCAAACTGGAGATAGGCTTATCGTGGGATATCGAACAAGCAGGGCGGTCCGGGATGGGAAAAACCGCAAGAGAGGTCTGGAAAAACTTGAAAGAGCGATCAGTTCGGGGAAACTGGGCAAAAAGAATATCAATAATCGGGGATACAACAAATACCTGTCGTTAGAAGGGGAAGTAAACATCTCTATTAACTATGACAAGTATAACGAGGATAGCAAGTGGGACGGTCTGAAGGGGTACATAACCAATTGCGAACTTCCAAAAGAGGAGATTATCAAACAATACGGGCTGCTATGGCATATAGAACGGACCTTTCGGATTTCAAAATCCGATCTACAGGTAAGACCGATATATCACCGTCTACGACGGCGGATAGAGGCACACATCTGCATCTCATTTGCAGCGTGTAAGGTCTACAAAGAATTGGAGAGGAGGCTAAAGGAAAAAGGATCCGAATACAGTCCAGAAAAAGTGATCGATATTGTAAAAACGATCTACAAGGTCCGTGTACAAAGCCCATACTCAACAAATACATACCAAAGGTTGGTGATAAAAAAGGACGAACAACAAGATATAGTGGAATTATTTAATCTTAAAATTGACCAGAATTAATTTGGGTGACCCATCGCACAAAACAGGGGTCACATAAGGATGTGATATACGCATGTATACCGTGTTTTCTGTGTCATATTTTAAGGAGAACACGTTTCCAACCAAAAGGGTTCATTTGAAGAGGATGCCAAGACGGGTTAGTGGAGCGTTGCGATCTCCGACAGCGCTTGTTCAAAATCTTCAATCAAGTCATCAATATGTTCAATACCTACTGAAACGCGCAACATTCCACTGGTGATACCCGATGTGGATTTTTGCTCGTTATTATGATGCGATCCCCACATACTGGCGGGGTGAACAATAAGTGATTCTACGCCACCCAAACTTGCTGCATTGGCAAAAAACCGGAGTTTGCTCAATACGTGTTGCGCGTGCTGATGGGCCTGCTGGCTGGTTTCACCAATCACTTCGATGCAAAGCATGCCTGTGCCTCCACGCATTTGTGTTTCAACCAGCTGCGCTTGAGGGTGTGTTTTTAGACCTGTATACGCTACACGGCGTATCGCGGGGTGTTTTTCTAAGTATTGTGCTAATCGGAGTGCGTTGCTGTTGATTTGGTTGACGCGCAGGGTCAATGTTTTTAGGCCACGTAACAACAACCAAGAATCCATTGGACTCAAGGACCCACCCAACATTAAGGACCGACTCCAGGCTTTCTCTATAAA
The DNA here is from genome assembly GCA_019115805.1 of Candidatus Sphingobacterium stercorigallinarum. Lineage (GTDB taxonomy): Bacteria > Bacteroidota > Bacteroidia > Sphingobacteriales > Sphingobacteriaceae > Sphingobacterium > Sphingobacterium stercorigallinarum. The sequence continues at coordinate 1,517 of DXCW01000073.1, forward strand.
GGAGGTGCTCCCACAGATGACACCTGCCGTTAAATCGCTATGTCCACCTAAATATTTTGTGGCAGAATGCACAATGATATCGATGCCGAAATCACGAGGGGTTTGGTTCACCGGAGAGGCGAAGGTATTATCCACCATGGTGATAATCTGATGCTGTTTGCCCAAATCCCCAATATACTTTAAATCGGTGATGTCTAGATTCGGATTCGATGGCGTTTCTACGTAAATAAGTTTCGTGTTTTGCTGGATCGCTGCGGCGAAAGCGGCGTTGTCTTTTTGATCCACATGAGTGACTGTTACACCATATTGGCTAAGGAAATTTCTAAAAAACAACATAGCGCCCGAATACAGGGAGTGTTGTGTGATGACATGATCGCCTGCTTGGACTACAGACAACACGGCGGTACTGATGGCGGCCATACCTGTCGCAAATACCAGTGCGTCTTCTGTTTTTTCTAAGCCGGCTAATACAGCGGCGACCTGAGAATTGGTCGGGTTACCGTGTCGGTGGTAAAAGCCAGGGTGTTTGGTATCGGTGGCGGCAATGATGTATTGGTCGAGATCGTCACCTGCGAAATAGGTGGACGTCTGGTAAATCGGCGTGACAACGGCTTTGGTCTCATTGAAGGCTTCGCCTTGATGAATGAGGTTGGTTTCTATTTTGGGCATATGCATGTATGTAATCCCTTAAAATTACCAAAAAAAATGCATGAATTCGAGCGTTGTCGCACTTATTTGGGAATGGTGATTCGTTCATGCGGGCTGAAGGACTACGAAAAAAGGGAGACTGGCCGGCTCCCTTAATTTAATGAAAACGCATAACAATTTAACAAACTTACATTAGGTGGCCAGATTTTTAAAAAAAGAGATTGATTTTCTATAGGCTACAAAGGCCAATACAGCGATCGTCAGCCAAAGAAAATCGATCATGAAAATATCAGTTTGGCCCCGATAGAAAGAGAGCCACATCCAATTTCCTGTGGCCAGTCCCTGTGTTATGGGCACCAGCAAAGATAATACCGCTCCCGTGAGTAAGGTTTCACGGTTGGTCCGGGCAATGCTGCGGCGTACCAAATAGTAAAGTCCGAAGGCTAACCAGGCATAGAAATACACCCGGTAGATGTAGCTTTGCCCACCGTAAGGATTGATCTTTATGGCAATAAAGCTTAGCGCAGTGACCGGTAAGAGGGTCAGGCAGCCAGCGGTGAAAACATGAGCCGCCCAGAAGTTAAACTTCCGTTTTATGGGGGCGGTTTTCGGTTTGTCACGGGCAACCAGCCAAATTAATATGCCGGAGATAATGACTAAACACCCCATAATGCCCAGTAGGAAATAAACTATTTTTAATGGATAGCCTCCGAAATCACCAAAATGTAGGCGGTAAATGAAACTTCGTACCCAATCGACATATCCCGTTTCTTCGGTCGGTGATTTTTCCACCATAACCGAGTCGTCAGCTACGCGTAAGGCTAAGATCCCGCTACCTGCAAAATAGTGTTGATAGGACGGCTCCATTTCCATAATCAGGACCATGTTGGAGTCGCCATAATTTTGTATGGTGACGCTTTTGAATTCGCTGTCGGGCCACTTTTCTTTGGTCCTATGTAAATAGCTGGACAACTGGAAATCTTTCTCCAGTGGACGATACGAATAGGGGGTGGTCTCGGTATACGTGTACCCCAGATCTCCGTAGAGTTCTTGCGTATCTCCCTGATATAAAAATTTACTGAAAGGAACCACCAATACCGTATTGATGATTAAAAACAGGCCGGTGACCGCATACATAAACTGGTAGGGAAAGCCAATGACACCTAAAGCGGTATGCATATCGGTCCAGACGGTCTTCCATTTGCTAAACGGTCGAAATATGAAAAAGTTACTGACGATTTTATCCCAGTGCAGCAACAGGCCCGTGATCATCGCAAAAAGAAATAAAAAGGAGACCACTCCGGCCACGAAGTAGCCAAAGGGCGCAATGCCCAATCGAATGGGAACTTCATTTAATTGCGCCAGAAAGTGTAGGCGATATAGAAATTCCGCCATGTCGTACTGCTGATCGTAGCCACCGCTGCTCCGGTCCACAAAATCATAATTAAAATAATGCGCGTCTCCAGCACCTCGCCGTCTCGATTTCTTTTTCTCAGCTGTGGGTGCGAGCTTGGCCAGATTTTCTGCATGGAGTACGCTGTCCTGCGAGGCGGATACATTGACGTAGCTCCGCGTGGCCTCTTGGAAATTGAAAAATGAAATTTGACGTCCGTGAAGATTGGTTACACCGGATAGCGAATCGAGCAGTACATCATAAGCTTCTGGTGATGCCGCTTGGTCCTTGTAGGAAATGTTTTTTTGCCACGCGGCAATTTCATCTCTAAAAAAAGAAAACGATCCGGCAAAGAAAATAACATACAACAACGCGCAGGCGATGATGCCACTGACGGTATGGGTACTAAAATAAATATTGTAATGGCGAATATTCATGCGTGCAGGTTCAGTTGATCAGTAAATACGGACCAGCCAGTAGTAAAAAGATAAACAAGTAGAGTCCCCATATCTTCCAACCGTTTTTAGATAAAAAAGCCAGCAGCAGTAAAAGTGCCCAGAGTATGTATCCGGTAACTCCGGCAGTCATCACGATGTGTTTTTTGTCCACAAATAAGGTGAGCACCAGATGAAAGGCCATCATCACGGCATAGCCGCCTATGAATCCGGCTGTGATTTTCAAAAAGCGTTGCAAGGGTGAACTGAGGTGTTTTTTATTTGCTGGCATACATCAACGTATAGGAGAGTTCAATCATCAATGTGGCTATCCATAACATACTCAGGTGTTTCCAGCTGAGGAGGCGATACGGTGGGAGTATCACCCACAGTGATAAAGCCGTCATGACCATCGCCATGTAGCTGCATATTCCCGACACCATCCCCAGATCGTTGCAAACCGGTAAACTAAGCAAGACGAGCAGCGTCAATGCACCTGCTCGCCATGCCTTGCGATGCGGAAGCAAGGTTTGGGCCCAGCTTGTCGTTAAGACGATTTTATTTTTGTTGCTGCTGAAGTAAAACACAGCGGTACAACATGCGATAAGCAGAAAGATAAGGCTATACATAGGGTAGTGGGCTTGCAAAATATCTCGCCAACCGTAAGGCTGGCGAGAGGCTGTTTTTACGAATCGAAATGTTCAATCGCTGTGATGGTTCCTCCTTCCACTCGAGCTCCTTGAGTGGCACTGGCGGACTGTGCGTCGATTTTATAGATGTATCCGATGCCTGAAGTTAAGTTCACTCCTATATAGCCAGTTTTACCGTCTTTGAGCGCGTAGTTGTTGGTTCCAGTAATCGATTTGACGTCGTTTGGTAGACCGCTCACTTTTTGATACGTCTGTTCGACACCATCAATGATACCGACGATATTACCCGTGCCGTAAAGTGATTTTTCGCTTTTGATAT
>DXCW01000074.1 GCA_019115805.1 Candidatus Sphingobacterium stercorigallinarum
ATTCAGCTTTCCAGCAGTCTGCCGTATATCCCGAGCATCCGAGCGGAGTCGGCAAATTTCAATTTTAGCAGTCAGGCGGCTTACAATCAGCTTCCGGTGGTTCCCGTTTCCGAATTGCAGTTGCAACTGATCAGCCCCGTTACCAGCCCATCGATCTCCCTTTCCACCAATCGGCAAGATTTAATCGGCAATACCGGATTGCCAGTCCCCGTAGAAAACAACGAGTCGCTGACCTATAGCTATAACCTCCCGGCAACAAGCCTGCAGCAATATTTCACGCAGGCAGGCAACTACTCGACCACCATAACCTACGGGTGGAGAAAAACACAAGCCGCGTATCCGCCTGGTGAGGTGCAAAGTGAAAGTAACGCACTTCTTCACGTTGTTGTCGATGATCTTTCCGAAATCATCGCCAATCAGGTGAACATCGATTTGGTATACGGATCGGCAAGCGATTATCAACAGGGCGTGTACACCGATCTTCCGGGCCATATTCGGCTCAGTAAAACGACCCCCTACAATCTGTATGTACGTGCGGAATCCAACGCCTTTCAATCCGGAACAGACCAAATCCCCTTGGAGGTACTCCAAATAGGACCAGCGCCAGGCCAAGCTGATCTGCAGACGGTCACCCTATCCACGTCAAATCAATTGCTATTGGAAAGCAGCAGTCCGGTTATCGACCGACTCTTAGATGTGCGGTATAGCATACCCGCCGCCTCCACACCGCAACTTCTAGAAAAGCCTGCTGCCGTCTATTCCGCGGACATTATTTTTAGTTTGGTCGCTCCTTAGAATCGTTTCACATCGACCTTCCTACGCTGATCTATATATTCAAAATCGCCTAATGATTGGTTTTCACCGGCCATGATCTCTACCCGTTGCACGCCGTTAACGATTTGGAACGGCATCCCTTCACTGTCAATGCGCACCGTAAACTTCCCTGGCGGCAAATAAAAGGAGAAGCGCCCCTCTCCGTCGCTTAGGGTCTTAAATGCGCGACCATTCTCTGCCTCAGCGACGATCGAAATTCCTCCCAGCGACGCGGAGCTTGCTAAATAACGTTGATTGGCACGGACGATACGACCACTAAGTGCACTGGTCTTAACCATCGGTACTTCCAATCGATAATTTTTACTCATCACGACATCCACCGTACCTAAGGCAGACCAGCCGTCACTCGCCTCGGTCAGCACCTGATAACTCCCTGGCTTCATGCCGCTAAATCGCACACGTCCGCGACCATCCGATCGGGCCACTTGGCCGTCTATCCGGGCCACCACTCCAGCTAATGTGGGCTCACCACGATCGTGTAGCCCATTCTGGTTCACATCATCGAAAAACAACAGGTCCAAGCGGTGTCCTCGGCCCGTCTGCATACCCGAAAATTGCTTTTCGATACCGACCCGAATTTGCCGATTATAAAATTGGTAAAACGCGACATCAGTCGCCTGGGCATGCACGTACGGCGCTCGGCTCCGCATCAACGAATAATACAAACTCCCCGACAAGCGCCAGTGATTTCCTAAATCCCAATTCACCTGACTCTGTACCGAGAAGTTCCTAGTGCCTGAAAAACCATAATAATTATACATGCCCGACAAGTACACATCCAGCCGATCATCGAAGAATTGAAATTGGCTGTTCGGGCCAAATGAATACAGGTAATTATCTTTGTGCTGGACCGAAGAAAGCACATCGGACAAATAATAGGGATTGATTTGCAAATACCCCTGAAAGCCGAGCAACCCATACTGATAAAAGCCGTTCATGCGCAAGGAATGATAAGGGGACGAATGCACATTACCCCGATAACGGTATACCCAGCCGTAATCGGTTTTTAACGAGAAGCGGTGATGGGGTTGAAAATAACTCCAATCCACCACCGTTCGAATCGCATCCGCATACCACGATTCCCCGGAGAATCGATTGAAAAAGTGCTCCGGAATATCTAGTCCTTGGCGCATCAAATAGGGCCGAACGTCTAGCGCAAACAATCCCACCTGCTCGCGATACCCCAGCTCATATATTTGCACACGTCTCCTGCTGGTCAAATAATGCACCCGCTCACCTTCCTGATATTTGGGGTTGTTATCTAACACACTTAAGCGAGCCGATACATTCCGTCCAGGTGCAAGTGAACGGATCACCCGGGCATCTGTTTGAAAAACACCTCTTCGCAGACCGGTATAATAGGGCGAACTGTAGTAGCTATTGCCCGCAAAAAGGTAATCCCCTACACGATAGTCAAAGCGAAGCCCTAAGGAAATCGCCTGTTTAGTGTGCCCAGCCTCGGTTTGTTCCGTACTGTATCCCGCCTCGACATCCAACGATTGGCTTTCTGTTTTACGCAACGGACTCACCCCACTGATCTGATGCGAACGAATCCCCCTGTACGCATCGCGTGTGTGCAAGTAGCTGACACGACCGGGATGCCGAAGATATTCGCCGAACGCATAGGCGGCGCCAATGATCTTAGCCCCTGGTATGGGATCGATAATCTGATTCACCAACATATAGTTGTTATCGACTCCGTATAAATGAACAGCACGTTGATCGTCTATTTTATAGCTGGCTTTAATACCTCGTCCATTAATGGCGTAATCTAAATTCTCGTAGATGTTACCCACTTTCACTCCCCACGTGGGTTCCTGATAATCCAAATAGGTATTGTACACATTCATCGCCTTAAAGTCCGAGTAATAGTCCAAATTCAGCCGATAGTCCAGTGTTCTTCCTTTCTGGAAATCCAGTTGCCCATTTCCTTCAATCTGAAAAATAGATTGGTAATGATTCATACTTAAATAACGCAAGGCAAACTCATTATTCAAGGCCTGATCTCCCGGTAAACGCCCCGCACCAAACTGCTGTATACTATCGACGGTCATTACCCGGATACGTAATGTAGCAAGCACATGGCCATCCGCATCCCTAGCTCGCAACACCACCAATCCATCAGCACGCTGCGCGCGCGAGGTCAGCGCAACGGAAAAAGGAATCAGTTCCTGCTGGCCAGCTTGAAGTTGTATGGGAAGCGCCTCCCCATTTAACGCCAACCCCTCTTGCGCCGAGACCAATTCTATTCGAAAATCCAAGGGTGCCAACCCGCGATTGGCCACGCGCACCATGACCGGGGCCTGCCGGGTCGCCGGATCGATGTAATATTCGGCTTGATCACTACCCATTAACAGCGATCGTTCTTGATTTAAATGCACTGAAAAAGTGGCTTCAGGTTGAATGCTCAATCCCGCCTCGCCAACGAGCCGAACCGAGAACTGCTCGTTTTGCTGCGAAATGGAAGAACGATCCGCTAAAAATTTCAAAGGGAAATACCGGGTTTGCTGCGCGCCGACTGTGATGACATCGGGAAGTCCGATCAACGTCTTACCGGGAAACACAACGTCAGGGTCAGGAAAGACCTCCAAATCGCTGTCGGAGCGGTTTTTAACCATCAATTGGTTATTGAAGGTCTGGATGCCTTGAATACGAACGGTATCTACGGAGAAGTCATATACCAAATCGTAGGCCGTTTGCCCAAGCAGCTTAACGCTACTGTGCAGGAAAACCAAGCACGCAATCAGAAGAAATGCAGATCGGCGGAGGACTCTCATAGGTAAACGGATATCGGCACAAAGATCGGTATTATAAATAGGTTGGGGCCGCTTATAAAGGTCACATCTTCATGTAACCCCATGTCGAAATTAGAACCGAGACTGCGCCATCAGCTCGCTCTTACTATTGATTTTTAACTTCCGATATACGCGTTTCACATAAGCACGCACGGTATCCAAAGAAATATTGTACTGGCCGGCGATCATTTTATAACTCAGACCTTCCACTATCCCCCGGGCGACTTGTTGTTCGCGCTGCGTCAGCACATCTTCGTACTTTTTCCGTAAATAAGCTTGCTCTACTAGGCTTCGACAAATATCTGGACTCACAAAGGACCCTTGATCGAAGGTAATACGAACCGCTAACGCTAGGTAAGACGGGTAGTCGGATTTTAAAAGATAACTGACCGCACCGTTACGAAAACAATCGCGCACCGCATTGGGGTCCGCAATATGGGTCAGTATGATTAAATTGCTGTGTGGGCAACGCGCATCCAAATCGGCGACCGTACCGTCCGGCTGATTATGGATATCCACCAAAATAATATCACTCTGGTTCAGGACCCCGAGATCCCCATCATCGATGTGGCTTTCCTCAAAAATAATTTCAATAGGCACTTCATCTTGACCATCAGCGCATTGTGTCAATAACGTACGGATGACACGACGGTCCCCAGGGTCATCGTCAATTAAACCGACTTTGATCATGTTTCTTTAGGTATGGTAGTTACTTATGTTTTTCTTTAATATAGACAAAAAACTAAACTATTTGTTGCTTTTATTCCGTTTTCATACCCCATTTAGTGCCACAACGCGCTAAAGCCATAAAAAGAACGGAGCGCTTTTTTAGAGAAAGCGCTCCGTTCTTTTATGTTATTTGTTTACCTGGTTACCAAAACAGGGTGTATAAAGCGGCCGTGATGCCCAAAATTATCAAGGCACCTACTGCAAAACCCGTCTTTGTTTTGAACATGGTCGGATCCACTTCCAATCCTTTTGGAACCACGCCTTTCTTGTTCTCGTAAATACTGATGAAATACATACCGATTACACAGAATAAAAATACAAATCCGATACGATCCACAAACGGAATTTCGTAAACCCCATTTACCGGCACCGCAAAGTTGAATGGTGCAAGAAATGAAAGGTCGACAAATCCAGGTAGGAATTTCATGATGACGGACATCAAGAACCCACCAATGGTCGCGAACAGTGCAGCATTAGAGGTTGCTTTTTTCCAGAAGAACCCGAGTAAAAACATCGCAAAAATACCCGGAGAGACAAAACCAGTATATTCTTGTATGTATTGGAAACCTCCCTTTTTGTCTATACCTAAATGAGGAGCGATGATAATCGCCAGTACCATAGACAACACAATCGTAATTTTACCAACATTCACCAATTTGCGCTCGGAGGCATCTTTTTCGAAAATTTTCTTATAAATGTCCAACGAAAAAATAGTGGCGACCGAATTGGCCTTACCCGCCAGCGAAGCCACCACCGCCGCGGTAAGCGCTGCAAAAGAAAGCCCTTTTAGCCCGGTTGGCAATAAATTTAAGAGTACAGGATACGCACGATCCGGGTTCAACTCCCCACCGGCTAACATTTCCTCTTGGAACAGCCCATCATTGTAAAGCACGTAAGCGGCAATTCCCGGAATAACCACAATCAAGGGCATCAATAACTTCAGTACCGCGGCGAACAACAGGCCGTTTCTTGCCGTCGGAAGATCCGCGCCTAAAGCCCGTTGCGTAATGTATTGGTTACAGCCCCAATAGCTTAAATTAATCACCCACATACCACCAATTAAGACCGATAAACCAGGCAAATCAATGTAATTCGGATTATCCGGATGCAAAATCATTTCGAAATGATCGGTGGCCCGTTCGTGTACAATACCAAAACCGTCCAATACACCTGCTCCCCCGAAATGATCCGACACCAAATTCAGCGCAATATACGTTGTGGCCAATCCACCTAAAATGAGAAAAAACACTTGAATGACGTCGGTATATCCAATGACTTTCATTCCTCCCAGCGTAATGATAATCGCAAAAACCGCCAAGCCAATCATACACAACTGGAAGTCCAAGCCGGAAATACTCGACACGGCTAGCGCACCCAGAAACAGAATGGATGTCAAATTTACCACGATATACAGCAACAGCCAGAATACCGCCATGATCATGGAGACCGTACCGTTATACCGAACGTTCAAAAACTGCGGCATGGTAAAGATCTTATTTTTCAAATAGACGGGCAGAAAAAAGATGGCTACCACAATCAAGGTCGCTGCAGCCATCCATTCGTAGGTTGCAATGGCCAAACCGATTTGAAATCCCGAACCGCTCATACCGATAAATTGTTCGGCCGAGATATTCGAGGCGATCAAAGAAGCGCCAATGGCCCACCAAGTCAGCGATCCCTCAGCGAGAAAGTAATCTTTAGAATCACCCGAGGCGGATTTCTTTTTGTAATAAATATATAAACCGTATCCCGCGACGATAATGAAGTAAAGTAGGAATACGATATAGTCTTTGGTTTCCATAATTATTTTGTCGTGAACTTGTAAACAGATTTTGTCGCGTAGGTGTCGCCCGGATTTAGGGTCGTGGTCGGGAAATTGGGTTGATTCGGTGAATCTGGAAAGTGCTGAGGTTCCAAGCAGAATCCAGTACGATAACTATCCTTCGCACCGCTTTTCAAGGTCACGCGATCGGCCATAAAGTTTCCACTGTAAAACTGAATCCCCGGCTCCTCGGTATAGATATCCATTACGATTCCGCTCTGATCTCCGCTTACGGTAGCTGCATGATTCAAACCATTGACCTGCGTTCCATTCAGTACAAAATTATGATCGTAGCCCGAGCCATAAGTGAGCTGTTCACTTTCTTGATCAATATCCGCTCCTATAGTTTTTGTACTGGTAAAGTCAAAAGGTGTCCCCTTAACGTCCGCCAATTCGCCAAACGGAATTAGCGTTTCATCTACCGGGGTGTACTGATCCGCATACAATCTCAACTGATGATCCAATATGCTTCCACTTCCCTCCCCATTCAGGTTAAAATACGCATGACTGGTCAAGTTAATCACCGTTTTACGGTCCGAGGTCGCTTGGTAAGCCAAGGTGAGTTCGTTGTTATCCGATAAGCTATAAGTCACCTCCATGTGGATCGGTCCTGGAAAACCGTCCTGACCATCAGGTAAGGTATAGGCGAAGGTAATGACTTTGTCATTCGCTGATTTGACGTCCCAATGTACAAAATGCACACCTTTCGTCCCCCCGTGTAGGGTATTGGGGCCGTTATTGGTAGGTAGCGTGAATTGTTCCCCGTCTAGGGTAAACTGACCCTTGGCAATTCGGTTTCCGAAAGGGCCGACAACAGGGCCAAAATAAGGTTCATCCTCATTATGATACAACGAAGCACGATCAAAACCCAACACCACATCGGTAAGTGTACCGTTTTTATCGGGCACCCATAATCCGACTAAACGAGCGCCAAAATTCGTCAAATATGCCGTCGCTCCACTGCTGTTTTTCAAGGTATATAAAGGGGTTTCTTTCCCTGCTATTGTTTCTGTAAAACTAACCGAGTCCAGCAGCGCGCCTACGGTATCGTTGTCCGCAGACTGCCGGCTCTCCGCGCTTGGGTTACAAGCTGCCGTGCTCAGCAATACCGCAGCTAAAACCAGGTTGATTATTTTTCTTTTCATGTTCGTCTAAAAATGGTTTGTTAATTTACGATTTCTGTTCCGCCACCCGTTTTCACAAATATGGGCGTTAAGGCGAGGCCAAACTGCGCTTGATAACGCGGCGCAATTTCCTCTACTAACTTCGTCCCGAATCCTTTTTTCACGATATTGATGGTACACCCTCCAAAGCCGCCTCCCATCATTCTAGCCCCTAATACCTCGGGAAACGAACGGACCTGATCGACGAGAAAGTCGAGTTCCGGGCAGCTCACTTGATAATGCTGACTTAGCCCCATATGCGTGCGGTATAACAACTGCCCCAGCTCGGAAAGATCTCCAGCGGCTAAGGCTGTGCAAGCCCGGTCTAAACGCACATTCTCTTCGACGACAAATCGAGCTTTACGATACACCGATTCGTCTTTCGGCTGCACCCATTGATCCAATAGCTCAATCGACACATCCCGCAAACTCTTGACGGCTGGGTGCTGCGATTGAATCCACTCCACCGCCTGCTCACAAGCTTGTCGCCGATCGTTATAAGCCGATGATGCCAAAGCATGTTTCACATTGGTATTTAGTAACACCAATTCGTAGTCATGTAATTGTAACGGAACATACTGATAACTCAGATCCCGGCAATCCAAGCGAATGACATGATCGGGTTTACTCAGGACCGAGGCAAACTGGTCCATGATGCCACATTTTACCCCCGCGTAGGTGTGCTCGGCGAGTTGACCGATCTTCGCCAGGTCAATGCGACTAAGTCCAAGATTGAACAGTTGATTCAAGCCGAATCCCGTTGCGCATTCCACTGCCGCCGAGGAAGAAAGCCCTGCACCAACAGGAATGTCCCCGTCAATATATAAATTGAAACCCGACAGCAATAAGCCACGCTCTTTCAGTTGATTGACTACGCCCAATATATAATTTGGCCATCCCTTATCGGTAGGTGCCACCTGAGCCAAATCGGTCCGGAAGAACTCACCGAAATCCTCGGCGTACAAATGAATTTGTTGATCGTCTCTTTTTCCCAAAGCGACATAAACCGATTTATCTATAGCCGTGGGCAAAACAAAGCCCTCGTTATAATCCGTATGTTCGCCGATAATGTTAATGCGACCGGGCGATCTTGATATCAGGTCCGGAACACTTCCATACTGTTCCCTGAACCGATCACCGATCTGCGTGGTTTCAATCATTTTAATTTACTTTTATAATGTATTTCAGGTTGATTTCGAATAATTTCTGCGGCCTTCTCTGGCGTAATGTCTCGTTGCGGATTGCCTAGCATCTCGTAGCCTACCATAAATTTCTTCACCGTTGCAGAGCGCAGCAATGGAGGATAAAAGTGCATGTGCCAGTGCCAATGATTTTGCGTTCCACTATTCACCGGTGCTTGGTGCATGCCCGCAGAGTAGGGAAACGAAGTGGAGAATATATTATCATACCGGATGGTCAACTCACTCAAGGTTTTCGCCAGGTCCGCCTTTTCGGCCCCTGTAAACTGCGAGATATCGGAGACCGCTCGTTTGGAAATCACCAATGTTTCGTAGGGCCAGGCCGCCCAAAAGGGCACCACAACGAGAAAGTGCGTATTATCGATAATGACGCGTTCTTTTTTCTCCTGTTCTACATTCAGGTAATCCGACAGCAAAGTTCGTCCGTGCTGTTGATAATACGTTCTTTGCTGCTGATCTTCTTTCAATATTTCCACCGGAAGGTGACTTTGCGCCCAAATCTGTCCATGTGGATGCGGGTTGCTACACCCCATAATCGCGCCCTTATTCTCGAAAATCTGAATCGAGCGAATCCACTCGTGCTGCGCCAGATGAATAAACTCATCTTGCCAGACATCCACCACTTTTGCAATCGCCTCTATGGACATTTCCGGCAAGGTCAAATCGTGACGCGGTGAAAAAGCGATGACTTTACAGATCCCCCGCTCGGTTTCCGCAATCAATAAATCGGCATCCTCGAATCGGGCCTCTTGGGTGTCCTCCAGCAAGGCCGAAAAATCATTGACGAACACAAAGCTCTCTGGGTAGTCCGGATTTTTGCTCCCATCGGCACGCTCATTCCCCGGACAGAGATAGCAGGAGGGATCATAGGCCGGGCGCGTATCGCTGGGCAAATCTTCCACCTGACCCTGCCAAGGCCGTTTACTCCGGTGTGGGGAGACCAAAATCTTTTCCCCCGTCAGCAAATTCAAACGGGTATGCGGTATATCTTCAAGTGTGTTTTTCATAACGAAGAACTAAATATATCAGTATTTGTGTAAAAACCCGCATGGCGGCGTCAAATTTTACAAGCCTTGAAAATAAGCATCCACACGTGTCGGGCTTAGCATTTGCCATAAGGACGCTACGGTCCAACCGGGCGCAAAGATATCGTTATAGAATCCTTTTCCGTTTTTTCCATAGTCCCAATTGGTATGTTGAACCACTTCAGGATAGTAGCCCACCTTAGCGATGTTAAACATATTTCCTTCCACGGGCATCAGCTGCAACATGGACTCCTTAATCACCTCAGAAAATGCGCTAAAGCGCGGTAACTCCCGCTCTTTTGCGAGCCAGTCCAGCACCGTCGCAAATTCAAAAATAAAGACATCCACATGATTGTTCTCCACCGACACGTTCCCCCAGCCTCGGGTTTTGAATCCCACATCGCCAAGCATTTGCCCTTGTGCGAAAGGAACATCCCAAGTGTAATACCAACTCAAACAGAAATAGGCAGCTTGGAGCGCCTGATCCACATAATGTTCACGTTGCTTTCCTTGGGTCACCTGCGCCATGTAATACATGGCCGTGGAGGCGTATAATGAAGCTTCCTTATCTTCGCAGTTGGCATCTAGGGTCGAAGAAAAATAATCGGATTTTGATATAATTTCCTGCTCCAGGTACTCGGCCGATTTGCTGGCCTGCCGCAAATAATCCTGATCTTTAAAATAGGCATAAGCCATCGTTAAAGGCAGGGTGGCCGATGGGGTACTCCCCCCACTGGAATCTCGTATCGCAAAATGCGTATCGAATTTTCTAGGATAACTGCCGTCCGCCTGTTGCAATTTTTCGAAATTCGCCAATAAGTCCTTTATCTTGGATTCCCACTCCGGATGAGTCCGGTTCTGGGTTTGCTCGTAGCGCAAATAGTTCAGCACAGCAAATACCCCTTCGGATTGCCGGCGAATACTCAACTCTTCGGGTTCCGATCCGTTATCGAAGTTGACAAATTCTCTAAAAAATCCATCTGCTGTGAAACCGTGCTTTAAATAGCTATCAAAAATAGCTCGCGCTCCTGCTGCCAGTTCCGTTTTTCCGGTTTGCTCGGCATATTCCAATGCGTTATACGCATTCAGTAACGTACGGCCTACGAAACCTACTTCGGCCGATCCGGTTGACAGACAATCATCTGTACGCAAATGCACGCCCGAGTAATAATTTAACTCGTAATCGGTCACCAAGCTTTCTCGGAAGAAGTTACTCAGCACTTCTTTCGCTTCCATGGCCGTATACGGCACCTCCACGATCTGCGGTTGTTGCCTATCGTAACTGTAATTCCAAACTTCTTCTATAAAGTCTGCATAATCGCTGGCATGACCTGTTTTGATTTCCCAGCTCAATGTACGTGTCTGCCCCTTTTCCAGCTTTTCAAAGGCAATCAGCTCGGGCACCAAGGTCAACTTCCGGATATAGGCTTTCGGGGCTTCATGGTAGGGAAACCCGAATACCAAAGCGGATTTCCCCTGATCGTTCTTAAATCCCGTAAAACCTAAGTCCGTGCTGCTGTTTAATATCACCTCGCCACTTTGATGAGCTGCCATCGCGTCGTTTTGCAATTCATCCGTGCGAAGCACCGTGACATAAGCGCCTTTCTGGGCATTAAAAATACCGGTCAGCGGCGTGCTGAGTCTATCTTCGCGCACCTGCCAGCTGTCACTCGTGGCAAAAGAAGGCGCCTCAACCGGCGATCGAAGGTTTTTATGGTACCAGAAGCCGGGCATTAAAAACTCGCTCTCTTGATGGCTAAAATCAGCCGTCACGTAGGACTGCTCGAAATTAAAATAAACCGTCTCTCTAGCGGTAAGTTCCACTTCTAATCGCGTCACACCGTCTTGGTTGGTCACCCGTTGCTGCACATCCAGACCCAAGGGTTTATCGGCCTGTAGTTTGCCGGTTCCATCGGCATTCAACTCATAACGTACCGACGGGTTCCCTGGGGTTTTTAAGGTAATGGCTTGCTTCCACTCCTGCGCCTGTGCGCCTAAGACCGCCATCCCTGCAATCAGGCTCATCAAAAATCTTTTATTCATGCGTATTGGTTTTAAGTACTATCCATGTTTGCGGATCTTGAGGATCCATATGTATTAAATATTCTGGCTCTTGGTGGGCTCGATGTACCGCTAACCCCATTCGGAAAGCAGGGTATTTTTCGGCCGGCAAGTGAATCACATGCCCCTTGCCTGTGGCGCATTGACGCACGGACCAATCAGGGGGAAGGGCGCGCTCGATCCAATCCTCCTGGTTCCAATACGCCAAATGCACACCTTCCTGATGCTCTATCCGAAGCCGCCAGCGCTCGTCCGAAGGCCCAGAAAAATAAATGGCGTATCCTGAATTGCTGGCCTCACTGGAATCGCTATCGTAGGTCGTGCGTATACACCAGGCCCCATCTTGATGTTTGACCCACAGGTGCACCTGCTCCGTGGATCGAGCACCGACAAAAAGGTGCGCCGAATCGTTCTCGTTTTCCAAAACAAGGGTATCCTTCAAGATATACCCTTGGATCAGCCAAGGCGACACCTTTTCGTCTTTATTAAATTTAACGGAGCTTAGCGCGGCGACTCGGTGTGCATCCAACAGGCTCAGCGCATTCCACTTGGCCTCCCCCATCAGTGGTACCGGAAACGGCCGGCTCGTTCGGCCGAATGCCCGAGCCGATGGTCCTGAAATCCGTACCTCCATCGTCGATTGCTGCCAATCCCGGCCGCGATCCTTATTCGTTTGATACGACAACAGATAGCCTCCCGAAGGAAGCTTCAACAGGTACGGCGCCCCCATATACACCGAGTCCGCCTGCAAACTGTCTAATGCAAACCAGCGCTGCGGACTCTCACCCGTCACGGTCTGCTGCCAGCTGTTTTCCACAGCACTCCTGAGGATATACGGCTTGAACTCGCCCACTTTATTGTCCTCTATGGCCAAATAAATATCCCGATCACTTCGTGCCGCTACGGGCATTCCATCTCGCCTTTCCGCACGAAAGCTAACCCGGCTCGGATCGCTCCAGCTATGGCCATTATCGATCGATCTCATCACCGATATTTCCTGTTCGTCGCTTTCGCGGTATGGACTTTCGTTCGCAAAATACAGCTGCACTTCGCCACTGGGCAACTGTAAAAACGACGGTTCCCAACAACCATCTTTAAAATCGGAGCCGCCCTCAAACAGGACCTCCGTCTCTGACCAATTTTCACCTTGATCATCGCTCTCCCGAATCGCAATAGCGAAAGGTGCAACGCCATCTTTA
>DXCW01000075.1 GCA_019115805.1 Candidatus Sphingobacterium stercorigallinarum
CCATCGTGAGCAATGAGTGCTAAAGTTTTTGCCATGCTAAATTGTATTTGAAGGTTGGGTTTCCATTGAGGTAAGTTAGCGAAAATATTTGAGTTTGGTCATACCCGTAAGGGATTTCGGAATTGTTTTGGTAAGGTGAATCAATTGTCAAATTCTCGTCAATAGTCAATCAAACATGACTGGAATCATAAAACCCACACGGGTACCTGAGGTAAATTTGCTAGCAATGAAAATCAAACGGTTTGCGACGGTACGACACTGGTGTCTAATTGGGCTGTTCAATCTCTTGTTGGTAGCGATCTTAAGAACATTCATGCGTCTGGAGCACGTCAGTCCTTTTCTGGGACAAAGGTCTACTAATGTACTTCATGCCCATTCCCATTTTGCTTTTTTAGGATGGGTCAGCGGGATGTTGATGCTCTTGATTACTTGTGTAAATTTTCGGTTGAAAGCAAAGGATTACCTACCGATGCATCGACACCGTGTTTTGGTAGTTCATTTGCTTGTAAGCTATGCTAGCCTGCTCAGTTTTCTTGCCTCTGGCTACAGTGTCATTTCCATCGTTTTATCTGCATTAAGTGTACTGATTTCCTATTGGTATGTGTATCTATCATGGACCGATTTGAGAAGAGGAAACTTACATGCCACTGTAAAAAGATGGTTTGTTGCAAGTTTTGTGTGCTTAGTGCTTTCTTCATTTGGAACTTTCTATCTCGCGCGGCTAATGTCTTCGGGGATGGAACAATTACAAGCGCAACGTGCTGCTATTGAATTCTATTTGCACTTTCAATATAACGGCTGGTTTTTCTTCACGTTAATGGGACTGCTTGCAGATTTTTTACACACTAAGCGTGTTCAAGTTAACCTATCCAAGCTGCTTTTTATCGTCATGCTTCTTGCCGTATTTCCAACCTACCTGCTGTCCATATCGTGGATACCGATGCATCCGGTCTTTCGTTATTTGGCCGGTTTTGCTGCGCTAACGCAGTTGGTTTGCACGATGGCATACGCCTGGCAAATCCAAAAGCAAAGTAGCGGACTGTTGAGATGCATCGCTCCTCACTTTCGTATTATCTGGAGGGTGATCGGTGGTGCACTATTCGTGAAGCTGACGCTTCAAATGCTATCAGCGATTCCTTCATTTTCACATTTAGCCTTTGGTTTTCGTCCGGTAACGATTGCATATCTGCACTTGGTTCTCCTTGTTATTGTTTCCGGTTTCCGTTTGCTGTACCTGTTTCAAAGCAACTATTTGTTTGCTTCGCGTGAAGCGAATCAATACTTATCGATATTTTTTTTGGGGAGCTGTCGTCAACGAAATGGTGCTCATGATTCAGATCGCGCTCAGCGTAACCGCTTCCGGTTGGACGAATGCGCCTGGGGCACTGGTGTCGGTATCCCTTATAATGGTTTTTGGATTGGCCGGTACGTGGTATACGCAGCATCGTAGGCGTGCAAATAGAGATCATTTTCCGTATGAATTTAAACGTTAATTTTTAATACCATAATAATGACAGAAGAGCAAATTAAACTGATCAAAGCAACTGTACCGGTGCTCAAAGAGCACGGTGTCACGCTAACTAAACATTTCTACCAGCGGATGTTTACCCATAACCCAGAGCTAAAGCATGTTTTTAATATGGGAAATCAGCAAAACAATAAACAACAAACAGCACTGGCTTTGGCTGTTCTAGCCTACGCCGAGCACATAGAAGATCCTAGCGTTTTGTTACCCGTGGTGGATACCATCGGGCATAAGCATGCGAGTTTGGATATCCGCCCTGAACACTACGCTATTGTGGGAAGGCATTTAATTGCATCGATATCCGAAGTATTGGGTGACGGCGCAACCCCCGAATTGTTGGAGGCTTGGACTATAGCCTATGGTCAATTAGCTGATTTGATGTCTGGTCACGAAAAAACCATTTATCAGAAAAGAACGCAATCGAAGGGCGGCTGGTCTGGCTGGAGACCGTTTATTGTTAAAGAAAAGGTGATCGAATCGCGTGAAGTAACCTCTTTTTATCTGCATCCAGCAGATGGAGGAGCGGTTGCGGATTTCAAGCCCGGCCAGTATATTAGCTTACGGTTGTTTTTGCCTGAATTGAATTTACTGCAACCTCGGCAATACAGTATTTCCTGCGCTCCAAATGGCGTATACTACAGAATATCTGTGAAAAAAGAAGCCGGAACGAATCATCCGGATGGGATGATCAGCAACCGGCTGCACGAACACGTCCAAGTGGGTGATGTCGTGGAGTTATCTGCTCCGGCTGGTGTATTTGTATTGGCTGACTCCGATGCACCAAAAGTATTTATCAGTGGTGGTATCGGACAGACTCCGCTTCTGGCGATGTTGGAAGACCTGTTAAAACGAACACCTTCTGTTGATCGACCCATTGTGTGGGTACACGGTTGCCGAAATGAACAGGTTCACGCATTTAGAGATCGTCTGCGTGAACTTCGTCAGGTGGGACAATCCGTTAAACAGCATGTGTTTTATGATGAAGTGGAACAAACCGAATCGAATTTATACCGGGGATGGGTAGATCTTGAATCCATCAAAAATGACGTACTGCAGGACGGTGCGGAGTACTATATTTGCGGACCTGCACCGTTTATAAAGATGCATCATCGATACTTGATCGGACAGGGGGTGTCTAATGCGCGAATTCATTTTGAGGAATTTGGACCGGCATCGTTGAATCTCAACTAGTCGCACGAATTACTACATTCTTGTAAACCGCTTTAGGCTCAGCCTATAGCGGTTTCTTTGGGTGCAGCCGCCGTGCGCTTATAGCTCACGTAATACCTGTGCGAGAACAATTGCGTGGTTTGTTTTTGGGTTTTTAGCCGCATACAACAAGGTTATAGGCTGCTTCGCCGAGCGTTGTTTCAGATTATCGAGTTCTTCCGTCTGCAGTTTCAGTTCATCGCGGTAGCGAGCTTCGAACTCTTTAAAGCGGTCTTCTCGATGAGCGAACCATTTTCTTAACGTGCTGGACGGCGCTACTGTTTTATTCCATTCATCCAATTGAGCAGCTTCCTTAGATATGCCTCGAGGCCATAATCGGTCCACCAGAATTCGATAGCCATCATGCGCACTCGCGTCTTCATATATACGTTTTGTCTGCACCGTGTTTTTTTTGGACATAGTTGATTGATTTATATCTCACTGACATAACCGCTGATGTATTTGAAGTGTTTGGCGCATGCCGTCTTTATTAGACGCGCGAGTCTACACCGGCACAGGAGATCAAATGACATCGGTTACATAAAAATGTGATGGATATCAATTTTAGTGTGTATTTAAATTACTAATTTCGATGACGAATTACATACAAAAATTCGTGTTATGATACCTATCGCGACGCTTTTAGAAAGAGGTGGAAGTTACAAAGAGTTTCAGGAAGGGGAACGTATATTCCAGACTGGAATGCAAGCACATTTTTATTATCAATTGATTTCTGGACGCGTTCGTTGGTGCAATGTCTTAGATAATGGGAACGAGGTGTTGCATAACATGGTGATCCCTGGTGAATGTTTCGGAGAATTGCCGCTGTTTGATAACGAGCCTTATGCGGCTACTGCAGTAGCAGACCGTACGACACTGGTGATCCGGCTATCAGCGGAGGCTTTTCAAGAAACCCTCCGTCTTGAACCGGATATTCATTTTAAGTTTACCCGGCATATAACAAAAAAACTCCGTTTCAAATTCTTTCTCACCGAATTGCTGGCCAAAAATGATACGGCTGATGCGATAACCGAACTGTTCACTTACTTCAATAACCACAAGCAATTTATTTGTACCGACTGTCGGCGTTTATTGTTGACACGTCAGGAATTGGCGAACATGCTTGGATTGCGGGTGGAGACGGTCATTCGGGTGATCCGGCAGATGGAGAAAAATGACCGATTGGATATCGTAAAGGGAAAAGTGTTTCTGCCGGAACCGGTATAACACCGTACTTGTTTTATTCTAAGCCTGTTTTGCCCGGCATCCAAAAGGGTTTGATTTTTAATTGCCTGCGAGAGATGCCCTTTTCTTTCTTGAACAGTTTGTGGAGTGCGACACACCGTTTCCCGCCTTCTGAGACATAAATCATGGTGTTTTGGCGAGATGGAGGCCTCCGTATTACGCATGGTATAGATTTGGAATTAAAACAACAAAGTGTTTACAGCGAACAGAACGTTTCCAAACCATTTTTTCCTGTAAAATTTGTCCCTTGTGTAAGTACAAGAGCTGTAGTGAAGGGTCTATTCCGTTATTTTTTTTCTGTGGTTTTCTCCCCACTCTTTTAATGCGTATATCACTGGAGTAAGTGTTTCCGCATAGGGTTCTGCTTTGTATCTTATTCGAACCGGATAATCAGCAGTGACGATCCGGGCAATCAGTTTATTTTGTTCTAAATCCTTCAGTTCTTTTGCCAAAACCTTTGGGGTAATGCCTTCAATGCTATTCTGTATGTCGGTGAATCGCTCGTTCCCCACGGAAATAGAAATAATAATAGGTAATTTCCACTTGCCACTGATGATACTCAAGGCATCACTTACTGGCCGAACAGTATTTATGCACGAGGTGTATTTCTTGTTTTCCATTGTTATTTATTTTGCTTTCCTTAGGGAAAGTAGTATACAAAGGAAAGTAAAAAACGCTATCTTTGCAAGTATGGTCGATTTAAAAAGGATAAGGCATGCGTGAGGGTAGACAAATGCGGTTGAATGCACAACTTACAGGAGGTTTAGGTATAGAAAGTGCCGCTTGGCGCTATCCAGGTCAGGATCCTAAAGCGTTTATGAAGGTAGATAGCTATATCGAGGCCGTGAAGATATTGGAGCGTGGAAAGTTCGATGCCTTTTTTATAGCTGATACACCAGCGCTTACGCAAGATATTAGTCAGAATGCGCCATTGGGCGGGTTGGATCCGATTACAATATTGTCGATTTTATCTCAAGTAACAAATCATATAGGTTTGGTGGCCACACTCTCGTCCACTTACAATGCAGCCTATTCTATTGCGCGGCAATTGCGATCGCTTGATCTGCTTAGTGGAGGGCGAATAGGTTGGAATGTGGTGACGACATCGCACCCGGCGGCCCACGCGAATTATGGAGGACAACAGCTCACCAGAGCACAGAAATACGATCGTGCTTACGAGATGGTAGACGCCGTGCAACATTTGTGGTCCAGTTGGGCTGAGGATGCACTTATCCTGGATACGGCAAACAACAGGTTTGCCGATATGGGAAAAATAATGCCCATTGATTATCAGGGGCAACACGTACAGACTTATGGTCCCATTAATCTTCCGCCTTCTCCTCAAGGCCAGCCGGTGATTTTTTCAGCTGGGGGTGGAGACGATGGATTGGAAATTGCGTTAAGATATGGCAATGCCATCTATACAAACCCACCGACCCGACAATATGCCATTGCATACTGGAAATATGTCAAACAGCGATTGAAGGCCCATCATCGGAATAGTGATGAATTTGTGGCGTTTAATGGCCTGATTATTTCGCTTGGCGGTACAGAAGAGGAAGCACTGCAAAAACGAAGAGAATTGGATCAGATGGGGCCGCAGGCCGACCGGTTGCGTTATTTAAGTTACATGCTGTCGATCGATCTATCTGAGCTCGATATGGATGCGCCAATTCCGAAGGATCATCGCGCAGTGATGCGTCCAAACATGCAAGATTTGCGCGCGCAGAATGCCTATGAAATGGCGAAACGGGGAATGACAATCCGTGATATTTTAGCTCACGGACCGATTAACTATCACCCGGTGTTAGTGGGCACGCCTGAACAAATTGCAAACGCTATGGAAGAGTGGTTTCATGCGGATGTGGGGGATGGCTTCAGTATTTTGCCAGATACCGGGGTAGACGCTTTGGGCGACTTTGTGGAGCAGGTAATCCCGATTCTTCAACGGAGGAAGCTTTTTCGGGAAGAATACAGCGGCAGTACATTTCGGCACAACCTAGGGCTGGATTACTTTAATGAAATAAGGCAGTATGCCGGAAATGCAGAAATCGATATCTTGAAATCATAATTATATGCAATTATCTTTAATTGAATTGGGAGCTGTGGAACCGGGACAAGCGGGCTCGCAGACCATACAAAATATGATCCATACCGCGCAACAGATCGAAGCATGGGGGTATAGCCGATTTTGGCTGGCGGAGCATCACAATACCGCGAATTTTATATCCAGAGCACCGGAGGTAACCATTCCTTTGATTGCTGCCCACACTTCGCGTATACGTGTAGGATCTGGGTCGGTATTGCTAAACCATTACAGCCCCTTTAAGGTCGCTGAGGTCTTCACCTTGTTGGCCGATATGTTCCCCGGACGTATTGACATGGGGATAGGTCGAGCAACCACGGGCCCAGTCAGTGATTTTGCTCTGCAACGCAACCGAAGTTTTCAACAACGTACGGACGATTCTGAAGAGCAGCTCGCTGAGCTCATCAATTGGCTCACCGATGGGTTTGACGAGGGGCATGCTTTCAGGCAAGCGAAGGTGAGTTTTAGTCCAAAAAATTTACCGGAATTTTGGCTATTGGGTTCGAGCCCTTGGAGTGCCTATACAGCTGGAAGCTTAGGCCTGAATTACGCTTTTGCGGGTTTTATCAATCCAGCACAGGCCCATGTGAATGCTTTGCGATATCGAGATAACTTTGTCCAAGCGGATCACGGTTTGGGTGGCGTAAAGCCACGGTTAATCCTATCCTTGAGCATCTATTGTGCCGACAGTTTGGAAGAAGCAGGTCAGTTGGCTGCACCGATGATTGTTATGATGCATCGCCTTAGACAAGGGGATATTACAAGTGCGTTAGAAAACCAGGAACGCGCTGTGCAGCTGTTAGGAGCCGTGCCTACTCAATCGGCACTTGGTGATCCCACATTGCCACCACAATATCTTATTGGCACACCAGAAACAATACAACGCGATCTCCACGCGATTGCGACAGCTTTTGAAACCGATGAAATCATGGTACAATGTATCAGTAATAATCCTTCGACTCGACTGCGGTGTTTGGAGTTGTTGTCTCAAGCTTTCAAATTGGCCGGATAACGGCGGTGGTGATTCCAGCGAAAAATGTTGCAGACAGCTCGTTAACAGCAAACAAATAGTCCAAAAGCAATTTCATAAAGCATCTATTCGACGGGTATTCAACGATTAAAAACGTGTGCAGCACGAGCCGGTCGTAATAACCATAGGGAGCTAAGACGAAATTCCGATGAAAGTGTAGAATCGGAGAGCGCCTAAACGCGAATCCGTTCTGACGACCAAGTTATAAAGATGACGTTCAGAAAGATTAGAAGGAAGTATTTTAAATACTGAATCAGCGTCGCTTAGGAGAGGTGGCGTCAGATCGACTAACTCGTTGCCAAGACATTGATGTCATTTCCAGTGAAATGGAGCGGTAAAATGACTGCGATGACGCGGACAATCGGGGCGTAAAAAATAGAGTAGTCGGGCGACCATTAAAGGATAGGTTTCACCTCATAATTGTTGGTTGCGTTGCAGAACTGCGTTATGTTTTAATTTACAAGCGCTATGTTGTAAAATATAATTTTGAAAAAGAAAGATAGGCGCTATATTTGAGCTGAACGATTTTTAACGTTATATTTTTTATGAAAAACGCCAAACAATTATTTTTGTTTCTTTTGTCCTTTACATTCGTCGTTTCTTCCTGTAGTAAAGATGACGACCCGGCTCCGGGGATGGAAGTAAAAACGGTTCAATATAAGATTATTGGATCTGCTGGGGTAAATATCAATACTGTCGTTTATTAGGATGGTGATTCTCCTGTTTCTAAAACCGGAAACTTTGGAAACGAATGGACAAGTGATGAAAAGATTTCATCTAAAACACCTATCATTTCCGCCAATGCAATTGGGCCAAACGATGATTCTACATTAGAAGCACAGATTCTTGTTGATGGAAAGGTCGTTAAGAGAACTGCTGCATCTAGTGGAAAAGTTCTTCAAACCAATATTTCATTCTATTAGAACGATTAGAAGACGGATTTGTAAAGCCTAATCACCTCGATTAGGCTTTTTTTGAAATACAGAAACTCGTTGCTCACAGTACAGGATTTCGATTTCCTTTCGTTAACTTGTAATCAATAATTAAAAAACTTTCATCGTGTCAAAAAAGCTTAAACTCGGATTGCTTTTGTTCATTATGGGATTTTCGGGAATCCTCACTTTATTGACCGTAGATGTACCAATCCCAAGCGATATCAGTGGAGATCTAGCCAACCAACTTCGTCAATTTAAGTTGCTGCTGCTAGTCAATCCAACTATAATGTTGCTGCTTTCGATAGTAATTGGAACTGTCCTATACGATAGAGTAGGATTTGAACTTCCAATTTTTGAAAAGGTGGCATTCAGAAATGGACGGAGGGTGGCCTATTTAGATATTTTTAAGGGAGGTTTTTTTGGTGGGGTAATTTCCGGATTGTTGTTGATGTCAATTGCTTTCTTTTACAGCGATTACATCCCTGAAGAGCTGGAACGATTCGATCCTACTATTCTTAACCGGCTGATGTATGGAGCTTTTACAGAAGAAATTATGTTAAGGTTTGGTGTAATGACGTTTATCGTTTGGTTGTTTAGCCTTATATCTAGCAAAAACAAATCCTGGATTTATTGGGCCGGACTTATAGTGTCTTCTCCTTTGTTTGGACTGGGGCATCTTCCCATTGTTTTTAGTTTAACTTCAGCACCGACTACTGAATTGATTGTCGGCTTCCCGAAACGGGAAGTCTTCACAATAAGTAAAGAGAATATTCGTAAATATCTTAATATACGCACATCTAAAGAATGTGTGTGGTGGTCAAGGGGATCAAATTATTACAGCATTGCATAATGCCTTAAGGAAAAAAACATCAAATGATACTTATGCATTGACAGATACCATATTCCCTTTAGATATGATGTTGACAACCAAGTTAGCAGCAAATAAATCATAAAAATAGATAAAGAAGATATTGAGGATTTTATGAATTATAAATTAGGACATTCTTCATTTTACATCTTATCGTTACTTTATCCAAATATTCGTTTTGCAGAGGTATATTTCCATCAAGATCACCTACATCCAAATGCAGGTTTTAATCAACAAAATTTTGAGAAATTAGCATTAAGTTATACAGAACAACAGGAATGGTTAATTTTAAAAGATGCAATACCTAATTTACAATTGTTAGAAGGAACTCGTAATACGTCAAAAAACGATACATTCTTAATAGATTGGGTAAATGGGAGCAATGCAAAAAGCGCACAGAAAGCCCCTGATCTTGTAAAATATTGTCAAGATAATTACATTAACCAAAGTATAGGGTTTCGATTTTAAAGATTTTATGGTTTTCTATAACGAAAGAAAAGCAATGTTAATAACTAGATTGGAACAAATACTGCTTTGGAGTTAATATTGTACAATATATAATGCATAAGATAAATGTTATTTGGTTTATGCGTTTTTTTCTGTACATTAGAAGTGTGGTGAAAATGTTTGTTCTCATTGTACAGAATATAATTCATTAATAGTAATATTTACGGTTTATGAACAATATAATAGATATTGCTACTTTATCAGATAAAGCCATTTTACAAAAAATAGGTTTTTTTGTTCAGCAAACACGTATTAAAGAAAACCTAACACAAGGCGAATTAGCACAACAAGCGGCTATCAGTCGTACCACTTTAAGCTTGCTAGAGCGTGGCGAAAATATTTCGTTGAGTAATCTCATTAAAATCCTACGTATCCTAAATGCTTTATATGTTCTAAACAGCTTTGATGTGCAGGAAGAACTAAGTCCAATAGCCTTAGCCAAAGGCGAAAAACGAAAAAGACAAAGAGCATCAAAAGCACCTAACCCACAACAAGACAATTCAGATTTAGAATGGTAACAACCGCATTTATTAATATACATGGAAAACGTGTCGGTGCTGTAGCATGGGATCCAAACAGAGGATTGGCAAGTTTTGAGTATGATCCTCAATTCAAGTTAGAGGAGTTACCCATTGCGCCCATTAAAATGCCGAACAAAAACCGTATTTATAGTTTTCCCGAATTTAGAGATAGCGAAACCTTCAAAGGAATGCCAGGTTTATTAGCCGATGCATTACCCGATCGCTACGGTAAAGAATTAATCAATGCTTGGTTAGCGCGTCAAGGTCGTCCGGACAATAGTTTAAATCCGGTAGAGTTATTATGCTTCATCGGAAAAAGAGGAATGGGCGCCTTAGAATTTGAACCGGCTATTAGTAAAGAATCTGCTTCTTACGATTTAGAGCTATCTGATTTAATTGAGACCACCAAAGCATTATTAGAAAAAAAAGAAGAACTACATATTAGTACCCATCATAACATGGAAGATGTGATGCTAGATGTACTAAAGATGGGAACTTCTGCCGGTGGAGCTCGCCCAAAAGCAATCATTGCCTATAACGAGGAAACAGGTAAAATAAAATCTGGACAAACCCTGGCTGAAGATGGTTTCGAACATTGGTTAATCAAATTTGATGAAATCAGCGATGTGCAATTTGGCGTTTCAAAAGGCTACGGTCGTGTAGAAATGGCTTATTATAAAATGGCAACTGATTTTGGTATTGACATGATGGAATCCCGATTGATTGAAGAAAACCATCGGGTACATTTTATGACCAAACGTTTTGATCGTGTGGGTGGAAATCAAAAAGTTCATACCCAAACGTTATGTGCCTTACAGCATTACGATTTTGCTAATATTACGTCGTACAGCTATGAGCAAGTATTTCAGACTATGCGTTTATTGCGCTTGTCTTATGCCGAAGCGGAACAAATGTTCAAACGTATGGTGTTTAATGTAGTAGCGCGAAATTGCGACGATCATACCAAGAACTTTGCTTTCTTAATGGATACTCAAGGAAAATGGAAATTAGCGCCTGCTTATGATATTTGTTTTGCATATCGTCCAGATAGTGTGTGGGTGAGTCAACATAATTTGAGCATCAACGGAAAACGCAAAAGTTTTGAACGCAAAGATCTAATCACCATTGCAGAACAAAATTCTATTCGCAATCCCGAAAAAATCGTTGATCAAGCGCTTGGTTTAGTAAAGAACTGGAATCAATATGCAGAGATGTATCAAGTAGACCCAGTATTGGCACAGCAGATAGCAAGTGAATTAATAAACGAAATGAAATGATTATAGATAAATACGCAATAAGTTTAAAGAAACTACCACGCCTATACTATTGTTCATTGATCCAGAACAAGAATATAGAGAGGAAGTTTTGGCGATTAATGAATCTGATTTTAAAGTGTTAGAAGTCAATAACAATTACTTTAAAATAAAATCTGAAATAGAAATACTACATCCAGAGGGAGTGTAAAACAAACTGTGTGTCGTTAACTTGTAATCAATGATTAAAAAATTTCCATCATGTCAAAAAAGCTTAAACTCGGATTGCTTTTGTTCATTGTGGGATTTTCGGGAATCCTCACTTTATTGACCGTAGATGTACCAATCCCAAGCGATATCAGTGGAGATCTAGCCAACCAACTTCGTCAATTTAAGTTGCTGCTGCTAGTCAATCCAACTATAATGT
>DXCW01000076.1 GCA_019115805.1 Candidatus Sphingobacterium stercorigallinarum
TACAACAACTGCGCGACGAAGGTCGCCTGATAATTTGTCTTGTAGTCTACCCAATCCTTCGCTCGATCTTCGATAGGGTCGGTCAAGAAAAACATTTTTCGGCCGGTGGGCGCTGTCATGGATTCCATCGAGCCGTATTCCAAGAAGGCCGTCTCGAAAACCCTTTCGCGTTCCACGCCTTCGAAATAATTGGGCTCACGCGCCGTTCCAGTCCAGACCTGTGCAATGTACCCATCAACCACCGGAAGTGACGCCAGGCTGGCTTCAGGAGACACGATCATCCATTGTGAATAATTGACCAGAGAATGGGTGGGCACGTAGCATTTCACATCCATCCCTTTGGTTTTTCCATAGGCTTTCGCATAAGTAAATACGTCATTGATGGCGTTGTAGTACAGCCAATACTTCAGCTTATTGGACAAATACGTGTTTTCGGGAGATTCATGAGGCGGACGCCAATCAAAACCATAGAACTTTTTCCACTCCCGTTTAAATGCCGCACTGTAGCCGGCTCTTGCCCAAAATTCGGGCTCTTCTAGGAATATCGCATCAATGCCCGCATCGATCACCGGTTTGATGTGTTCCTCTTTTAAATACCTTAGAAAGTTATCGGTAGGAACGATATAGGGTACCATATGGCCGTGCCATATCGTGTCCTGAGACTGAGTTACCTGTCCTTCATCCAAGTGCGCTTCTCCATCCCACTGACCCGTAAAATAGTCTTGGTACTCGCCCCAAGCGATACCCGTCATAAAATGGACAACATATCCTTTGTCTCGCCAGGATTTGACCCGATCCTGAAACGGCACCCGTTTACTTTTATCTGATGGGTTGCCCCCCACTCCATACACCATCACGGCGTCGGCACGGTTATCAATAGTGGGTCGCCATTCTCTTGAAGTTTGAAAGGTAGTTTTTATCCGTTCTACACTACTTTGGGCGTTAACCGATCCCATGCCAAAAGCCAAGAAAGACAGTGCGAGAAGGTAATTCCTTTTTTTCATCCTATTGGGTTTAAATCTACTGGTGAACCAATACTTCTTTCGCCTCGTTATAATTCCAACGTTTGGTACCACTGCCCACAGGCGTATCGAAGTTGATACGGGCAGCTGCTCTGATGAAGACGGTACGTCCTTCTGGAATTTCCCCGTTGGACACCAATGTGATGGTTTGCCCGAACAATTCGTCAAAAGAATTTTCCGGATAGTCTATACGACTAGACCACCGCTCATCCCGTGCCCGATAGCCTACGCTAGAAGAGTAACTTACAAAAAACTGAATATCCGTCATACGAAGAAAATCATCCGTGTAGTTCCCCATTGGGGCGACTTTGTCTCGAAAATCCTCCGGACTTACGCCGCGTGTGACTTTGACCTGTGCCGTGATTTTCCCATCTTCCACCTTCGGTTCCCCCACCCACTCTACGTGTAGGAAGGGTTGTACTTCAAAGGTAACCTGATGGTCACTATCCAAGTCCATAACCATGCTTTCATCGGCTAATTCCTGACCGCTGCCATCACGACGCAACAAAGGGATAAACGGTCCATCAACCGTCATGTGGTATTTTCCTTTAAACAGCTTCGTGTTTTGAAAGGTGCCATCCGGCATGCAATAAAAATCGGGGTTGTGTTCCACATTATCTCCCCAGCTCAACTCGGTCAAACGCACCCGAATTCCTTCGCTACCTTGATCGGTTAACACCGGAGCGCCGGTAAGCACATCAACCACATTTCCCGCTAAGGTGACATCCGGCGCATCAAAATTATCTTGCTCAAACAGACTGCATGAGAAGGTGACACTCGTTAACATCGTTAACCCCATGAGTATGGCTTTTCTATTTTTTGTCATCTTTATCTTATCTATTAGGTTGTTGATCAATTACTGCACTCTTGGCTACCTCGCCACTTGGAATTTCAAAATAATAATCGAGTGTTTTGTACCCAAAAGTTTTGGAAGACACCCACTGGAAGCGCGCATCAAAGAAGTACTGTCCGGTTTCGGTTGAAAAGAATGGGTATAAACCTCTTAGGCGATAATTCTCGTTATTACTGAATTTGTTTTTATCGCGTGTTTCGCCCCAGAAACCGTCTCTTCCTTCGTAATGTGATACCCGCCATCTTCGAATGTCCCATTTGGATTTGTGTTCAAAAGCCAATTCTTTACGCCGTTCTTTACGCACGGTATTTCTGCCCTGGATATCGCCCGTTATCGCATCGGTTAAGAGTGAAGCACCCGCGCGCTGACGGATCGCATTCACCGCCTCGGTCGCTACTTGTAACAAATTACTGCCGTCCGGGGATCCCGCACCGGCGAGTTCCAGTTCAACCGCTGCTTCTGCCGCGTTCAGCAGTACCTCAGCATAACGCATCAAAATAAACGGTTGTGCCGATTTCCCCTCACCTATCTCGGCCGAAGGACTGGTTTGTAACCACTTCCGTATGTACAATCCAGTGACCGTTGCCTCGCCATTATCGTAAAAAGGCCCATTCTCTCCCGCCGCGGTCATTTGATCCCCATTATAGGAAACGAGCTCCTGGCTACCACCTTCTCGCGGGCTTAAATAGAGCGTTTTGTCTTGACCGTTATACATCGACAGGTTTTGGTATCGGGTATCTGCCGTATTGTACGCGTAACTGTTAAAAAAGGGTTTGATGGGCGTTTCTCCGGTGTACACGCCTGCACGCACCTCAATCTCTTGGCCGCGAAACTCATCGAAAGGAAAGATAACGTAAGCGCGTAAGCGGGGCTCAGCATCTTTAAAAAAATCCAGCGGATGATCATACATCAAGTAATTTCCGGACGCATTGTTCTCGCCGGAAGTGACCCGTATGCTGCCGTCTGGATACCGATCAAACCCTTCAAAGAGTTCCATAAAGTCCAAGGTTGGGCAACTTCCTGCTGAAAGTGGGGCACGGAAGGTAAAAGGGGAATTGTAGGCATCAAAGGCGTGTGTTGCCGTGGGATAAATATAATGCTTGACATAAATATTTTCCGGACTGCTTCCATCGCTAAACATATCGACCATGTTTTGATACTGCGCTTCGGGATCATTGGCCAGCCAACGCTTCATATACAACGCATACCGACCCGTACTCATGACTGCTCTTGCGGCACGATACGCCTCCGTGAAATACCGAATAGAGGCCTCCTGCCAACGCGCCTGATCAAATCCCATCACCCGAACTCCCGTTTTACGGCCTACACCGGTCAGGCGTCCGGAAACCGTCTCATTGTATTTCGCCACACTTCCGGCATACAACATGGCCTCAGATTTAAAGGATTGTGCGACCAGCTTATTCGAGTATCCCTCTTTGGGGCTGTCGGATTGCAACAAGGAAATGGCCGTGTCAAAATCGCTTAGAATCTGGTCCCAGGTTTCCTCCTCACTGGAACGCGCGACTTCCATTTCGTCTTCCTCTGCCGGATACGGAATGACGCGTGTCACCAATGGAATGCCTCCGAAGCGCTTTGCCATCGTATAGAACGCCATCGCCCTGATGTAATAGGCTTCACCCAGGTAGTGATTGTATAGTTCCTCACTGAAGTTTCCTTGGAACTCCGGCAGGTTTTCGATGATGTGATTGGCGTCGCGTATCAATTCAAACCCCTTCTCCCAATACGGCGTGCGCTCTCCGGTAAATGCGGTGGTAATGCCGTCCCGATTGACCGACTCTCCAGAGCCGTCAATCCCGATTGAATTTAGCCAACCGTTGTATTCGAAGCCCCATTCGGCCATATATTTAAAATCCTCAAACGGCATCAGACTGTACATCCGAGCCATATAAATATCCATTCCCGCGGGATTGGATAGCAATTCATTATCCGTTACGATATTTTTTGGTGTGATATCCAAGTCCACACAAGAATACAAACTGCATGATCCTGTCAGCGCCAAAATAAGCGCGATTCTTTTTATTTTTCTCATTCTTCAGGTATACTAAAATGTCATCGAAAGCCCCATAGTATAGGTTTTGTTTAATGGATACATCCGACCCAGATCATCGTCGGGATGCTCCGGATCTACGAACTTAACTGCGGTAAACGTCAGCAGATTGTACGCGTTGGCAAAAATCCGTAAGCGGGTATTGGGACGGTTTGCGAAAGTGGGCAAGGTGTATCCTAACTCTACACTTTTTAACCGGAGATACGCCGTGCTCACGCGGTTAAACTCCGAATTACCTCGAGGGTACCTTCCCGTAAATGCGTAATGCCCCGAAACCCATTCCGTACGCGGATCGTAGGGGTCTGCAGTAGGGTCTACCGGATGCCAGCGGTCCAAATATTGTGTCAGCGTTCCCCCTCCATTCGTTCCCCAAATGGCGTACAAGGGTTCTTTGTATTCCATTGAGCCTAAAGCTGAGCCTTGGAGCAACATCGACAGGTCAAAATTTTTATAGTTGGCCTGGATACTGGTACTGTAGTTTAACCAGGGGGTTTGGTCAAATGCGAAAGGATGTTCATCCAGTCCGGTAATTTCCCCGTCACCATTCCAATCCAAATATTTATAATCACCGGGTAGAACGTCCCGTTCGGTATATAACGGATACGACCGGATGTCGTCCCAATCCGCGAAGCGTCCATCGGCTTGATAACCGAATTGGAAACCTTGGTACCGGTTATTTAAATTATCGTTTCGCCAGCGGTCATAGGAATTTTTATAAGGACCATTTTGTACGGCGGTCAGGTATTTATTTCGCGTGATCGTCGCAATCGCTTTTATGCTGTAGCCAAACTCCCCAATCTGGTGACGGTGTCGCAACTCCAACTCCAGCCCCACATGTTGATCGCTGTTCGCATTCTCTAATGGAGCCGTCGTACCAATAACCGTCGGAAATAAGCCGGTCCGCCTCTGGAATAGCCCGCTACGGCGGCGATCAAAATAATCCAGCGTGAATCCGAATTTCCCATTCCAGGCATCCATATCGACGCCGATGTTAAACGTTTTGGCTTGATACCAGGTAATCAGCTGATTCGCAATCGCCTTCCGCGTCACACCGGTGATGAACTGATCGCCAAACACATAACCTGGAGCGTATTGATTGTAGTAGCCGTTTTCCGAATTCCCGCTGGTTGCCGGATAATTATACCCCGGTATCCAACCGAAATCCCAATCCCCTGAAAGGTCATCTCCCAAGACGCCATAACTGGCTCTCAGCTTAAATTGGTCTACAAAATTGAGGGCGTCAAGCGACTGGAAAAAAGGCTCTTCGGAAATGCGCCAAGCGGCTGATCCGGATGGGAAGAACCCCCATTGATTCCCTTTGGCAAATCGCGAAGACCCATCGTAACGAAATTGAACCTCGGCGATATAGCGCCCTTTATAATCGTAATTGACTCGACCTAATGCCGCTTGTTTTGCCTCGTTATAATAGGCATCTAAGGCGCCAGACATCCCAGTCATTTGCCCATCCTCAACCCCGGAAAGCAGGATATCAGAACCAAAAGCAAGATTTTTCAACCCATAGAAGTTATCCCCGTCGTTTTTCTGGGTCTCCCATCCTAACAATACACCAAGCTGATGTCCGGAATCAAACTGATGGTCATAATTCACGGTGAATTGGGTCAGGATTTGTTGCTTTTCATAGAATTCACGACGCATTCTGTTTGGACTGCTCAGGTCGTACAGCTTTTGATTGTAATTCTCGCTGACCGGGTCGAACGCATATTGGAAATACTCTTTACGGAATAAACTGTTATTGTCGGCTCTATAGTCATACGACAATAAGGCCTTCGCGCTCAATCCCTGCAGCTTTTCATTCAGCTCCCCGAAATCATAATGTAATGCCGCTGAGGACTGAAACGTTTTCTTCTTGTATTTTCTATAGCCCGATACATCGGAGTCGATCATCGCTACCGTATTTTGTTCCAAATCCAAACCTTCGTAGTTCAGCATCGTTTCATCCGGATCGGCATAAGCTGGAAACAACATCCCTTGTTTCCAATAATTTCTAATGATATCCACCGAGGAGCTGTACGGATTGTTTTGCTGATCGGCCATTCCAGCCAGGTTGATCTCGAGCTTCAAACCGTTTACAATCTCAGTGCTGATATTCGAGCGCAAGTTAAATTTGGAATAATTTTGATCGCCACTTTTAAAAAATCCTTGTTGATAATTGTATCCCGCCCCCACATAGTATTGCGTTTTGGCGCTTCCACCTGACACGCTTAAATCGTGAGCGGTCTGCGGAGAAAGCTCCGAGAAAATCAGGGAGGTCCAGTCGGATGAACGTCTCGTACCGTTACGGAAGGCCTCAAAATCTTTCTCGGTATAAATCAAACTTCCCCCGTTGATATCG
The DNA here is from genome assembly GCA_019115805.1 of Candidatus Sphingobacterium stercorigallinarum. Classification (GTDB taxonomy): domain Bacteria; phylum Bacteroidota; class Bacteroidia; order Sphingobacteriales; family Sphingobacteriaceae; genus Sphingobacterium; species Sphingobacterium stercorigallinarum. The sequence continues at coordinate 6,297 of DXCW01000076.1, forward strand.
TTCATTGCTTGCTCATTGTACAGCGTCATGGCGTCTACTGCACTGGCCAGAAAAGGCATATTCGATGGCCGCTGGAACGTATAGGAACCGTTATATCCTACCGAAACATCCCCTTCGCGCCCTTTACGCGTAGTGACAAGCATCACACCGTTCGCCGAACGTACCCCGTATATGGAGGCAGAGGCGTCTTTCAGCACCGATATATCATCGATATCGTTCGGATTCAGTCGTTGAAAATCTTCGATGCTACGCGGTACACCATCAATGATAACCAAAGGGCCGCCCATCCCGCGAATATCAAAATTGGCACTGTAGGCACCGGGTTCTGCGCTCCGTTGCCAAACCCGAACACCGGCAATTCTACCGGCTAGCATATTTTGCGGATTCTCGTTTTTTGTACCCCTCATCTCTGTCCCCTTTACCCCCGATACCGCTCCGGTTAGGGTAACTTTCTTTTGCGTCCCATATCCGACCACCACCACTTCGTCTAAGGCGGCTTCGCTCTGCACCAATGAAACCTGGATTTCGTTTTGTCCATCCACGGCCTTCTCCAAGGTTTCGTATCCGACAAAACTAAATCGTAGAATACTTTCATCGGGCACTTCTAAGGTAAACCGTCCCTGGTTATCGGTACTGGTTCCTATTTGTGGTGAGGCCCCTTTGACGACAATCGACACCCCCGAAATCGGCTGACCCGAGGAATTGGTCACCTGTCCATGGAGCTGTTGCTGCGCCTGAAGCGTGAGGGGTAAACTCACCATCCAGATCATCAGCAAGCCTAGCGACAGGGCCATTTTGCTTAATCTCACATTCATTATGTTATCTTTAGTCTAATACATTTTTGTTATTTGAATCATTGGTTCACTAGCCAATGGGCTAGAACGCAGCATCCGCCTGCTGTTGCGCTAGAACGGCGTATTGCGCGGCATAGGTAAACATAAACATGCCTTCAACGTTCTGATCTTGCTGATCGTCACCCCAGCCTACTAATAAATTGCTCGGCAACAAGCCTTCTTGCAGGTGGTGTTCGAAGGCATAATCCAAATTGGCCTGGAAGGCCTGCATATACGCGGAAGCCTGCGGATCCAGATCAGCGATGTCGTGATACCCGCGCAACAAAATACCGTTAAACCAGTTTCTGAACCCATCGGATTCAAAGGTATAATGCTGCGGAACCTCTTGGCCCAAAACAGCAAAGTGGCGAAAGCTACTTTCCGATAATTGCAGGGCATCCTCGCGGTATTGATCCTGACCGGTCGCTCGATGTAAATCAGCTGCGCCAGATAGCATGGTTCCGCTATTGTACGTATAAGCTTCACCTACAGCTTCGGTAAGCGGTGTGTTCGCGCGGTAGCGAACGCCATCTATCTCTTGGTATTGGATGTCGCAATTGGGAACACAACCGCCCATCATATCGGTATAAACGCCTTGCTGATTTAACAAGTTAGATTTTTGCCATTGATAAACCGCCTCAGCATAATTCAAATAATAGTCTTGCTTCTCGACTTGCTCCTGGCGGCGCGTTTCCAAATCGTCCGAATCAATATACCGATGGGTGATCTCCTCGGGCTGATTTTTATAGATTTCGTGTAACCACACTAACGAACTGATAAGTGGACCGTTGCTACAAGCATGTTTCGTGGTATATCCCGGACCCCAAGGTATCCCCCCATTTTCTTTCCCGTCCTGCTTACGCGTCACGTCCCATCCATCTAAAACATAGTCGGTCAGGTATTCGGCTTTTTCAAGATAACCCTGCTTACCAGTCAAGGCATAAGAGTCTAGCAATTCGCGAATTAACCACATTTGGTCGTCGTAAACATTTAACACGCCACTTACATCGGCCTCGCCTTTATTAGCCGCGCGGTTGACGGCGTATACCGACCATGTCTTGGTCTGCGTATAGGACGTGAGTTCGAAACTCCCCAGATAGTAATCCGCCTGTGTATAGAAATTATCCAATAGATCAACCAGACGGTCATAATGGGCCTGATAAAGAGCAGACTCACCACTATTATTCAGGTCCTCAAGCCCGTGTAAAATCGCATTAACAGCTTCGATACCTGCCGTATACATCCATACAGAGGCCACTTCCTCAGATTTCTCTTGAGTAGACGGATTGTAAAATCGGCTCATTTTAAGGGTCTGAGGCTCGAAATAGACCTCCATGGTGCGATCCAATAAATCGATCGATCGCCGTAGATTTTGGACGGCCAGCTGCGACCGATCTGTGTCTTTCGGTGCCTCATCAGTAACCTTCGAGGAGAGCGCTGGATTAGAACAAGAATGAAAGAGTCCGGCTACCAGTGGGCTGCCGATCAGCAAGGCTCCGGAAACTAGCGTTGCCAGGTTTTTTAATTGCATATCGCGTATGATTGGTTTATAGATTTAATTGGCGCGGTCAGAAATAGCATCCACCGACGAGTGCAATATAGCACCCTAGGGCTTAACAATACGGTTAAAAATAGCAGGTTAACCCAAAAAAAATCACATTAACCCAGCCGATTTATGTAACAATCTGACCACAATGGAGCAGAAGATGTGTCAGAGGTAGGAAATTCGCTAAAACGTTTTTATGACCAAGTTTTTTATCTTTGTTGGAAGTTGAACACTGCTAACTATCCCAATGACCGAATTATTTAACACCAGCACGACAAATCTACATGCTCTACTGCGCTTCTGCTTGGGTCTAGCGAATATCTTTTTGATGGTTTCTGCCCCTGCCTTAGCTCAGGGCGTCCGATTTGTCGGCGGGGATCATCCGATCGAAGACCGTACTGCATTGGAATTGTTTTCCGATAATCCCCCACAGATTGACACGCGGATGGTGATTCACTTCGATCTGCAGCTGCCTAAAACTGGTCCCGCAGGATACATCATTCGCGTTCAAAATACGACTGGAAAATCGGCATATAATCTGTATTACGATCAGGAGCACCGTGAGGCCGTCTTTCGTTTCAACGAGGAGGGAAAAAATAGCCTAATGACGTTTCGAACGACACCCGACAAGCTCCAGTCACAACACTGGATTCCTGTTCGTTTAGTGTTCGATTTAAAGCAAAGCTTCATTGAAGTAGGTATTGGTGATCTTCCCGTGCAACGCGTTGAGATCGACTTGGAATTCAATATGCGACCGCGCATCGCTTTTGGAAAAAGTGATTATTTCATCGATGTCCCCGCCATGGTTATTCGTGATATTCGACTGCATCAAGACGAGCGGGAATGGTACTTCCCGCTCCGAGAGATCGCAGGCGGGGATGTTCACGAGGTGAGCGGGGAGCAAGCCGGTCACCTCAGCAATGGCACCTGGCTTCTAAACGCGGCATTTTACTGGAAAAACGAGTCTAGGCAGTCCATGGCACAGCCCGCCGGATCGATATACGATGAGGTAACAAAATCCACCTACTATTTTACCCGAGATTCGTTAAAAATTTTTAATGTGCAAACGGGCCAAATCAACAACATACGCTTTGCCGACCGATGTCCCGTTCCCTTAAAACTCGCCGAAACGTTTATCGACCCCTCAACCCGCAGGCTGTATGTTTACGAAACCAGTACCGAAGGCCCTTACCTGGAGCCGACCGTAGCAAGCTTGGACCTCCAGACTTACATTTGGCGGGAAGAGAGCCACGATCACCTCCATCAGGAACTGCATCATCATGGAAGCGTTTTCCTACCTCAACACCAACAGCTCTTTATTTTCGGTGGCTTTGGCCAAATGAAATACAGCGATAAACTGTTTCGCTATTCGATTCCCGATCACACCTGGATGCGAGCTGATTCTTTAGCTGGCGAATCCATTTTACCAAGATACTTCACCTCCATGGGATATTCGCCGATTGACCAACAAATTTACTTATTTGGCGGAATGGGGAACCAAGCAGGTGAACATATTGTGGGGAGAAAATATCTATATGATTTATACCGCATTGACCCCACGAATCTTCGAGCGCGTAGACTCTGGCAAAAGGATGGGATTACGTCGGACTTTGTACCGGCCCGCGGTCTTGTCATTCCCGATACCAATTGGGTCTAT
>DXCW01000077.1 GCA_019115805.1 Candidatus Sphingobacterium stercorigallinarum
AAAGAAATAAAAACAAACAAGGGAACACGGGCACCGTCTATTCCATTAGAAAAAGGTTCTAGAGCCGAGTAATGTACTCGGCCTTAGAACCTCCTCGGTGATGACTTCCATCCCGAAAATTTATTGGATCAGTCGAATGATCACGAGCTTCTCCACAACTAATTGTATCCAGCGTTCTGCGTCAGATTCCGATTTTTTACGATCTCATCGTATGGGATCGGAAATAAGGCGTGATGCTCCTGTACATTCCCCGCTCCTTCTCCGTTATCGTGTTTAATGCGCTGTACGGCGTCAACTAAATTCCCCCATCTGCTCAGGTCCCACTTTCTTTGAAACTCACCGACGAATTCCCGCGCCCGCTCCTCTTGAATCACTTGCCTCAGCTGGGTTTGATTTACGCTGGTCGCGTCCACAAGATCGACATTGGCGCGTTGCCTGATCCTATTTAAGTGCCTAACGGCATCCGCTGTATTCCCCATCTCATTTGCCGCCTCAGCTAGCGTCATAATGACATCGGCGTAGCGTAAAAAATAAAGATTTTTTTCACTGGCTGTCCGATTAGCGGTGAGATCCCAAAACTTCGGTCCGAACCAAGGTCGATCGTCTTTTGATCCCCGATTGAACTGCTGATCACGAAATCCCCAGGAAAGGGTCACGTTTTTGCGTCCATCATCGTCTTCATATAAGTCGATGAGATATTGGGTGGGATAATATTGGGGGTAAGACTGTAGAATGATGCTGCCGAAGTCCACTCCTGCATAAGTTCCACCTGCGGCATCCCCTGTGGGAAAGAAATAGGTGTAAAATGAATTGACCACAAAGTTTTGATTGGTTTCGCCATTTCTCTTGTATTGAATTTCGAAAATGGACTCCTGATTGTTTTTACTTTTATTGTAAGGATCAAACAAATCCGCATAATTCGGCAGTAGGCTGTACACACCATCCTCCACCTGATTCGCCACTTGGTAAGCTTCAGCCCAATTCTCCGTATATAAGTGCAATTTGGCTAGCAGAGTGAGTGCCGCCCCTTTGGTGGCCCGTCCTACATTATTGGCATCGTAACTTTCCGGCAAGCTCGCTGCGGCCTCCTCCAAATCAAGCACCATCTGAGCGCGTAGCGCGGTGATCTCTGCTCTAGGCAGCTCAGAAACCTCCGCTATATTCAACTCCGCAGTCCACAGCGGAACTTCTCCAAATGTGTTGGTTAACAAAAAATAGTATAACGCTCGTAGGAATTTGTTTTCACCCAGTAGGGTTGCTTTTGATTCCTCATCGATTTCGGATGCAGAAATCCGATTGATGACAAAATTCGCATCCTTGATCGCCGAATAACAGACTCGCCAAACTGCATGACTATTGGATTCGGACGCAGATGAAAAATTATAGTCTTGGATGGCTTGAATAGTAGCGCTGCCTCCATGGTTCATAAACAGGTCGGTACCGGCCATCGTTACACTCCAGAAACCCGTTTGGTTAAATATACCGGGCAGGTGCGAATATACGCCATTTGTCGCCTGCCGGCATTGATCTACTGTTTTAAAAAAGGCATCTGGAGCGATAATACTTTGCGGATCTTCATTGAGGGTCTTTTCACAGCTCGAAAATAAAGCTGCAAGGCCGAAAAGAGGAAAAATCAAATATTTATTTTTTATCATGATTCAAAAAAAGTTAGCAATTAAAAATTCAAGCTGGCGCCAATCGAAATGGTCCGGCTGTTGGGATAAGCTCCGTTATCTTTGGCACGTATCGTGGAACTCGTACCGGCCGAATTGACTTCTGGATCATAGCCATTATAGCTGGTCAATAAAAACAGGTTGGTCCCCGACACAAATACGTTCAGTTTTCGATCCATCTGTCTAAATACAGCTTGACTCAAATCGTAATTTAATGTCAAGGATTTTAGACGCAGGAAAGAGGAATTCTGCAGAAAATACGTGCTCGGGATGTTGTCTCGTGAATTTACCGCTGGAATATCGGAGGTCGGATTATCCGGTGTCCAACGATCCCTCATATAGCTCATTTGATTGGTTAAATAGAGTCCCGTTCCGGTGAAATACTGCATCGAGTTCCACATCGTACTTCCATGTTGGTATTGCAGAAAAACATCCAGCATCAAATTCTTGTAACGAAAAGTATTGCCCCATCCGCCAAAAATCGGGGGGTTCGGCGTACCCAAATAATGGTAGTCATCAATATTCAATTCGCCATCTTTATGATAATCGTAATATTTCTGTTTACCTGGAACATAGAAGTTCGAAATCGACACATACCGGCGCTCATCCAATGGTTTGGCGAGCTCGGCATCGATTTCTTCTTGACTGTGCCAAACACCAGCGTACTCTAAACCAAAGTTGGCACCCAGCGGCACACCGACTTGCAAGTAATTTGTCGTCGCGCCATAGCCGGTATTATCCAGCGCAACTAAAACCAAAGGACCTAAGTCCGTCACTTCTTGATCGTTGGTGCTGAAGTTCAATGAACTGGACCAGCCGAAGTTCGGCTTATCGATAATCGCACCCTGAATTCCGAGCTCAAACCCAGATGAACGCGTTTTACCGATATTGATCAAGCGACTGTTGTACCCCGTTTGGGTAGGCGTTTGTACCGTCAACAACAAATTCTTTGTGTGCATGTTGTAATAATTGGCCGTCACGTCCAGTCGCCCATTGAACATCTGAAAATCCAAGCCCGCATTCAGTTGTGTCGACGTCTCCCAAGACAGATCGTCGTTGGCGATGTTTCCTTGCCTATACCCCAAGGTCGGCACATCACCAAAAACGTAACCGTTTGCATGTGTCGATAAAGTTGGAAGCGATTGGTAATTGCTGATCCCCTGATTCCCCGACAAGCCGTAACTCACGCGAACAGACAGGTCGTTTACTAGCGACTCGGGAATGTTTAGATCTGTGAAGAAATTCTCTTCGGAAATCCGCCATTTCAGTGCGGAGGATGGGAAATACCCCCATTTCTTATTGGCCGCAAAGTTCGAGGCGCCATCGTAGCGATTGGTAACCGTTAGATAATATCGATCCGCATAATTATACTGCACTCGACCGATAAACGACACTTGATTGTTCAAACTGTGCCCTGAACGGATGTTCCGTTGATCCTGCGGTACACTCGCAAAATTATTCCAACGAATAATGTCGTTCGTCAAACCGCCACCACCTAAACCAACCGTACTGGATTCTGTCGTTTGGTAGGTAAATCCACCCAGGATATTTAAATGGTGCTGGCCAAATTGTTTGTCATAGGTCAATGTATTTTCATTTAGGAGATAGTCCTTAAAGCCAATATCAGTATTTGCATTCCCAAACTCCGCCCCACTGGCGACATAGGAAGGCATATACGAGGGAACATAGGAGTGATAATTGCTATTCCCGACATTCACACCTAATGAGGTTCGAAAATTCAAACCATCCATCAATTCATAATCTGCATAAACACTTCCAAGCAAATCATTATAGGTAGTATAAGCGGTAATCATTTCGGCCGAAGCTAAAGAGGTGTTTACGGTACCTCCCCCAAAATAAGCGATCGGATTGAAGCTTGATGGGGAACCGTCCGGATTTCTGGCGGGCATGGTTGGCGGTAACGTCAGCATGGAGCTCTTCCATCCTGCTGTAGTACCGAGGTTCACACTCGAACTCGGTTCAGTCTTATATCTTGCGATGTTCATGTTCAAACCCATTTTTAGCCGCGTACCAATTTGTTTGGTTAGATTCAAGTTAGCCTGGTAGCGTTTATAGGAAGAATTTAATACGACACCTTTTTGGTCCACTAGGTTACCAGAAACCCGGTAGGTGAAGCTCTCATTTCCTCCAGATACCGCCAAGTTGAAATCACGATAGGATCCGGTTTGGAAAATCTCATCCTGCCAATTGGTGCCAACCGGTCCGGTAATCGCCAGTACGGAGTCTACATTGGGGTAAAGCGGTTGCTGCCCCTGGTCAATATAAGCTTCGTTAACAAAGGATACAAAGTCTTTTGCTTCCATCATGTCCACCAATTTAGGCACGTTCGAAATACCATGGTTCGTAGAAAAGCTGATGCGATCTCTGCCCGCTTTACCTTGTTTTGTGGTAATGATAATCACACCATTTGATGCGCGAGATCCGTATATTGCTGCTGCTGATGCATCTTTCAACACGTCGATGCTTTCGATATCGGCCGGATTAATGGTGTTTAAATCGCCTGCGCCCACAATGCCATTAATGACGTACAAGGGCTCATTAGAAGCGCTTACTGAACGGTTTCCACGAATCCGAATGGTGGTTCCCGCACCTGGTGCTCCAGTCGTTGAGGTCACTTGGACACCCGCCGCACGCCCCTGTAACATTTGGTCGGCTCGTTGTACCGGAATCCCTTCGAGATCCGATCCGCTCACTGAGGAAACCGCCCCGGTCAAATCCCTTTTTTTAACCTGACCGTAGCCCACAACTACCACCTCATCCAAACCCTCAGATATCGGTTCCAACCGGATAAGAATCGAGTTCGTTCCCGACGGCTGTATGGTCACCTCCTGACCGGATCGCTGGAACCCCAGCATGGATACTGCCAAGTGAAATTTAGTCCCCCGCTCCAAATTTTCAAACAGAAATTCACCTTCGGCATTGGAGGAATGACGCATAGACAAAGAGTCCTTATCGACATATAACTCGACCGTCGCACCGCGTATTTTATTTCCCTGATCATCAACCACCATGCCTTTCAACAGCCCCCGATGTTGCGCGAATATGGGCAGGGCCAGCCAGATAGAAAGCATGAGCAAGCCGAGTCGACGGACAAGCCTAATGTTTGTTTTTTTCTTCATTTTGATGTTAAGAATTAAGTTAAGTGAATGTGTTTAGTTTGTTATAAAGGATGGATTAATGCTCACCATTCTGCTTCTCAATATGTATCCCATCGGATGCTCTTCTATAGGTCAGATCATTCATCAGGGTGATGATCGTTAGCATCTGATCCAAATCGTCATCTTTAGAAAAAGCTCCTGTAAAATATTTCCGAGCAAGCTGCTCGCGTGAGTAAAACAGTTGCACCGCTCTATACCGGGAAATTTGCTCAAACACTTCCGGTAAAGGGGTGTTTTCAAATTGCAAACCCTCGCTCAGCGGAGAGGGATCCTTCGCACTGGGAGATGATGACACGAACTGCTGCTCGAGGCTCGGTATTGCCCTGGATCTAGTGCGTCTCTTTAATACCAATCGCTCAACCTGGATATCCACCTGATCACCAGGACTCAAGTATTGATCAGCGATAGGATAAGGTGTTTTATCTGTAGATCTAACCACGACACGCCCACTGAGGAGCTCGATATTCACCCGACTGGTCTGTTGCGCATCGACAATGAAAGACGTGCCCAAAGCGGTCGTAGTGTAGCCGCTGCTGTGCACGATAAAGGGACGAAGCGAATCGCTAACTACCGAAAACTTCGCCTTACCCAACAGTTCAATATGGCGCTCAGTATGGCCATAACTCGTGGAATGCTGCACACTACTGCCAGGTGTGAGCTCAACCGAGGAGCCGTCGCTTAAGGAAAAAAGGCGAGACTCAGCGGCATCGTTATGCAACACAATTATCGAGTCGGCTGCCGGAAGATCAGCGAGCGGTTGCGTCGTTTGGGTATCAAGCGGATCGTCTTTCCAGAGCAAATAGCCAACCCCCAAACACAGCAATAGGCATGCGGCCATAACCAGAGAAACGGAAAGTCTCGACACTTTTCTTTCGGCGAGCGGTTGACCTGCCGTGCGAGCAAGTATCTGTTGGAAATATGCCTGGTATTCTTCTTTACTATGTAAGTGTTCGGGTTCAGCGATGTGACCAAAATCATCCTCCATTCGCTCGCGCAATTCGTGACCGTTCTCCGACAACTCTTTCCATAACCGTTCGCGTTTCTCGGCTGATAAGTCACCGGTCCAGAATAAGGAAATTAGCGCTTTTAATCTTTTGTTCATTATAGGTAAATACACCGCTGATGAACAAATCGCCCTGTTTTTTATATTAACGAATTATCAATAAATTATAACCTCTAGATAATGTTTTATTGATAATTTCTTAACACCGATAAGCCTAGCAAAATTGTATGAATTGGGTAGTTTTGGTGCATTTAAAAGCCAAACCCGATAAGAAAGTGCACGTGCATGCAAACGACGATCTTGAAAAAGAACTGAGCGATATTTTAGCTTTAGCTGCTGGAGATGTTGAGGCCTTTACTCGCCTCTACCAGCGCTATCATCGCGTCATTCATTCGAATATCTTAAAATTGGTGCGCAGCCCTGAAGCCTCTGCCGAGGTGCTGCAAGATGTCTTTGTAACTTTGTGGCAACACCGAGACCGCATCGATACCGATCGATCGCTCGGAGGCTGGCTTTTTGTGGTCAGCTATAACCAGGCACTGAATCGTCTACGACATGAAGTCAAAAACTCTTTAGTTTTTATTGACACCTATCCCATAGACTGGAGCGAAACATCAAGCGACGCGACTGAGCAAGAACATTTTGAGTTCAAAATGCACGTATTGGATCAGGCCGTATCTGAACTTCCTAAACGCAAGCGAGAAGTCTTCCGCATGTGCCGGTTTGAAGGGATAAGCAAAGAGGATGTCGCCGAAAAACTAGGATTAAGTAGGCGTACCGTGGAGAATTATTTAAAAGACGCCAACCGGATGATAAAAGAATATGTCTGGGAAAAGCATCCTGAATGTATAGGGAAGCTAAGTTTGACACTATTATCTTTATATTTCATCTCCTAATGATTTTAAAACTGATTAATCGCATTTATATCGTAAACTAAAACAAACATGAAATTAAAATTTGCAATTATTGCAGGACTTTTGTTTTCCCAATTCACCTATGGACAAGAATTTGCCAAGGGCGTTGTTTACAACGATGAGAATAAAAATGGAAAAAAAGAATCGAGAGAAAAAGGCATCGCAGAGGTAGCCGTAAGTAACGGCGTAGACGTTGTGCTAACAGATGCTAAGGGAAGATATCAACTTCCAGCTCGGGAGAATAGCGTTTACTTTGTCATCAAGCCAAATGGATATCAATATGTTTTGGATGAAGACCATACCCCACAGTTCTACTACATCCATAAACCTGAGGGTTCTCCAGATCTGAAGTATCCAGGGACTGCTCCTACCGGTAAATTACCGAAATCGATCGATTTCGCCTTGACCCAAGACGCCAATGAGAAAACGAACTTTAAGGCCCTAGTTTTCGGGGACCCGCAGGCGTATACCATGGATCAAATTGGTTATTTTGATAAGGGTGTAGTGCAGGACATCGAAAACACCGAACGATTTGCTTTCGGTATCAGCCTCGGTGATTTAGTAGGTGATGACCTGGTCCTGCACGCGCCCTATAAAAAAGCCGTATC
>DXCW01000078.1 GCA_019115805.1 Candidatus Sphingobacterium stercorigallinarum
AATATACTGATTGTAATCAATCAATACATCACCTTCTTTGAATTCGACAGCCTTCGAAACATGAATAATCTCTTCTAACAATTCTTCTTCAAAAATACCACCATATGTTTTGCACAATAATTCTTCCATAACTTTTTAAACTAAGTCTAACAAATATAAATATCCGAAACGGATACTTGTGTAACATATGTTACTCAATTAAGTGGTAAAGAAATGATAAGGAAAAAAATTTATAGAGAACACTTTTTGTCCGAAATATGTCCGAAAATAGAAAAAACCACTGATTATCAGTGGTTTTTGTCGGGGTGGCAGGATTCGAACCTACGACCTCCACATCCCAAATGTGGCGCGATACCGGGCTACGCTACACCCCGAAAAGGTATCTCCTTTTTTTCACTGGTGCAAATATACAATGTTTGCACACACATTACAACACAATTTACAAGAAATACAGTAATCACCTGAATGACACCACAATAATTTTTCAGCAAACAGCGGCTTTTGCATGGGTGCTGAAGTTTTTTCTTATGCACCAATAATAATTCCGATATTTGTGTCTATTGGGAATGCCCCTTCAACGAAGTTTACATATTCCGAGATTGACATGAAAGTTTTGCTACGATACCTTGTTTTTGTGCCACTTTTTTACGCTTGCGTATCAAACACCGACGAAAATCAAACACGCGAACCGGCCACGTTGGAAGCCCCAACCGAATACGCTTTAACACGCGCCGAGCGGTTAGAAGACTACTTATTCGCATTAGATTCGACTGACATCACTAGTGTCGGCAAGGCGACAGAACGCTATTTCGAGCTTTTTGAGGAGACAGATTCCTTACAGAACGATAGCGGAGTGGTACTGATCTTAGAATATATGGAGATGATGACCATGAATGCGCATAAATCGGTTTTCCAAGAGGGTGTCGATTATAGTCCGTTAGTTAGAATCGAAGCAACAGAAACCAATTCCGATATTCCGGAAGAGTTACAAGAAGCCTACAGGAAGATTCATGAGAATGGTTTCCGTGTTCGTGAAACCGAAGGCATGTTCGTGTTAGAATTGAATCCATTTTTTGTCCAAGAGACTTTCTATCCCTATGTATCACCGACTCTAGAGATCTATCTACAGCAATTGGGTAAGGAAAATCTCGAAGGCTTCGCAGAAGATGCTGCACTAGCCATTCCCTACGAAAGTCTAGTGCAACGGGTGATTTGGTGGGAAGAATTCCTCCACAATACCCGAGGAACTGCTGTAGAACCCCTGGCAAAAGAACAGTACGACAAGTACTTTATTTGTCTGACTATTGGGATGGATAACACACCTGCAATTGAAAGTGAACAGCTCTCCCCCTACTTCCAACAGGCCTACACGTATTTGAAAGATTTTGCGCCTGATTCCGACACATATAAACAATTGGAGTCCTATATCTCGTTATTACAAGACAGACAATTGGATGAAGCTAAGGGATTGTTGCCGGGTCTAATCCCACAAGAAATTTAATGTAAATAAGGAATATTATGGACACGGTGAAGGAAGACATTCAAAATTTAGACGATATTAAGTTGATGGTGAACGAGTTTTATGGCTCGGTACAAAAGGACGAGTTAATTGGTCCGATTTTCAACGGAGTGATTCAAAACCGCTGGCCGGAGCATTTAGAGAAAATGTACACCTTTTGGCAGACGATTCTGTTGGAAACCCATACGTATCAAGGTCGTCCATTCCCTCCACACGCACAACTTCCTATCCAACGGGAGCATTTCGATCGTTGGGTCTTGCTTTTTGAAAAAAATTTAGACCGATTATTTTCCGGCCCAATTGCCGATGAAGCTCGATTTCGTGCACATAAGATGGCCGAGCTATTTTTGCTTAAACTGGAACACATTCGGAAAGATCCCTTTCATCCGCTGATCTAAGTTCCCATAACTATGAGCCGATCCTTACCCAAACCCAAACGCGTCGTTGACTTGCACGCTGAAACATTCCTCGATAACTGGGAGGATTACCAAGCCGATGAATTACTACGCGAATCCATTGATCATCTGCGTGAACAACTGGATGCTGCTATTTATTGGGAGTATCCTGAAATCCACTTCATTCACGGCAGGGGGCGAGGCGTATTGCGCGACGTTGTATATAGCGAGCTACGCAGCTATCAAGCAGATGGTCTGGTAGCGCACTTTCACCCTTCATACTGCAATCCCGACGTGGTCATTGTTATACTTGCGCTCTAGTATACAACACGAACGCCCTGTCTGATGGCGGATATAGGTCGTCGGCAGCCCCATTAGATATCCCCACGTATGCTTTTTAAGCTTACAAAAAAAGAGCCTTTTCAGGCTCTTCTATTATTTTGCTGGCGTAACGGTTATATTTCTAAACGAAATCGGCCCGTGGTCCCCCTGCAGGTAAATCGGCCCCGGCTCTCCTTCTTTACTATCCAATGCGCCGCCGGTAATACCGGGGATTTCTTGCTTACTGATCACCGTTTTACCGTTAATCGTAATGGTCACTAAACGGCCCACTAAAGTAATGTCGATGTCCTGCCACTCTCCTGCTCCCTTATTTGCCATTTGGTTTGGCGATAAAAAGCCGTACACCGCACCGAAATATAGCGTCCCAGGATGGCGGTCTGTCGGTGAATCTTCAATCTGCACTTCATAACGTCCACGTAAGTAGATTCCCGAGTTACTACCTTCGGGATATTTAAATTCTGCATGTAATTTAAAATCCTCAAAACTTTGCTCACTGATCAAGTTTGCTCCAGCTTCTTGATTTGTTAAAACACCGTCTTCTACCTTCCAATTGCCGTCATCGGTGGATGGCGTCCAACCGGTTAGGTCCTGACCGTTAAAAAGCTCGATCGGATCTCCCCATTCCGGCTCACTATCTCGGGTAAGATAGGGTGCACGTTCACCAGTGAAACTGTAGGTCTCGCCTTTATTGCTCGTTACCGTTCCGGATAATGTATTGCCATTTAGTGATCCTTCAATCACTACATCACCTTCTCCTCCTTCCCATTGTGGTGGGATGGCAAATGAAAACTTCCCGTCTTGAAGTTTAATGTGCGAAATGGGTCTATTGCTACCGGTGTCTCCAACCCATGCTCCGACCAAGGTTGTAAAACCAGACAGCTTAATCTCTAACCAGGATGGCACCTGATTACCTTCTTTATCCACGGTAAGATCCCAACGTCCTAACAGATCTTTTGATTCCTCTGGAATAGTCTGTGAAGCGGGGTTATGTTCCACTTCCTCAGTGGCATTTTGTTGGTTCTCCTGCTGATTATTTTGACACGAAGTCATACTCATTCCTAACATACCCGTTAAAGCGATTCCAAACGCAAATTGTTTTATCATTTTTATTGTGTTTTATGGTGTGATTCTCTTTTAAACCTGATAGTACTGCTCCCAACCTTTTTTCGGCGGTGGCCCGACTAACAATGCGTTTGCAAACTTATCATTTATAATTTCTTTTTTATCACGATCAAACTCCAATTTTGTATTTAAACGTTGCGCTAACACTCCTAAACAGAACATTTGACTCAATGGCCCTGCCACAGAAAATGGAGAACGCGTGGCTTCCTCGCCTTTACAGGCTTTCAAGAAGTTGGCGAAGTGATTTGACGTAGACTCTGGGACATCAGGTAGGCTGGAAGCCATGTCTTTCGCTTTGTCCTCCGGAATAATCGATAAGGTACTGCCGTGAGAACCGCCCTTAAATGTCAAGTCTTTCCCGTAAATAATCTTTCCCGGGTTTAGGGATGCCGGCTCCAACTCTCCTGTACTAGGCGCCGGGATGTTAGGGTCCAAACCGGATACACCATAACCTTCCGGGATGGGCGGCAAATTGTCCAGACCATCGTACCACCAGACATCGACCGCGGGCATTCGCTTACGCTTAGGGAAACTAAATTTAAGTGTAGAAGACATAGGGAAGAAGAAGGAATTGTGTCCTTCGAGCATTTCTGCACTGATTTCATGGGGAAGTCCCAAATCTAGGAATTCATGTGCGGTATCAAAAATGTGGGCACCCCAGTCGCCTAATGCGCCCATCCCAAAATCAAACCAGCACCGCCATTGTCCATTTACGAAATCTTTGTTGTAATCATGACCTAAAGTCTGCATTTGCCACAACTCCCAGTCCAAGGTGCTGGGTCGTGCTTCTTCCGCTGGGAACCGCTGTATGTTCACATCCCAGCCGTGCCATCTTCGAGGCATATTCATGTGACCTACAATCTGATGAACATCCTTAATTATACCGGCCTCTTTCCACGCTTTAAATTGGAAATAGTTTGCTTCTGAATGTCCTTGATTTCCCATCTGCGTCGCCAGCTTAGGGTTTTTGGCTGCCTTTTTCATCATCAGCTCCACCTCAAGGAACGTACGTGCCATTGGTTTTTCTACGTAGACATGTTTACCAAGGTCTAGAGCCATCATCGTCACGGGAAAATGAGAAAAATCCGGCACGCCGACGGATACCGCATCAATCTGATTGCCCATTTTATCAAACATTTCTCTGAAATCCTGGAAACGAGGAACATCAGGAAATTTCTTTAGTACGGCTTGCGTATGCTCTGCTCCCATGTCGACGTCACATAAAGCGACCACATTACATAGGCCGGTCTTATGAAACTCCATCAAAATCTCACCCGCCCGATTGCCTATACCAACTACAGCTAGGTTTACGCGTTCATTCGGACGCGCCATGGCGAAATTTCTTAGCGGACTGCTGGCCAAAGAAACTGCCCCTCCCGCTATGATCGATTTTTTCAAAAAACTTCTTCGCGAAAAATAATGATTCATTTATCTATTGTTAGGTTTATTAAAGATTTATTGATCGTATCCTTAAAATTAAAAAAAAATCCTAAATTCACTGACGATTACGGATGAATATATCCAATAAACCTATCATAACACCAAAGACTAGACATGAAAATGAATTTTCGCTCCCATTTAACACAATCAGCTACCGCGTTCTTAATATTTGCGACTTGCATGAGCTCCTGCACCCAAGAAAACAATCCATCGAATGAGACTCCGTTATTTAATGGCCAAGACCTATCCGGATGGAAACAACTGACGGGTCAAGCGGATTTTTTAGTGGAGGACGATGCGATTGTCGGTGTCATGAGAAAGAACAGTCCCAACAGTTTCTTAGTAACGGAAAAGGAGTATGGAGATTTCATACTCGAGTTGGACATTAAACTGGAAGCCAACACCAGTAACTCCGGCGTACAGATTAGAAGTCATTTTGACCCCGAAGCGAATAACGGAGCGGGCCGGGTGTACGGCAGACAGCTCGACGTAGATCCGACGGACCGCGCATGGACCGGTGGTATTTATGATGAAGGGCGCCGCGAATGGCTGTATCCACTAGACTTGAACCCTGCGGCAAAATCGGCGTATAAACCCGATGAGTTCAATCATTATAGAATTGAGTCAATCGGTAACCAGACGAGAACTTGGGTCAACGGGGTTCCGGCCGCGTATGTCATCGACTCGTTAGACAGCTCGGGTTTTATCGCCCTGCAAGTGCATAGCATTCCTGATTCACTAGACGGAAAACGCGTGTTCTTTAAAAACATTCAAATTCAGACTGAAAACCTTGAACCTCAAGACTTCCCCAGTGACATCTACATCGTCAACACCAACGCTAATGACTTATCCGACGCGGAGTCCAAAGCGGGTTACGCCCTACTTTTCGACGGAAAGACCGCCAAGGGATGGAGAAGCGCGAAAGGTCCTGAATTCCCAGCACAGGGATGGCATATTGACAATGGCGTTATTGAGGTATTGAAAGCAGATGGGGGAGAATCCACTAACGGAGGGGACATCGTTACCGAGAATCAATACGGCGCATTTGATTTGTCCTTTGAGTTCAAATTGACGCCTGGCGCGAACTCAGGTATTAAATATTACGTCACCCTCGATGAACAAACCGACGGATCGGCAATCGGTCCAGAATATCAAATTTTGGACGACGATCTCCATCCAGACGCCAAACTCGGAAAGGACGGCAATCGAACATTAGCGTCACTCTATGATTTGATCACCTCTGATCGGAATCCGCGTCCTCGCCTGCCCATTGGGGAATGGAATCGAGGAAGGATCGTTTCTACCTCAGATAATCAGGTGACTTATTTTCTAAATGGCTTCAAAATGTTGGAGTTTGAGCGCGGATCGGAAGCGTTTCGAAATCTAGTCGCCGGCAGTAAATATAAAGATTGGACAAATTTTGGTGAAGCCGAACGAGGCCATATCCTCATCCAAGATCACGGCGATGCCGTAGCGTTCCGTAGCATCAAAATAAAGGAATTGGATTAGTCAGCACACGAGCTAGATTTATTCAGTTAAATGCAAACAGCCAAGGTTATTCGCCTTGGCTGTTTGTTTGCACTCGCATCCGACATAATCTATAACTGGTTCTTGATGGTTGTGATGCGATTTTGAAACTGCTCAAATTCTTGCTTTTGTATCTTGATAAAGCCGTTATCTTCAATTTTTCCGATGACCTGTTCCATCTCTTCGACCGATTCATAGACCATCGCCCGGAAAGGGTTGTGGTAATCTTTGTTACGCGAGTGGTATATTTCCTCGCATATCCACTTCTTAGTCGATAATGCTTCGTCAAACAACTCATGCCAAAACTCACGATCCCATGTTTTCGGAGTACGGTCGGTTACCTCCGCCAAAGCGGCCAAGCTGTGATGGAGTTTATCTTCTCGGTACTCGGCGCTCAACTGATGGTATCTTTGGTGAATTTCATTCCATGAATGTAAACGTTTCGTTTTGATGTCCGCTAGGAGCTGCTCAAGTTTGCAGGACGGGATCAGTTGTCCCCCTACATTTTCAAATCCATATCGGACGAATTTTTCGCTACGCCATTGTTCGATTTGTAAAGCGATCCGGTCGGCATCAATTTGGTCAATAACCTGACACACCGCATAGTAGCGAATCAACCGTACAAAAAGACGATACGATTCCCTGGGTTTTAGCAAGACCACCTCACGTTTAGAAAATTCTGCATTATCCAGTAAAATCTCCAACGCTGATCTTTCTGAACTGTGCAACCACTCGTGTACCGCATTGGCGCCAACCTGTTTCGACACGGCCCGTTCGATCTCCCGAAGCCCAGTAAACATCTCGTTAACGGTATCCGGTGCAAGAATTTCGTATTCAAAATATTGATTCTTAAATGATCGTTTATCTCGGCTTAAAAATTTATTGGTGTTTCGCATCAGCGCGTACATGTTGTACAAAAACCAATACCCAGGTAACACAATCAAGCGATCATTCGTGACATCGTTACTCACCAATGAAAAAGGAAATCGAATATCCAGTTCGTGCAGAAAGTCCCCTTTGACAATGAGGGTGTAGGAGGCAAATCTCGAGTTGTGTTTCAAACTCACACAGAGCCCTGGCCAAAATCCTCTTCCAGCAATAATCTCACCGTCTGCTCCTCGGGAATTGTGATTCGATCCGACCGTCGCCCCGGCCGCCATGTTACTCTGTCCCTTCACCAAGGATGCACATAAAAAGGAGTTGTTATGATGTTGCTCATGCGCAGGAAAAATCAATGAGTTCAAGACTTCACAGCACGATATGGTCGAGTTATCTCCTAAAAAAGAATTGATCAAACGAGCCCCATATTTAAGTTGCGAGTAGGATGACAAAATGAAGCGCACCGCTTTCACTCCGTAAAACACCCGACATCCGTAACCAATAATACCGTTGACCAATTCACACCCCTCACCGATCTGAGTATAAGCCGCAGCGGTTGATTTAATCGTGAGGTTCTTTAATTTACTGATGCCCTTAATGTACGCATCGGATCCAATTTTAACGTTCTTAAAGGTATGGGAGTTTTTAATCACCGTGCGGTCACCGATTTCGCTATAATAACCTCGCGCGGTCGAAAAGCCCGAATTGGTGATCTCCCAGAATCGCTGCTGGAGTTTTTGGTCATCGCGATTCCTCGTCCATATATACACATCGGCTGCCTGCATCCCATCAAACGGCAATACCGACCGCCCGCCATTTTCGTTACACAGCTCTAAATAAATGCGACTTTTCTCCTCGTCCCCATCTTTGAGAATTCCATTCCCAAATTTGGCATTCGAGCTGGTTTCCATTTCATTAACATTCAATAAAATGACCTCGTTACCGATTATAAAATGAGCCATGTAGCGCACCTGATGAAGAGCGACGCAGTCCCCTAAGTCGCTGCTAATAATTTGGGAATTGTAGATCCCCGAGAGCACACGGATGTCCCGGTATTCCAAATAAACTTCTTCCATATCGCCGATTCGAATCAAACCGAAAAATTTGGACCGTTTAATCTGGTTCGGCAAAAACTTGTCAGTGACCCACACATCGCTCCAATCGGTTGATTCATTGTGATTCATTTCCAGAATCTGAATTTCTTCGACGGTTAATTGGCGATACTGTTTGTGGGTTGTCTGTTGTTTGTCTCGCAGGTAATATTCATCTTTTCCCTCAGGTAAATAGGCTGCGGGAATGAAGTCGTAGCCTATTTTTTGTAATGGATGCTTATTAATGTATCCCATGTTAAGATTTTATTCAACGGTGACAGATTTAGCCAAATTTCTCGGTCTATCCACGTCTAATCCGCGGTACACACCGATATAATACGATAATAATTGCAGAGGGACCACCGTGAGCAAGGGCGCAATAAGTTCGTCCGTTTGGGGCACCCAAATGACCTCATCAGCAATGTTCGGGGTTATTTCATCTCCTTCCGTCACCACGGCTAAAACCTTCCCTTTTCTCGCTTTTATTTCTTGCATATTACTAACAATTTTTTCGTGGTACGTATCTCTACTGGCTACGAAAACAACGGGCAAATCTTCATCTACCAACGCAATCGGACCGTGCTTCATTTCTGCGGCAGGATAGCCTTCCGCGTGGATGTACGAGATTTCCTTCAATTTCAGCGCGCCTTCTAAAGCCGTGGGAAAGTTATAGCCGCGTCCTAAATACAACATACTTCGCGCGTCCTTGTATTTTTCAGCTATAGCTTTGATCCGCTCAACTTGATCCTTCAACACCTGTTGTACCTTATTGGGAATGGCATCCAACTCCTGACAGAGCTCCTTAAATCGCTCTGGTGTGATCGTGCCTTTTGCTTTTGCAAGTTTCAATGCAATCAACATCAAAACGGTAAGTTGGGCCGTGTACGCTTTTGTACTGGCCACCCCGATCTCGGGACCAGCATGGGTATAACAGCCTGCATGTGCTATTCTGGAAATTGATGAACCGACTACGTTCACCACACCGAATATCGTGGCTCCTTGCTCCTTAGCGCGCTCAAGCGCGACCAATGTGTCGGCTGTTTCTCCACTCTGTGATATCGCAACGATTACATCGTCCGATGAAATCACCGGATTTCGGTAGCGGAACTCCGAGGCATACTCTACTTCAACATTAATCCTACACAATTCTTCAATAACATATTCGGCCACCAAGCCTGCATGCCAACTGGTCCCACAGGCTACAATGATAATTCGTCTCGCGTTTAAAAGCTTCTCTTCGATAGCGTCTATCCCACTGAGCACGATGCGGGCTTCCGCGGCGTCTAGTCTTCCGCGAAACGAATCGGCGATCGTCAAAGGTTGTTCAAAAATTTCCTTCAACATAAAATGATCATAACCGCCCTTTTCGATTGCTGCAAGTTCTAGATCTAATTTCTGTACATAAGGGGTAATGCGCTCATTCCCTAAATTCTTCAACACCAACTCGTCGGGACGTACAATAGCCAATTCATAGTCATTGATATAGACCACTTCCTTAGTGTACGCTAGCATGGGCGAGGCGTCTGAACCCAAAAAATGTTCATCAGCACCGATCCCAATCACCAGTGGGCTACCTTTACGGGCTGCAAAAATAGTTTGTGGTTGACTTTCGTCGATCAACAAAATCACATACGCCCCGGTCACTCGTTTCAATGCAATCCGAATCGCCTCCTCTAAACCGCATTGATTTTTTAATCGGATATCGTCAATGAAATTCAGAAGTACCTCCGAATCGGTCTCGGATTTGAAACGGTAGCCCTCTTTCTCCAATTCACTTTTTAATTGTGCGTAGTTTTCAATAATTCCATTGTGAATCATGGCCAGTTGGCCCGATTGAGAAAGGTGTGGATGTGCGTTGTGATCTGAAGGTTCCCCGTGAGTCGCCCAGCGCGTATGACCTATAGCGGTCAGACCATCGGTCGATCGCTCGCCAATAAAGTGTTCTAAATCCTTGACCTTCCCTGCTTTTTTGTAGAGCGTAAGTTGATCGTCCTGCTGTAAGGCGATCCCTGCACTATCGTAGCCTCGATATTCTAATTTTTTTAAGCCGTCTATGACAATTGGGTAAGCCTGACGTTTTCCGGTGTAACCGACGATTCCACACATATATATATTATAGTTTAGTTAGTAAATCTAATGCAAAGAGGCGGAGACAGCGTGTTGATCGCTTATTGCCTCCACATCGTATCGAAAACGATCTGGCCATCGCGGCACAATCGTCTTCAAACTGCTAACGCAATCGATTGCGTGCGTCTAAAAACAAAAACCGGACCAAGTCCGGTTTCTCGTTAAATATAATTTTCTATTCGTCTTCAAATTTGTATCCGACGCCTTTCACTGTCGTCACATAATGATCCCCAATCTTTTCTCGTAATTTTCGAATATGAACATCTATAGTGCGATTGGTCACGACTACTGAATCCTCCCAAATCGCTTTTAATATCTGCTCTCTGGTAAAAACTTTATTCGGTTTTGATGCTAATAAATAGAGCAACTCGAACTCTTTTTTTGCCAACACAAATTTCTCGTCGCCGCGATACACCAAAAAGGAATCTCGATCAATAACCAAATCCACAATTTCCAACCGATCGGCCACCTCATCTTCTATCGTATCAGACGCATTCCTTCGAAGGATCGCATTGATCCGACTCATTAGCGCTCGAGGTTTAATGGGTTTAGCAATGTAATCATCCGCTCCGACGTGGAACCCCGCGATTTCGGAGTACTCTTCACTACGGGCCGTCAGAAAGACCATGAATATATGCTTAAATTCCGGCATGGATCGCATCAACCGACACGCCTCTATCCCGTCCATCTCTGGCATCATTACATCTAAAATGATTAAATCAGGAAACACTTCCTTTGCAGTTTTAATCGCCTCTTTTCCATTTGACGCGGTATGAACCTGATAGCCTTCCTTCGTCAAATGATACGAAATTAATTCTACAATATCCGGTTCATCATCAACCACTAAGATTTTTTGATTACTAGCCATAGACTCTTTGTTTTAAGCGAAGATAGGGTCTATATTATAAGATAACATAAACTTTATGTTACTAAATTGTTAAGCAACCTGATAACCTAAGAAAATCTTAGTTATTTGTTAGCGTATTTTCCAGAAAATCGGACAACTGACTACCTCTTAAATTTTTAGCAATTATCATCCCGTTTTCATCGACAATATACGATGCGGGAATTCCTTTGATTTGATAGTCGAGAATTAAGGGCGAGCTCCAAGCTTGTAAATCGGAAATATTTGTCCATGTCAACTGATCCTCCTGTATTGCTCTCATCCAAGAGCCTGGATTATCGTCCAAGGACACCCCAAGTACCGTAAAATTGTCGTCTTTATGCCGATTATATGCCGCGACGATATTTGGGTTTTCTTCCCGACATGGCATACACCATGACGCCCAAAAATCGACGAGTACAATTTGCCCTTTAAAATCCGAAAGCCGCACTGTTTTATTGTCGGGTGTATAAGCCACAATTTCTGGAGCAGGCTGACCTACAGCCAATTTTCTTAATTTATCTACCTCGACCTTGAATTCGTTGACATAGCGATTCGTCTCGAATCGATTACTGATCTGATCAGCATATGCAATGAGTTCCGCTTCCGCCATTTCAGGGTCCAAGGTGCTCATCACATAGAATCCGGCAAGATTATCGTTTCTACTGGCAAATTCTACCGCCTGATCAATATAGTTTTTAAAAAACGGCCGAAATTCTTGAAGCATCTCTGCTCGCAAACTTTGGATACCATTGGCATCCAAATCCGTTGTTGCTTTCGAAAACGCCAATTGTAGCGAATCCCTTACGAAATCGATCCGCTCTTTGTACGCTGCAAATTCCTTCAACTGGATGGACAACTCGGAGCCGCCAACCTGATAATCCGTCGGCTCATGTAAATTCACGTTAAAACTTGCGGGTTGTCCCGGCTCCAATATCAATGGATAACGATTATTGCCAACTTCCAGCGTCAATAAGCGTTCTTGCGTGGCGGGCCGCTCAAATTTAAATCGATTCCCGTCACCAATAAAAGTCGAATCCAACTTCCGCTCTCCCTCATAAAACGAAACGACCTTTACATTTCCTGGATTATCAATGGTTCCCTGTACCTGAATCGTATCCGAGTCAGAACAAGCACTCAGCATCAATACGATAGCCGAAATCCAGCTTCCAATTTTCAATCCGTTTATCATTTTCATGTTGTTACAAAATCTCTAGCTAATGCAATAGCCTTTGGCAATCCTTCTGCATTTTTTCCACCAGCTGTGGCAAAAAACGGTTGACCTCCACCACCACCTTGTATCTCTTTTGCCAAGGTTTTTACTATATTTCCGGCGTGAAGTCCACGACTCTTCGCCAATTCATCAGAAATCATAACCGTAATGTTGGGCTTTCCACCAATCGTCGCACCGAGTACTAAAAAGAGATTATCTACACTCCCTTTTAGTGCAAATGCTAACGTTTTCACAGCATCTACACTCGGTAGATTCACCGTCGTGGCCACGAAATTAATGTCACCGATTTTCTCTAATTTCTGCTTGATGTCATCTCGAAGATTAGTCGCTTTCTCCGCAATTAGGTGATCAATTTCCTTTTTTAAATCTGAATTTTCGCCAATTACCTTAGATAAGGCCGACACAAAATCCTTGGGATTATTCATTAGTTTTCTCAAATTGTCCAACAACTGGAAATGCTCTTGAATCACCTCTTCCGCGCGTTTGCCACTCACCGCTTCAATACGTCTCACACCTGCCGCAACGGCAGATTCAGATATGATTTTGAAAAATCCGATTTGACCGGTGGACTGTACATGCGTTCCTCCACAAAGCTCCTTCGAAAAGGCGTCATCGAAGGTAATGACACGAACAAATTCACCATATTTCTCCCCAAATAATGCAGTAACGCCGGAGTCAATAGCCTGTTGATACGGTACGTTTCGCTCTTCCTTAAGCAGAATGTTCTCCCGGATCTTCGCGTTGACCTTTTCCTCTAATATGCGAATCTCCTGATCACTGACCTTGGAGAAATGCGAAAAGTCAAATCGTAGTGAACCGGGCCCCACCAATGATCCTTTTTGGGATACATGGTCACCAAGCACCTCTCGAAGAGCGGCATGAAGCAAATGGGTAGCCGTGTGATTGGCTTGAGTATCTCTGCGCCGCTGCTCGTCCACCGTGGCTTCCACAGGTTCATCCATACGAAGCGGGAGTTGATCCACTAAATGAACGAAAATTCCATTCTCTTTTTTAGTATCTAATACGCGAATGATTTCATTTCTCGTTATCGATCGAAGGATGCCCTGGTCGCCTATCTGCCCGCCACCCTCTGCATAAAAGGGCGTTTCCGCCAACACGATCTGATATTGCTCTTTCCCTTTACTGGATACTTTTCGGTACTTCAGAATCTCCGTGGTGGTTTTTAAGGTATCGTATCCTACAAAACTTCCGTCGCCATCTGCGACAACAATCCAGTCTCCAGTGTCGACCGATGAGGCTGCACGAGAGCGATCTTTTTGCTGCTGTAGCGCGGCCTCGAAACCAACCATATCAACGCTCAATCCTTTTTCACGTGCAAGCAAATCCGTCAGATCCACTGGAAAACCAAAGGTATCGAACAGTTCAAAAGCAAAGTCTCCTGCTATCGATTGGTGCGCATTGGCATAGGCGTCAAATCGCTGTATACCTTGTGTTAAGGTACGTAAAAACGACACTTCCTCCTCTAACACTACCTTTTCAATAAAATCTCGCTGTTGATAGAGCTCATCAAAAACACCTTTAAACTGTTCAGCTAATACCGGTACCAATTCATGGAAAAAAGGCGTTTTAAAATCAAGAAATGTATACGCATAGCGTACCGCACGGCGAAGGATACGGCGAATCACGTAGCCCGCTTTATTATTCGAGGGCAACTGACCATCGGCTATTGCAAAACTGACTGCACGAATGTGATCGGCAAGTACGCGCATAGCGATATCTGTCTTTTCATTTTGACCGTACCTGATTTGAGATTTGTCCGCTATAAACTGAATCAAAGGCTGGAACACATCCGTATCGTAATTTGATGTTTTCTTCTGTATGGCACGAACTAAACGTTCAAACCCCATTCCCGTATCCACATGCTGAGCAGGAAGCTCCACTAAGGTGCCGTCCTTGAGTCGATTAAATTGCATGAACACGAGGTTCCAGATTTCAATCACTTGAGGATCGTCTTGATTGACGAGCGCTGCTCCGGACACGCGCTCCCGTTCCGCATCGGAACGCATATCGTAATGTATTTCTGAAGCAGGTCCACAGGGGCCGGTCTCCCCCATTTCCCAAAAATTATCTTTTTTATTACCTTTTAAAATTCGTTCCTCTTGGATCAAATTCGTCCAGATGGCGTAGGCTTCCTGATCCATAACCAGATTATCAGCCTCGTCTCCCTCGAAAACGGTGACATAAAGACGGTCCTTTTCCAGTCCGAACACATCCGTCAGCAGCTCCCACGACCATTGAATGGCTTCTGTTTTAAAATAGTCACCAAACGACCAGTTCCCTAACATTTCGAAAAGCGTATGGTGATAGGTATCGATTCCTACCTCTTCCAAATCGTTATGTTTACCGGACACTCTTAGACAACGCTGCGTATCCGTAATACGCGGATATTTGACGGCTTCCTCGCCCAGAAACAGTGCTTTAAACTGATTCATACCTGCGTTGGTAAACATCAACGTCGGATCGTTTTTCACCACCACAGGGGCCGAAGGGACTACCTGATGTTCACGGTCTTTAAAAAAATCTAAAAATGTTTGCCGTATAGCTCTACTAGTCATCAATATTTCTCAGTTTTTACCAGCAACAAACTTAACCAAAATTGACGAAGAATCGGCTCGATAAAGTCTTTTTTTGTGAATTTGAGGCAGATTTTTACTAAATTTACATAAGCACAACTTTTAGCAAAAATCTTATGAATAAAACCATCATCGTCCCTACTGATTTCTCTCCAAATGCAGAAAGGGCTTGCTACTATGCCGCACAGATCGCTGAAGTGACCGGATACGACATGCACTTGTTGCATTGTTATACGGTTAATTCTGTGGGCGGGAATGGCACCGACGCCCCCCAAGAGAAATCCACGAATTTGGCCGATGAGCAAATTCAAGACTTGCGTCAGACCTTGCTAAAAAAAAATCCGTCCATACATATTACATGGGAATGCGCTCGCGGACTGATCATCGATAAATTAAGTGCATTATCCAACACCGGGAAATTCGCGATCATTATCATGGGGGCTTCGGGCGCGAGCCAATCGAAATCCTTATACTGGGGAAGCGCGACAGTGGCCGTTGCCTCAAAGTCCGCTGTTCCAGTCATTGTAGTGCCAGACGGTGATTTCAATTTCAGCTTGCGTAAAGCGGCACTACTCACGAATTTTAAAGCAGAAGAACTGGATACACTCCGCGAATTCCAGAACCTACTTGGCCCACCGCAGCAACTGACCATTGTACATGTGTTCCAAGAACAGAAACACTCGCTAATAAATGATACGCTCGACTCCTGGGCCTACAACATTCGAGAAATGGGCTCTATTGAGCAGGTAGACACGTTCGCAGAACACTTACAACCGGGAGACGAAGATCTCGACACCATACCGGAAATTGTAGGAAAAGCGGTAGAAGAACTCAACCCCGATTTGATCCTAATCACACCAAGTAGAAAAACATTTTTCCAACGATTATTCAAACCGTCTGTCTCTAAAGCCATTGCTTTGGAACTAAAAAAACCGGCGTTTTTTGATAAAATATAATCTAAAAACTGACAAGATGAGCAAACTATTAATACCTATTGATTTTTCCGAATATTCGGAAAATGCCATCCGTTACGCCTGCCAGATTGCTACAGCCAACGGACAATCCATCGACCTTGTACATGTATTTTCATGGCATTCGAACTCGTACCTTAACAACCAAGAGGAGGCGACGCTGAATGATCCGCGTGTCCCAGAGGCGGAAGAGCAAATGGAACGAACTATAAATTGGTTAAGCCAGGAATTCCCCGGCATATCTACCCAAGCGTTATTTCGAAATGGGAACCTTTATGAAGAGATCAAATCACTGACGAACCAAACGCCGTATGATGCCGTCGTAATGGGAACGGATGGAGCCTCTGGACTTGAGGCTTTATTCATAGGCAGCAACACGTATGACACGATACTCAACACCACAACGCCGGTGCTGGCCGTACCAAAGAGCTCCCAAAAATTTGACAAAAAACACGTGGGCTTGTTGTGTAACTTCAAGGAGGCAGAGTTATCAGCTTTGGAACAGGCACGCCCGTTACTGAATGACGACTATCACCTGATTTTGATACACGTCAACCTCAACGACCGCGCGATTAACGAACTGGACGACGAATTTAAGCGCTGGATTGAACGTATTGAGACAGAGATCGGCCTTTCCGACATTTCCTACGTCATTAAACCGCAAACACTCTTTGCGCATCAAAAAGAAAGCTTACCTGACGCGATCACTGCCGCACTCATAGACGAACACGTTGATTTCTTAGTCATCACAAAAAGCCGGAAAAACATCTTCCGAAAACTTATTCAGCCCAACGTGGTGAAAAAACTGGCCTTTTCTATGCGGATCCCCACTTTTTTTGCTCGCGTATTAATCAAGAAATAACTACAAAAATCTGCAAGATTGAACAGAGATAAGCCCTTCATTACACTCTGGCAATAAAATTGCCCATTGACTGCTTAAACATTAACTTATATGAAAACAACGTATTTCCAGAAATTTAGCGCACTCGCCGTAGCATTAAGCATCACCACGGCCGCTGCAGCACAAACAGCAGCCTCGACAGTAGAAGGAACCACTCCGCTGGGACCTGTGACGGAATACCGTACTTGGTCGGTCGGATTTGGAGCGGGCGTACTCAATCAATCGAATATTTTCGGCTTCAATCGTGCGGGATTTGAAGAAATGAATCATCACGTAGGCTACAGTGCATATGTGAAAAATCAACTCACCCCTGCATTCGGATTGAAACTGCAATATCTAGGCGGTAAAATCAGCGGCGTAAACCCGGAGGCTGGTGCATCGATGGTATCCGAATTCGAAACCAAAACCCCTTGGTCAGCCGCTCTGTCCGCTGAATTCACATTGGGAAACACAAGCTGGCGTTTTTTCAACGGAATTGTAAAACCTTACTTTGCTATAGGTCTGGGGGCATTAAACTACGAAACAACGGTTTCCGTTGACGATATTTCAACCACAGCTGACTCGGAGACCAAACTATTTGTACCGGTGGATGCTGGCTTCAAATTCGCAGTTGCTAAGGGCATAAATATTGACCTGGGTTACCAACTCAACTGGGCGAATCAGAATTTAGACGGTATCCGGGGCGGGCAATATAAGAACGATCTATTTTCCTACGCACACGCCGGCTTAGAAATTGCACTCGGCGATCGCAACAAGCCTTATTTAGGCAACTCGAACCCGGTAGCAAC
Organism: Candidatus Sphingobacterium stercorigallinarum; assembly: GCA_019115805.1. Classification (GTDB taxonomy): domain Bacteria; phylum Bacteroidota; class Bacteroidia; order Sphingobacteriales; family Sphingobacteriaceae; genus Sphingobacterium; species Sphingobacterium stercorigallinarum. Next base: position 17,814 of record DXCW01000078.1, read on the forward strand.
CATGACCGCGCGCTACGACGAGTTGGTTGCAGAACGAGATGGGCTTATCGCGGCAAACGAACAGCTGCGTTCGGAACTCACCACTCTTCATGACGAGCTTGGCGATGCGGATGGCGACGGAGTGGCCAACAAATTTGACAAGTGCCCCGACACACCCGAAGGCGTTAAAGTCGATGGTGCTGGTTGCCCATTGCCTGAGATGAAACACGAAACTAAGGTGGTCGAAAAAATCGTGGTCACCGAAGAAGACCGGAAAGTGGTGGATGAGGCCATTAAAAACTTAGAGTTTGATTTGAGCAAAGCCACAATTCGTCCTAGTTCTTACGAATCACTAAACAAAGTAGCTGCTTTACTCATTGAGAAAAACTTCAGCTTAAAATTAGCGGGACATACCGATAATACCGGCTCAATGCAACTTAATATGCGTTTATCTAAAGAACGAGCTGAAGCGGTCAAAACTTACCTAGTATCTAAAGGCGCAAACGCTTCTCGTATAGAGGCTACCGGTTATGGCCCGACGCAGCCCATTGCATCGAATGCCAATGCAGAAGGTCGTCAGCAAAACCGTCGCGTTGAGTTCACGCTTTACTAAACCGTGAAAACAGTGCTACCATCAAACGGCGAGCGATGTACGGGACAATCTACACGATACCCAGTTGACACTTTGCCATACTGAGGAAATCCAAACGCCGCCTACAAAAAACGGGCTGATCAGTTGATCAGCCCGTTTTTACTATCGGTAATTCACGTTAATCGTTCTGAGATTGCTTCTTTTCCGCCTCCCTCTCCTTGCGCAATAGCGAATGTTTATGACCGTATAGGAAATAGATAACGACACCGATCGCCATCCAGATACCCAACCGTTCCCAGCTTTCTATCGGCAATGATGCCATCATCAACACACACACTAAAATGCCCAAAACCGGAATTAAAGGCACCCAAGGTGTCCTAAATGGGCGATTTGCATGCGGGTCTGTTTTGCGCAGCACCAATACACCAATGCAGACTAAACTGAATGCAAACAGGGTTCCGATACTGACCATATGCCCTAGATCCGATACCGGTACAAATCCAGCAAACAAACTCACAAACACCATAAATACCAGGTTTGTTTTCCATGGGGTTTGCCGCTTCGACAAAGTCGAAAACATCTTCGGTAACAAACCGTCTTTACTCATCGAGTAGAAAACTCGGCTTTGTCCCAACAACATGACCAAAATAACAGATGTGTAGCCGGCAATAATGGTGACTATCATCGCCGTGTTTAAAAAATGATACCCCGTACGTTCGAAGGCCGTTGCTACAGGCTTGGCATCTCCACTAAATGCCGTATACGGAGCTAAACCGGTCATGACATGGGAGAATAGCACATAAAGAATGGTGCAAATAATAAGCGAACCAATGATACCAATCGGCATCCCCTTTTTTGGATTGACCGCTTCTTGCGCAGCCGTACTCACGGCATCAAAACCGATGAATGCAAAAAAGACGACTCCAGCTGCTCGCAACACACCACTGATCCCATAATGACCAAAATACCCTTCGTTGAAAAAATCAAACACCCCTATTTTCCCCTCTTTCAGGAGCTGCTCCCCTTCATTTACAGGAATGAAAGGGGTATGGTTTGCAGGGTCGATAAACCCCCACCCCAATACAATAAACAGCAACACCACGCTCACCTTTAGAATCACCAGTATATTATTGACAAGCGATGATTCCTGCGTTCCTCGCATTAACAGCAGGGAAAGCAAACAAACGATAACAATGGCCGGTAAATTGATCACGCCCCCTTCCCAAGGGCCAGCCAATAAATGAGGCGGCAGCGGGTAACCTATCTGTGTTAACAACTCGTTTACATATTGTGCCCAACTTACCGCAACAGTGGCTGATGCTAATGCATACTCCAATACAAGATCCCAACCGATGATCCACGCCATGAATTCGCCCATCGTCGCGTAGGAATAAGTATAGGCACTTCCCGCAACCGGTATCATGGATGCAAACTCTGCATAACAAAGTCCAGCAAAAGCACAGCCAATAGCGGCGATAACAAAGGACAACACGACGGCCGGACCGGCGTGATCAGCTGCCGCTATACCGGTGAGCGAAAACAAACCTGCGCCAACAATCGCGCCTATCCCCAGCGCAACGAGCCCCGAGCTGCTGAGGGTGCGCTTTAAGGTGCCTTCTCCACTCTGTTCTGCTTCTGATATCAGTTTTGAAATTGACTTCTTATACCACATAGGTTCAGAATTAAGGTTTAATATTGATGTATGTGATGTCAAACCTACGAAAAATTTGAAAGACTTCCGGCCCCGCGACAGAAATTTACGTTGGTGCTGAAAAAGCACAAAATACCATTTCATCTGGCGACAAAAGACAAGCCACTCCTATCGCGAACTCCCCCACCTTCATTGTGTATTTTCACGTAAGCCACTGAAAACGAAAGAAAAACCGAAAAAACTTCCTCAAAAAAGTGCAACAAGATTATATATCGAAAAAATATTCGTACCTTTGCACCGCCTTAGGCAATAATGCCTATTGTATATTTTATTTCATGAACCCATTTTTAGAACTGGGAATCCGTCATGAAGTTGTTAATGCCATCACTGAGTTAGGTTTCGAGAAACCTTCTCCCATCCAGGAAAAAGCCATTCCTGTATTACTGACTGGTAACGACGATTTTGTCGGATTAGCCCAAACAGGTACAGGGAAGACAGCGGCATTTGGTCTTCCACTTTTAGAACAACTAGACTTTTCTTTAAAACAACCTCAAGCCTTGGTCTTATGTCCAACGCGCGAGCTATGTTTGCAAATCGCAAGAGACCTAGAGAAATTTGCCAAATTCATCGATAATGTACACGTGGTCGCCGTTTACGGTGGTGCACCGATCGGTGATCAATTACGCCAAATACGACGAGGCGTTCAAATCGTCGTTGCTACGCCAGGTAGAATGCTGGACATTATCGGTAGAAATGCAATTGATTTCTCTGGTGTGCGCTATGTCGTTCTTGATGAAGCTGATGAAATGTTAAACATGGGCTTTCAAGAGGATATCAACAACATTCTTTCAGAAACACCAGAAGATAAGAAGACCTGGTTGTTTTCCGCAACAATGCCTCGTGAGGTACGCCGTATTGCACAGAAGTACATGACCGACCCGGTTGAATTAACGGTTGGCACAAAAAACACCGGAAATGAGAATATTGAGCACCAGTATTACTTAACCAGAGGTCGTGACAAATACGCAGCGTTTAAACGTATTGTCGATTTCTATCCGGACATTTTTGGAATTGTGTTTTGCCGTACTAAAATCGAAACACAGGAAATTGCCGAAGCCCTTATAAAGGACGGCTACAATGCTGATTCGCTACACGGTGATTTGTCTCAGCAACAACGGGACAAGGTCATGAAGAGGTACCGCGAGCGTAATCTTCAACTTCTTATTGCGACGGACGTGGCAGCACGTGGTATCGATGTAAATGACGTAACACACGTCATCAACTACTCCTTGCCCGATGAGGTCGAGAATTATACACACCGTTCTGGACGTACAGCACGTGCAGGAAAAACCGGTATCTCCATTGCGTTGGTTAGCGGTAAAGATCAAGGAAAGATCCGACACATTGAAAAAATAATTGGAAAGTCTTTCGTCCGCAAATCTATTCCACAAGGTACTGAAGTTTGTGAAAAGCAACTCTTTTCTATAGTAAACAACGTACACAATGTGGAGGTCCAAGAAGAGCAAATGAATGCTTTCCTTCCTCAAATCATGGAAAGTCTTCAAGATCTGAGCAAAGAGGAAGTCATCAAACGTTTTGCCTCTTTGGAATTTAACCGCTTTCTCGAGTACTATCAAAACGCACCTGACCTCAATATTGATGCAAGAGAGTCACGTGGGGATCGAGGTCGCGACAGTTTCGGTTCAGGCAGAGGTCGCTCCAATGGATACACTCGCTTATTCATTAACTTAGGATCAGTCGACGATTTTAGTCGGGGAGATATGTTGGGCTACATTTGTAACAATGGAAAAATTTCCGGAAAGTCTGTCGGCAAGATTGACTTAAAAGGAGTTTTCACGTTCTTCGAAGTCACTGACGATGTGGTTGAGAATGTTTTCCAAGGCTTCAATGGCGTTGATTTCAACGGCCGAAGTGTACGTGTAGAAGTTTCCGGTGATGAGCGTGGAAATGAGCGTGGAGGAAGACGTCGTTCTGGCGGTAGAGATCGCGGACCTTCTCGGGGCGGAAATCGCAACCGTGGTGGTGGATTCCGTGATTTTTCGGGAAAACGAAAAGAATCGAAAAGCAGATACTAACAAGATCGTGCTGTATACTAAAAGGCCGAGCGTTGATCAAACGCTCGGCCTTTTTTTGTATATGAATACGTCAAATATCGACGTTATACCGCATTTAAGTTCCGCTGCCGTATGGCCTCGTATACGACGACCGCAGCAGAAACGGAGACATTCAAAGACCCAACGCTACCTTGCATCGGAATTTTAGCCAAATGATCTGCGATACGAATCAAGTCGTCCGATACACCGACGTCCTCGGCTCCAAGAATAATACAAACTGGCGCTGTATAATCTATAGCATATATAGACTCATCCGTTTTTTCGGTACTCACCACCAACTGTACGCCGGATTCCATCAAAAACCTTCCCGTAGCAGAAAGCGAATCTTCTCGACAAACGGGGATTTTATATAATGCCCCAGCCGATGTCTTAATGGCATCCGGATTAATCTCTGCGGCACCTCTTTTCGGCACAATGATTCCGTGAACTCCGGCACATTCTGCCGTACGCGCAATCGCTCCCATGTTACGCACGTCGGTAACGCCATCCAGCATCAGGAGAAGCGGTGTTTTCCCCTGCTCGTATAAAGACGGTAGTAGCTCATCAACCCGGTGATAGGTGATTGGAGAAATCACAGCGATAACACCTTGGTGATTCTTTCGCGTAATACGATTCAGTTTTTCTACAGGAACCGTCTGCGATGAAATCCCATGCGCTTTGAGCACGTGCTTTAATTCAGAGAGTAAGGGTCCGGATAGACCGCGTTGGAGAAACAAAGACTCGATTTCTTTACCGCTGTCTATAGCCTCCATTACCGCTCGAATTCCAAACACCATTTGATTGGTTTCTCGTTTTTCTTGCCGATCTCGGCGATGAAAATTTTGCATGTATTAAATTTGATTAGATCGGATATCTCGCTCCGAAATTTCCACAAAGGTAAGAAGAATAATGGCTTAGGTTAACCCAAGATCAAATGTTTTTCGAAGCTCCTCTAAAAGCGGGTTTTTTGCGACCATAGCCTGATATTTTTCCTGCGAGGTATACGGTTTACGTGTTTTAGTTTTTTCCACCATAATGCCATCCAAGTCCAAACCGTAGTTCCTCAGCTCGACTCGCAAGAAGTTTAAGATATCTATTTTTCCTAGTCGGAGTTGTTCCATTTGCACTGCATTTTCAACTTCAACTAAAATTCTATGGTCTTCCAAACGAGGTGAGCCAGAATGCATGATGGTATAGAGTGTAATCTTGTTCTCGCTTTTTAACTTTTCTGCAAACTCATTCCATTTGTCCAAAAACGCGTGCTCATCGATTTCTAAATATTCGTTTCCCTCTAATAACTCTTTCTCGCTGTCACTTTGTTCTTCTTTGTCTTCAAAAATGGTCTGCAAGTTCGGAACCGTAGCCATAGGCTTAATAGCACCCCAGCCTTTTCCAGTGGCTTTAGGCTTCTCTTGTGGTTTGGTGGTTGTATCTGATGTTTTGGCTGCTGGTTTTTCGTGTTTTACAGAACCGTCACTTGAAGCAGTGGAACTTGTGACTGGGGCGGATCCGATCGATGAGACAGCAGGGCGCCCGGCAGGAACAGCGGGCTGTTCTAGAGTTGCTTTCTTTACCGGCTCAGGAAACTTTTTTTTTTCACCCGAAGCGATTGCGAACTCCGAGTCTGTCAATTTAACTGCGTAAGCCAAGTGGCACATTTTCAACAAGGAAAGTTCGACTTGAAGACGTTGATTTTTACTATTCCGGTAATTGACTTCGCATTGATTCGCAATGTTCAATGCTGAAAGCAACAAACCCGTGTCCAGCTCCCGTGCTTGCTGGAGATAACGTTGCTTTATTTGCTCACTCACTTCCAAAAGCTTCAAAGTCGATTCATCTTTCGTCACCAGCAAATTTCTCAGGTGTGAGGATAGACCTGCAATAAAGTGTCCTCCATCAAAACCGTTATTCAGTACCTGATCAAATACCAAAAGCGCATCTGCTGGATTCTCCGAAGCCACTGCATCCATCAGCCGAAAATAGTAGTCATAATCAAGGATATGAAGGTTATCAATTACCGCTTGATAGGTCAAATTCCGATCGGAAAAGCTGACAATCTGATCAAACATCGACAACGCATCCCGCAATCCGCCGTCGGCTTTTTGTGCGATTATGTGCAGCGCATCATTTTCAAACGCAATGTTCTCGGCTTCCGCAATCGTCGCCAAATGCCCCGCCATGTCTTCTACCTTAATCCGATTAAAATCAAAAATTTGACACCGGGAAAGAATAGTAGGTAAGATTTTGTGCTTTTCGGTTGTTGCTAAAATAAAGATGGCATACGCTGGCGGTTCTTCCAAAGTTTTAAGGAAGGCATTGAAAGCCGCTTGTGAGAGCATATGCACCTCATCAATAATATAAATTTTATACTTGCCTGCTTGTGGAGGGATACGCACTTGCTCGATTAAAGATCGGATGTCATCCACGGAATTGTTGGAGGCAGCATCTAACTCATGTATACTAAACGAGTTGCCGTTTTGAAATGCCAGGCAGCTTTCACATTGACCACAAGCTTCACTATTACTGTTGATATGTTGACAATTTATCGTTTTCGCCAAAATACGAGCGCATGTGGTTTTACCTACGCCTCTGGGACCGCAGAACAAAAAAGCCTGAGCCAATTGCTGATTGCGAATAGCATTCTTCAGTGTCCCGGTAATATGTTGCTGGCCAACCACCGATTCAAAAGTTATCGGTCGATATTTACGGGCAGAAACAATAAAATTATCCATGTACGAAGATAAGCATTTTCCATGATTTACTCCAATAGTTGCTAGGTTCCTACAAGTGGTATCCTTTGGTTAAAAGACCATAAACAAAAGAGCCGATATCACATCGGCTCTTTCGAATTGTTTTACCTAATAACCTTTAAATCACCAAACAATTATTGAAACAAATTACTTATCCCAAAGGTAAGGGTGCTCTTTAAAGTTATCGTTAATCCTAAATTAAATTAAAAATTTTTATAGACTTTCGTTTCATCTCGCTTTCGCGCTGGCCAATATCCGAAGCACCTCGTCAATGGTAGATCGACCGGCCTCCACCATTTTTGTCGGCCCTGGGAAATCCGGATCCAATACAACGGTTTTCGATTTCTCCTCGTAATTGTACGTTAGACGATATCGGGGAAGACGTGCATCGTCTTCGCGTTGGTCCGCTTGAACAGTCATGTCATCCGGCAGGTTCCAAAAACCGAGCTCCTGTGCTTTTCGATGTAGATACAACAAATCGTCATCACGCAATTTGAGAGTATCTTGAACCAATTTCCCGTCTTTAGTGAGATAATTATATTCGTGAGTCTTGGAATCAAAGTGATTCAACATGGAATCCGGGTAACCGTAAGTAAGCTGGACCGATTGAAAATCGGCATATCGATATGGGGCATTTTTAACCATTGCTGAATAATAATAAATGCAATAGATTAAAAATGGAAGTATAATACAGATTCCTAAAAAAATACGTTTCGTTCTGTCTGACATGGCAATTTCTAAAATGTGCACAAAAATAGGCATTTATACACATTTTAGACAACTCAGTCACGAATTAAACGAACAAGATCGCAAAAACAGCCCTCAAAAGAGGTTATTGGTAGATTTATCCTCGGGGTGTACCGCAACGTTTAAGGTATTTTCCATACCAAGCATCATTTAAACTGGAGATGATCACGCCCTTTCGCGTGGAGACATGGACAAATTTATCGTTATGCAAATAAATACCGACGTGATCGATCTGGTGCCCACCGAAAGAAAAAAACACGAGATCTCCCTCCTTTAATTGTTTTCTGTACTTCCGCTTCACCTGATCTGCCATATCTCGAGAACGTCTAGGGAGCTCCCGTCTATATACTTTGTCATACAACAGTGTAACGAAACCAGAGCAATCGACGCCTCGTTTTGTCATCCCTCCGTAGCGATGTGGGGCTCCCATCCACTCGTCGATCATTTCGTAAAGCACATTGTTCTCTAATTTACCTGGCGACACGCCCAGTAGCTTAGCATAATCTTCAAGCTTATGTCCGCCATAAGCGTTTGATCTCGCATCACTGGCGTCTGATAACGGCCCGCTCTTATTGCTATAAGTGGATCCCCTCTGGTGACTAATTTTTTTCTTGGTTCCGCAAGCGCCAAAGCATAACAAGGTGGCGACCGCAAGAACCCAAGCGTGCTGAAATTTCATTGATTCTCCTTCCGTCTGCCCAAATCTATAGAGGAAACCTCCTGATTTACAAACATTACTTTTCCACATTTGTGATTTACTTTGGTCACGCTGATGATTTCCTGGCTGATGTCACGCGCCGCATCGCCTAGCGTATATCACTCTTTTTGTCGTAATTTGCACCCTATGTATAAAATGAAGGGGTCCATAGCCGTACTCATCGGTGCAGCCAGTTTTGGGGTGTTGTCTACATTTGTCAAAAAAGCATATCAACAAGGTTTCTCTCTGGCTGAAGTGACGGGCATACAGGCGGGTTTAGGCCTGTTGTTTCTTTGGTTCGCCTGGCTGATACTGCTTCTGCTCCCCAACACATCTAAGCGTCGTTCCAAACGCTTAACTTCCCCTTATACGATTATTATATCGGGTATTAGTACCGGCGCGGTCAGCATGCTATACTACAAATCAATCGAATTGGTCCCCGCTTCTTTAGCCATTATCCTGCTGATGCAGTATATCTGGATCGGGCAGCTCATCGAGCTTTTGTGGTTTAAAAGCAAACCAAACCGAGCCGACATCATGATGGTCGGTTTGGTTCTGATCGGAACAGTTTTAGCTACCGGTGCCTTAGAACATCCCATTTCCTATTTTTCGCCAACCGGAATTATTTACGGCCTATTGGCCGCAACTGCCTATTCTATTTTCATCATCGTTAACGGCCGGGTAGGCAATGATTATCCTGCGGTGCAAAAGAGTGCATTGATGATTACGGGCGCTTTCCTATTTATCATTATTGTCTTGCAGCCCTGGTCCTTGTTGAGTGCACCGGTATTTTACGGAATTCTAAAATACGGATTGCTATTGGCCTTATTTGGCACCGTCCTTCCTCCATTACTATTTGCGTATGGCATGCCTCGTACCGGCTATTCGTTAGGCGCCGTCTTAAGTACAATCGAACTTCCTGTCGCCGTTGTCATGTCTTATTGGATATTACTTGAGCCGGTCAGCTGGATCAAATGGCTCGGAGTGGCGATCATCTTGGGCACTATCGTTTGGAAGAATCGGCGAGCGTAAGATTTACCTTGGATTTCGCTATTAGTATCTGTCGATGCTGCAGGGAACTACCGCATCACATACAGCGTGTTCCATATCCTCTCATAGATCTTTATAAACTAATAGTTTGTAGCCTAGGTTCCAAAAAAAAACCTCATCTTTGTCAAAAAATAAGGAAGCGAAACATGGAGAACTATCTTTATCTCATCCTGATCACTATGGCCGTCCTCGCCGTGATTGACCTCATGGTTGGCGTCAGCAACGATGCTGTAAATTTCCTAAACTCAGCCATAGGCTCCAAAGCGATCCCGTTTAAAGGTATTATGATCATTGCGAGTTTAGGCATTCTATTCGGGTCGATCTTCTCCAGCGGGATGATGGAAATTGCTCGAAGCGGTATTTATGTTCCCGCGAAGTTTTCTTTCGCGGATGTCATGAGCATCTTTCTGGCCGTCATGATCACCGATATTATATTGCTGGATGTGTTCAATCACTTTGGATTACCCACATCGACCACCGTATCGATTGTTTTCGAGCTCCTCGGCGCAGCATTCTGTTTAACCATTTATAATATCGCAACAACGTCCGGGGAATGGGACACCATCTTGACCTATATCAATACAGAAAAAGCATCCGAAATTGTCAGCAGCATTTTACTCTCGGTGCTGATCTCGTTTACCGTAGGGATGGCCGTCCAATACGTATCTCGCGTTTTATTTACCTTTCAGTATAAGAGCAAACTTAAAACCATCGGCGTTATCTTTGGTGGTGTGGCCATGTCCGCCATCTCCTACTTTATTTTAATAAAAGGACTTAAAGGCGTTTCTTTCATCAGTGATGACGTTAAAGTGTGGGTTGACACTCACGAACTGACATTGCTATTCGGATTATTCGTTTTATTTTCTCTGGTCAGCTTTATTATTACGCGCTTAGGATACAACATTTTAAAAGTAATTATCGGAGTAGGCACCTTTGCGCTGGCCGTTTCTTTCGCTGGAAACGACTTGGTCAACTTCATTGGTGTCCCCGTGGGCGCATTTCAGTCGATGGAAATATTTCAACAATCAGGAAGCGCTGATTGGAATACCTTTATGATGGGACCGCTTGCTTCTAGTAACTTGCAGGCGCCAACATGGATTCTTTTACTTTCCGGCGTATTGATGGTTATCACATTATGGACCTCTAAAAAAGCACGAACGGTGATTGAGACCGAAATGAGCTTGACCAACCAATCCGACGGTACAGAACAATTCAAATCAAATAAGCTCTCCCGGACCATCGTACGCTCCGTGATTAAATTGGGATCTACTCTCAGCTATTTGATGCCGCGTACCTTGCAGGCGCGTATCGATAAAAAATTCGAGAACCCAATGATCGGCAAAGCAGCATCTAAGATGGGAGATGAGCCGATGTTTGATATGATCCGAGCCTCTGTGAATCTCATGGTGGCCAGTAGCTTGATCGCACTAGGTACATCCATGAAACTCCCCTTGTCGACTACGTATGTCACATTTATGGTTGCCAT
>DXCW01000079.1 GCA_019115805.1 Candidatus Sphingobacterium stercorigallinarum
TGGAAAAATCGATTGACCGCCACGATATCAGCTGTTCTTTTACACTGATCCTTCGTAATAAAACCACCGGGGAAAGACATCAAGTGGACGGAAAGTGGCACGGGGTACTTCGTTATTTTAACGAAAGCTTCGTGCTTTCTGAACAGAAATTAACCCCCTAGCGTTTGTTATCGTGGATGCGAGTATCTCGTGATTGACCGGGGCTGTCCGGCCGATGATATCTTGGTCATTGCAACCAATGAAGCGATTTTTTCCATCTGGTTAACTACCGTTTTGCTCTTTGGCCTTACCTAAGGAGCTCGTCCGACTAAAAATCAGGCTTACGCTTTTCAAGAAATGCAGAAACACCTTCTTGAAAATCAGCAGATCCGAAACAATTCGAGAAGGATTGTATTTCCGCTTCCATTCCATTGGCGTCTTGGTCAAACCCGGCATTAACTACTGCGATAACCTGGGCTATTGCTCGAGGAGAGCGGCTGTACATTTTCTCTAACAGAGATTGGGCGAATTCCCTCAAGTCCGAGGGCGGAACGACGTGATTGACTAATCCCCATTTCAAGGCATCTTGCGCGTCGATCATTTCACCGGTGAGCATCATTTCCAGCGCCTTCCCCTTTCCCACGAGCTGGGTTAGCCGCTGGGTACCGCCGTAACCGGGTATCAGCCCTAACGAAACTTCTGGGAGCCCGAGTTTGGCTTGCGATGAGGCAATTCGTATGTGGCAAGCTAGAGCTAGCTCTAAGCCCCCTCCCAAGGCGAAGCCATTGATTAAAGCCACCACTGGCTTCCCCAATTCGGCTATAGTACGCATCAATTCATGGCCATTTCGAGAAAGGGTGACGGCCTGAGAAGTCGTCTTATTTAAAAACTCTTTGATGTCCGCGCCGGCAGCGAACGCTTTATCTCCTGCACCGGTCAGCAGAACGCCACGTATTTGATCGTCGGATCCTGCGTGCTTTATAGCGGTGAGTAATTCAGAAATCGTATCACTATTCAGCGCATTGAGTTGCTTCGCGCGTGAAATCGTTACCAACGCGGTTTTATCTTCTTGCCTAAAATCGATGTGCTGAAAGTTCATAACTAAAAGTTTATATGTAGCGATACCCGGTAACGGTCGGGGTTCACCTGCGGCAAACCGTTGTACGTAAAACGTTTCACATATTCCACCCGAAGTATCTTCAAAATGTTATCTAAGCCTACACTTCCTTCCCAATAGGGCCGCGCACTTGGCACGTAGGTCTGGATCGCTCCATCGTTATTCCGATCAAATTCCACCACCCGATCACTAATATACGGATTGTTTACGTCACTCAGGCTGCCATAAAACATCTGCGCCCCCCAGACCTCCCTCAAATTCAATCGCTTAATAAACGGAATCTTGTTTAGCAAAAAACCCTGCATTTGATGAAAAAAACCGATTTTGATATACTCATCCGCTACAAACTCCATGGGGTTCATCAAATCGAAATCTATACGATGTCGATCTTCCTTCTGTTTCACATTGGGCAGTTCCAATAGGGTATAAGGGAGCGTCCCCCATATTTTACCCCCTACCACACGCGCGTCGGCAAACCCCAATTGACCTAAAAAAAAGCGTTTGGATGCCGCCACACTCAATTTATCATAGGCATAACTGGTGTTCCAAAACCCGTCTAAACTGCGGGTATACATGACATTAAACACCGGATGTTTCTCGATAATGGTGCTGCGGGTTAAATTCCGGTAATAGAACTTCTCATAGGGCGCCCACCGGAGGTCAATATGCAGCTCGTTCCCTCCCATTTGGGTCACTTGCTGATTGGGATCACCTGAAGAAATCAAGTGCAAATCGCCTACAGTGGTGCGGTCGGTATGTGTAAATCCGGTCGTTACGCTGACATGATTGCCAAATTCAACCACATGTTGAAGTTGAAACGCCCGTGTATCGAACCATTTGGTTGGTCGGTTTTTCCGAATGGATCGAAAAAAACTATCGCCTTTCAGAAAACCAATCTGCTGACCGGGTTCCATGATGTCATTTTGTATCGATGCTTCCACATAATGCGCAGGAAAAGTCACAATAGACTCGCCATTTAACGAATACGCTGCACGCAAGAAATACTTCATCCGGGCGTCATCTAATCCGTACGCCAAATATCCTTCTAAAAAAGCTTTGTCGCTTAATGTTTCGGTCGTCCGGCCCCCGATTCTAAATCGGTTTCCTTCTACATTGTTTCGACTGTACAAGTATTCTATCGGGCCCAATTCAAACAGCCCCATATTGTAGTAGCCTTGGGCAGCGAGGTAACCTAATGCCAACAAAGTGTTTACCCGATTATTGTGCTGGAGCTGCTCGACATGTCTATAGGTGTTCTCTTCAACGCGGGTGAGTTGGATAGGACGATCAATGGCTCGTTCGCCGGCATCGTCTAATACTTCGAATGGCGCTCCTTTAAAAGTGCCGATTGGGAATTCCGCATCCAATCGGTATCCCGAGTGCAAACTCAAGCGCTCGGCAAAAATGGACTCGCCTTTTCCCAAACCAAAAATGATACGGGTTCGCGTACTGTCTAACAACATGACGTTCTGATCGCGCTTGGTATAATGAAAGGTCAGCACCCCTTCTTTGACCCAGTTTAAATTCGTCGCTTTATCTATTTTTAATCGAGCACGTTTGACGGCATAACTGCCGTCCATGCTGATTTCCAAATCGCCCTGGAACAACAAATCTGTCGGATTCCGAGGCTCGAAATTCAAGCGAATAAAATAGCCCTCGTCATTAAAAATCGTATCGGCAATGTAATACCGATAAAACAACTTTCCGTTGTCAGCAATCGGACTGAGAAACTGTCTATTCAACAAAAAGATGCTTTCGTCGTACACATCAATTTGTTGAAAAACATAGTTCATAAAGGCCTGTATATTGGGGTTATTGATATAACGTTGATCCAATTCAGTTTTCCGGTTGGCATGCACGATTTTCTTAAACTTGGACGGATCTCGCTTCCCATATACGCGTGCGTCACTCTCCTCTTGATAAATGGTCAACAAAGACTTTCCCGGCATACTGAGCGTATCCACATTACTCAACAGCGAGTCAAGCCCCAGCGCACCGCTGCCCAATCCAACCTTGGGGTCAATGATGCCGAACTTTAGCTTATCATACTGATCAAATTGCAAGCTGTCCTTTCCAGATAATCTATTCTGGGATTTATGCGCAATGACCCGATCGATGAGATCGACTGCCTTATTGTTCTTGTTACTATACTTCCCTCGGCGTTCTATGGCCACCGTCTCAATGGCGTTGGAGGCAGCTTTCAGCGTGATTTGAGGATCCTCTATGGGAAGCTGCAACACGCGAGTTTGATATCCCATGGCACGCACTTCTAACCTTCCCGTGTCACGCATAGACTGCAGTGCAAAATGACCCTGCTGATCCGCGGAAGTCCCTCTACCACTCGACACCTCGAGGATCGTCGCTCCAGCAATGGGTTGCTGTTGCTCCTTGTCAACGATAGTTCCACGTATCCACGTCTGCGCCCGCACGGTCTCACCGCTTATAAAAAGCAGCAGGACACACACATATACGCTATAGAGGAAAGGGGTTTTTCTCATAATACAACCTCGAATCCTAAATATACAACTTGTTGAGAAAGTTCAAATTTTTTAAACAAAAAACAAGCTGATTTCATCTGCCTTTTATGAAAAGGAACGAGGGAACGGGTGGATATGTGACAGTCTCACGAGATTTCCAGATAGAACGACCGCTTCCATTCCGTCGCTACGACAGCTCAGCAAGAAACCAAGGCTTATATCAGCGAAACTAATATATCCGGATAGACGCCGACCAAAATCGTTAAGACCGCAGCGACCCAAAGTACGAAACGGAAGCTCGAGGGTACGGACAGGTTTCCTTCTATTTGCTCCGGATCTGCCTGCATGAAATACATATGTACCACGACCCGCAAGTAATAATACACCCCTACCGCCGCGTTTATAGCCGCAATAATCAGGAGCACGGTGTGGTAGTCGTGCATCACATTGCTAAACATCAGGAACTTGCCTATAAATCCTGCGGTGAGGGGGATCCCCGCCAGGGACATCATGGCAATGGTAACGACAAGAGCGAGCCCGGGGTTTCGTTTTCCAAGCCCGTTGAACGATTCAAACTGGTCGGAACCGATATGACGCTTCACAA
>DXCW01000080.1 GCA_019115805.1 Candidatus Sphingobacterium stercorigallinarum
TTGATCAAATCCTGATTCACATGCTGGGCGTATTGTTGGGCTTCCTCTGTCGTTTTGAAAAATCCATCGTACCGGTAACCCCATATTTCACCGAGTTGTTGCCCCTCGTAATACGTGTTGATCAAACCAGCAGGGTTACTGAACTTTGTGATCTCTGAAGTGTAGTCCGATAGAATGCCTCGAATCGAATACGTTAAGGGCTTGTTCATCACGTTAAATTGATCTCGCCAACCGATGCTGAAATCAAAGCCTTTCGTCCGGAGATCTGCTGCATTTACGCGTGGTTCAGTCGCGCCGAAGACGTCAGGTAAGGTCTCCCCAATACTGAGCATACCCATGGTGTTCCGGATATAGAAATCCGACTCGACTTGCAAGCGATTATTTAAAAGAGCGAAATCCAATCCGATATTACTGGTGGTAATTTTCTCCCAAGTTAATGATCCGGCTACAGGGGCTGGATTGTAAGTCGCGTTAAGTCGCTGCCCATCGACTAAATAGTTTACCTGCCCGGTGCCCATTGAGGAGATATACGCATAGGTACTTACTTCTTGATTACCTAATGAACCGTATGAATACCGAAGTTTTAGGTTATTCAGTGTCTGTTTGATCGGTGCAAAGAAATCTTCCTCGCTGATTCGCCATCCGGCTGAAAAAGATGGGAAAAATCCAAATCGGCTGGATTTTGGGAAACGTGAAGTCCCATCGTAGCGACCGCTGGTCTCAAACAGATATTTTCCTTGATAGTCGTAATTTAACCGGTAAAAGCCACCACGAACGGACCATTCGTCTGCACCACCTAAATATTGCTTTTCTCCAATCACCAGCGCTAAGTCGTTAAGCGACTCGGATAATAGATCCTGACCGATCCCGCCAACTCGTTTATACTGTCGATCCTCTTGATTAAATCCGGCCATTGCCGTTAAGTTGTGATCGCCAAAGCTTTTTTGATAATTCGCAAAAATATTAATGAAATGCCAGGAATACTTGCTCATTGACTCGTTTAAACGATCTTGATTCAAGGCTCCTAGTGAGGAGAGCTCCATCACACCCGGGTATTTCGAATAGTATTGCTTGGTCTGCCGGTAACTGTGTTCGGAACGAAATTCTCTGTAAGAATAGTTTCCCGTCAAACTCAGGCCTCGACCGAAGTCTATAACCGCCTCGGTTTTATTGGTAAATTCAGTTCCATTATTATAGCCCTTCATGGTACCGCTTTCCAGCGCATTATGTAATCCGTAACCGATCGGGTAACTATTGATGCCGGAATAACCGGTCAGTGTGCCATCTGGGTTTCTTGGCACATACATCGCGTGATAGTGATAAGTCGGGCTATTGCTGACATTGTTCGACACCTGATTGAAGTTGGTCGCCAGTCCGTGCCAATCGTATGAAGATTTAAAATAATGGGTGCTGTTGCTTACTTTCAACCAGGGACGGATATCAGACAGCAAATTTGCGCGCAGATTGTAGCGTTTATATTTATCGGGGTTGATGTTTAGTATGCCCTGCTCATCGGATAATGCCCCGGACAGCGAATAGGTCGTGTGGCCCGATTTTCCAGTCAGCGACAGGTTATGATCGCTTTTTGGTCGTGAATCGTTGTAGAGATAATTGAACCAGTCGAAATTTGCATAATAACGATAAATATCGTTTCCGCTAGCGTCCTGTTTCGTCACCACCCAAGGACGAGATGGATCTTCAGTTTTGTCGTTTACCCTCGACCACAATTCTTCATAGTCCTCATCGCTGTATCGGGTTGCACGGTAACCCAACGCATTATACATCGCTTCATCGTTGATTTTCGCATTCCAATATCCAGTCGTAATGAAATCGGTATTGGTGGCGTGCGTAGTATACCCTACATTCGCGGAATAATCGATACTTGCCTTACCGTCTTCCTTACCTTGTTTAGTGGTTACCAATATGACCCCGAATGCCCCCCGAGCTCCGTATACTGCAGCAGCGGAAGCGTCTTTGAGGACCGTGACCGACTCCACGTCGTTGACATTCACGCGGTCTAGCGTTCCTAAGATTCCATCAATCAAAATCAATGGTCCCCCACCGTTAATAGACGTGTTACCGCGAACGTTCACTGATCCGCTGGTACCAGGCTGCCCCGATCCGAATACCACATTCAGATTCGGGATGGTTCCTTGTAGCGCTTGTGTCAACTGCGTGACGGGACGATCTTCAAACTCTTCACCACTGATTTGACTTACTGCACCGGTCAAATTGACTTTCTTTTGCTCACCGTACCCAACCACTACAACTTCATCAACTTCGGTTAACATAGGTTTCATCGTGATGTCCATTGTTGAACTTCCATCCCAAGCTATCTCCTGTTTCTCATAACCAATGCTAGTAAATACAATAACAGCGTCCGCAGAGGAGACCGTCAACTGGTAATCTCCATGCTCATCAGTCATCGTGCTGGGAGTGGCGTCTTTCTCCTTCACCGATACATTGGCTAGTGGTTCCCCGGCAGAATTTGCCACGTGTCCGCTGATGCGCAACTGTTGCTGCAGTACCGTCGCTGGCTTTGATGTATTGGAAAGCGAGGGGCGCGAATCAGCCGAGACAGCACCGCGAAGCACGATATTTTTCTCCCTCAGTTCATACGCCAAACCGTGGCTCGTTAACAACTCATCTAACGCGAGTTTCAGGGGTTGTTCGTTCATCTCCACGGTGACACGCAAATCGGCCGGTACGAGATGATCGTCATAGAAAATATTGTACCCCGTTTGTTTCTGCACATCTTTTAATACGTGACTCATTGGGGCTTCTTTTTGATGTAGCGTGACGGTCTGTCCGAGACTGGCGGCACTGGAGTGAAGTGCGCCCGCGAGCATCAATGCAAAAGCTAAATTCATCGACAACATCTTCGATGCTCGATGAACCACCTCCTTTTTTCTAAAGAAGATAGTAGGTGTTTTTTTATACATTTGTAAATCGGTTGATATGTTTAATAATCAATGTTCTATCAGTCGAGTGGTTAATAATCACTTTCACCGGGGCGGTCGCAACGCTCCGGTGATTATTGATCGGCAATTCTGCTTTCCCCTATTTCATGACGGTGATCCTCCTTCCTTCTATTTTGAAGCGAACACTTCCGGTAACTTCAATGAGGCTCAGAACGGTATTGAAATCTTCGAACTTGGAAATTTGTCCTGAGAAGCGTATATCAGATACATCATCTGCAAACGCTACCTCCACATCATACCATCGAGCAAGTTGACGCATTACTTGAATAATAGTATGGTTATCGAATGCAAAATTTCCAGCCTTCCAAGCGGTACTGTACATCGGATCTACCTCATGAATCTCTAAAGTAGAACCGATCGGATTATATTTCGCCTGCTGCATGGGCGTCAAATAACTTTCTTTAAGCGTAGGATACGATAACTTCACCTTACCCTCTACGAGAGTAGTTATCACCTCATCTTCATAGGCATTGACATTAAACGAGGTGCCTAACACTTCCAGTCGTTGATGACCAGTCGTGACGACCATTGGAATGTCCAGACTCCCTTTACGTAAGGGTTCAACATCAAAAAAAGCCTCACCTTGCAACTCCATTTGTCGATTGGAGTGCTCGAAGGATAATGGATAACGAAGTGTCGTTTCCGCATTTAGCCATATCTTAGTCCCATCGGCCAATTCCAATCGGTACTCTCCTCCTCGGGGAATAACCAAGGTGTTATATAGGGTAGCGTTGTCGGTGTCGGTGGTGAGTGCATATTTGATCTCTCCTTGTCTATTTTTATGAATGGCGTACCCGTTCATATGTAGCACTGTATCTTTTGGAAGTGATTCTAAATCAACCCGGCGACCGTCTTCCAGAAGGAGTTCAGCCTGATCTTTACCTGGTAAAATCGGATGTGTAGCAATGGATTGTTCAACCGCTTTCCCTGCTGAATTATAAAAATAGGAAAGTGCAGATATGCCGATCGATAATATCACTAGGATACCGGCGGCAATAGCGAAACTACGAAGACGTACTTTCTTTTTGATCCTTCTGTCCGGATATGAAGGTAACGCTGCTTTGACGGCACGCCACATCCGGTCCGAGCTTTCAGCGTCGGGAAGATTCGCATCGACTCCTACCGTACTGCCGATCACCTCGTCAATAAGATCCAGGTATTCCTTACTGCGTATAGCGCGACGTAACTCCGCCAACTCCGCTGCCTGCAGATCATTTTTATTCAGCTTTTCCAGTAATTCAGCGAAACGTTCCTTTTCCAATGGATTTAATCAGTTTTCTTTATAAAGCTGAATTTTAAGAAAAGGGACTATTGTCGAATCAAAAAAATAAGAAATAAGATTTTTTTATCTGTTCTCGAATCTTTTTCGATGCAGAAATCAGCTGATTCTTAACCGTGTTTTTGGAGCTACCGGTAGCTGTGGAGATTTCCTGATAACTATACCCCATCAATTTATTCAATCGATAAACTTCCCGTTGCCGCTTCGGCAATTTGTTCATATAATAAAGCAATATTTCTTCCAATTCTTTCTCGTGAACAGCCTGTTGAGTGGAACTGATCGCTAGGCGTCCGTCGTTATGGTCGAGTTCCTCGATACGAATACTTTCCACTCGCGTTTTAAACACATTCGCAACCAGGCGCTTGGTGATCACAAACAGATAGGGATAGATGCCACTGGCATCTTTTATTGATTTGCGGAACTGATACAGCCGAATAAAAGATGTTTGGGCCACATCCTCTGATTCAGCTTCACATCTGAGTAATGCGAAAGCATAACGATATATAACCTGGTGGTACTTTCTGAAGATTACCTCAAAGATTCGCTGGTCACCGCTGTGAAACGCATCCAGCTCTGATGCAGATAGTTCTGGGACAATTGTATTTTCGGTCAAAAAGGACATGGCGAGGGTCAAAGTAAAGGTTTTTGGTTAAAGGCAATGTTAAGCCTGTTTTAAATTTAGAAAATTTAAACGTGATACCGATACACCTTTTCTTCTACAGCAGGTAATGAATCTGCCGTTTGTGGCACTACAAATCTAAAACCGCTGGTGGATGCAACAGCTGATACCGCTGATCCAATACACTGGCGTTCACAAACGTTGTTCCCTGATGTTGACATTTACCTGCCGCCTCATGAATATGACCAAATACATGCACTCGAGGACGTAGGGTATCCAAACGCATGCGGAGTTCTTCACATCCCACCTTCCGTCCATGTATAGTAGCGTCTAAAATACCAAATGGTGGACCATGGGTCACCAGCACATCGATGTTCTGAGGTATCAAATCCCAGTGTCTTTTCATATCGGGACCACGATCCCTGTTGAACGCCCAATCATAGAACCAAGGTGTGACGGGTGATCCCCAGAAATTGATGCCGGCGATTTCTACACCTGAATCGTTCAAGTAAATAACGTTTTGTGGGATTAAATGCGCGATTTTTTGAGCGGTTGCTTGTTCAAAATAAAAATCGTGATTACCGGCAATAAATAGCTTATAGGGATGGCTCTGTCTGGAAAACCAGCCAAGAAATTCTTGAACCTCTTGAAGCGACCCTCTTGAGGTCACATCTCCCGCATGGATCAACAGATCGCCTTTCGGCATTTTTAACGAACGATGCTGTCCATGGGTGTCGGAAATACAAACAGCGCGCATAGTCATTCAGTTGGCTGGCAATATAAGTTTTTTTAAAGAAAATCAAAAAGTGTGGGGCGCCTTGCCGGCCCACCACCTGAGGGAAGGACTAAGCTATAACAACGAACCGCGCTCAAATGGCGCGGTCCTTGGTGATTCGTTATGTTGGGTATCTTACTGGATGTAGGCAGCGATCTTAGTTGCTAAATCTTCTCCGCGAAGATTTTTTGCTACAATTTTACCTTCTGGATCAACCAGGAAATTTTGAGGAATGGAGCGAACGCTGTATAATTTAGCAGCCGCATTGTCCCAAAATTTAAGATCAGAAACTTGTGGCCAGTCCAATTGATCGATCTCCACAGCTTTCAGCCAGGCTTCCTTTTGTCCGGGGCGGTCCAAGGATACGCCAAGCACGGTGAATCCCTGATCTTTAAGTGCATGGTATGCCTTGACCACATTCGGATTTTCCCTTCGACAAGGCCCGCACCAACTCGCCCAAAAATCGATCAACACATACTGTCCTTTGAAATCGGATAACGATATGGGATTTCCATCGGGATCCATCTGTGTAAATTCAGGAGCCAATTGACCTACTGAGGTCGCTCTCGCCTTTTCAATTTGTGCGGCATAATCACGGCCCCTATCGGATTCCCGAATTACCGGATCCAGTGTATTGAAGAGTGCTTCCATCTCATCCGCCTCTGGCGTATAACCGAGGACATCACGAAAATGATCGAAACTTACGAAAGATTTGGGATGTTTGTCGATGAAGTTTTTGACAACCGCCGTTCGTTTTTGATCGTATTCCTCACGCATAGCGGCTAGCTCTTCCATAAACTCCGGTGAATTCAGTTCTTCGTCGGTTGCCCCCTTGTACCGCTCGCTGGCGGCCTCCGCTAAATGCGAAATCTTTTCCAATTGTTTATTGAACTTCGCGAGATCTTTATTCGCCTGCCCGCCTCTAACCACCGCTTCGTTCGATAGCGAATCTCTGGTTTTAATCCGGGTAGTTCCCGGTTCCAGATACAACGAAAGTACGCCATTGTTATGCGCCTGCCGAGAAGATTTCCCCGCTGCTAAGGTCGCTAATACCGGGGTAGTGACATCAGCCGTAAGCTGGAATTTTCCATCAGGGGCTAGCGCGACGGAATCCGAAACCCGGTCTTCTCCGTTTCGATAATTTACATAAATTTTATCTTCGCTCCCGTACCCGGTAAATTTACCTTCCACCACGGCGGGATGCTGTTGAGCGTAGGCCAATGTACTCAGCGCTAAGGCCCCAATTAAACTGTATATTTTCATATGATGAATAGCTGTTTGTGTTATCAATACGATTAATCGACTAAACTAGTAGACTATTCAAAATAACGTCTTTTTGCCGATAAATACAACAGAAAAAATGCTTTTCTTGATCATCTTGCGTATGGCCCAAGTGTTTCGGCCGTTCATCATCCCTTCTATTGGAACAGGATGAGACATAGCAAAGCGCTATTTCCAAGTCAGCACTAATGTTCCAGCCACAATAAGTCCAGCGCCAAGCCACGTTTTCGTGGTCATCGGCTCACCGAGAAACAGTGCAGACAGAACGATCACTAAGGCCACGCTCAATTTATCAACGGGTGCGACCTTCGAGACTTCTCCAATTTGTAAAGCTTTGAAATAGAACAACCAAGACAAACCAGTCGCGATACCTGAAATGATTAAGAAAAATAAGCTATGCTTAGATACCACGCCGAGTTCGCGCTGTTCCCCTTTGGCCAAAACGATGCCCCAGACTAATACCAAAATGACCACGGTTCGTATAGCTGTTGCCAAATTCGACGATATTCCAGCTACGCCTATTTTGGAAAATATAGCAGTCAGCGCGGCAAATAAGGCGGATAACAATGCGTAGACGACCCACATAATACACTCGTTTTTTGATCTCAAATGTAGGCATTTTGCCGGTCTTTTGCTGTGCGGAATGTCCCAAAAAAGCCAATTCTGAATACCTTATCATCTACAACAACCGCAATCCGCGTTGAAACAGGATGGAAAATTCGAACATATTTTTCATGTTCTTGCTAAGGATTCCTTCGGCATGTCGTATCTATTGATAGAAACCTAAACCGCGTTATGGAACCGCATGAAATCGCTCGCTTGATCCACAAGCAATTTGAGGGCACATTGAACGAACAAGAACAACGGAAGTTATCGAGCTGGATTGATGCTGAGGATAGCCGGCGATCGTTTATGGAGAAGCTCCATGGCGATCAAGCGCTATTGCCGCAGGTCTTAGCTTGGCTGGAGTTACAAGAAAGCGATGTGCATCCTTGGCAGGATCGTCTTGTGGAGCAAACGCGAAACAAATTGAATGCGAAGCGCAGGTTTGGTCTTTTCCAGCGTGTTGGCGGGCAATATAGGCTCGGTATCGCTTGCTTGGTACTCATTGCCGTTACGGCTGGCTGGTGGTTTGGCAAGCCGTTTACGCCCCAATATGCCGATTCTAGCGCATCGGTTGACCATATCGAAGATGCCGATCGTGTTCATGTCACGTTGACCTTGCCGCAGGGACAGCAAATACGGTTGGATGAAAGGCAAAAACAAATCGTATGGCATCGAGATGGCGCGATCCGCTACCCCAATGGGCAGCAATTGGCAACTCGATACCAACGGCCCAGCCACCCCTCAGCCTCTTACATTCTACGTGTGCCGAGGGGAAGAACCTATGAAATCAAATTGCCAGATAGCTCTATAGCCTGGGTGAATGCGGACAGCGAGTTACACATCCCTCAAAATTTCGCACGGAACGATCGCTCGGTTTTCCTTAGTGGGGAAGCCTTTTTCGATGTCCAAACACAAGCCTACGGTGCACATAAACTACCGTTTTCGGTGCGCACCAAAGATCAGCTCATTCAGGTAACCGGAACGGAATTTAACGTGACAGCATTTCCGGATGAGGGATTCACAAGAACGACCTTGATTGATGGACATGTCCATATACAGGCCGGCGACGACACGATTCAGCTGGAGCGCGGTGAACAAGCGGTGCTCTCCACTACAGGTCTATCTAAAGCAAAAGTAGAAGTGAGTGCATACATTGCCTGGAAAACCAATCGTTTTCATTTTGATCAGACGCCTTTACACGCGGTCATGACCCAATTGGGACGTTGGTATGATGTCGATATCCATTGCTCCCCCGAACTCGCGTCTATAGCCTGTTACGGGACGTTCGAACGAGACCAACCTCTGGATTCTGTACTCGCTATTTTACAGGAAGCAGGGATCAAATTCCAAATAAACCGGGATGGAAACAATCATCAATTGACCGCGCTGCCCGATGCAAATAACTAACATAAACCTAAACATAAAGCAATGAAACCCTTTCACTTTTATCGATCTAAACCAAGCGCTCAACGGCGGCATACGCGCCACTGGCGTACCGTGCTTTTCCGCGTTGTGTTTTTATTGACCTTCCCTTTGTACGGCTTCTCTGTTGCCCAAACCATTACCCTTCAGGTCAAAAACAAAAGCCTCGCGGATGTAATGAAGTCCATTCAAGAACAAACCGGACACCCTTATTTCTTCAGCGGACGAGAGCTAGCGGAACTTTCCGTTTCGGCTTCACTTCGGGGAGCGGATCTCCACACGACGATGGAAAGTCTACTTGGCGAACAGCCCCTTGAATGGTCGTTAAAAGGTAACACCATTGTCATCAAACAAAGCCAACCAACCCTAGACCGAGCGGTCCCCACATCCAGCAAATCCCAACAATATGTGCTCCGCGGAGAGGTCACCAATACTAGCGGTGAGCCTTTAACCGGGGTAACCGTACGACTTGAGGCGTCAGACCAAGCGACCTCAACGGATCGCGAAGGACGATTTATGATTGAAACGAACGTCTCGGAGACCATACTGCGTTTTAGTTTACTGGGTTACAGACCCGAAGAACGCCAGGTCGATGGCGCATCGGATACGTTACACATCCAACTCCAGGAAATCCAAAGTGATCTGGAGGAGGTTGTCGTGGTGGGATACGGCACACAGAGAAAGCGTGATTTGACCGGCGCGGTGTCGAAAGTAGATGGAAATGATTTGAAAAACATGCCGATTCGTAATGCGACCGAGGGCTTACAAGGCCAGGCCGCCGGTGTACAAGTGACTTCCTCAGGAGGAAGCCCAGGCACTCCACCAGCGGTTCGTATCCGTGGGATCGGAACCGTCAATGATAATAATCCTCTATACGTCGTCGATGGATTGCCGCAAAGCGACATCGGTTGGCTCAATCCCAATGATATTGTCAGCATGGAAGTGCTGAAAGATGCATCGGCCACGGCAATTTATGGATCGAGAGCGGCTAATGGCGTGATTATGGTCAGCACTGCCAAAGGAAGTCAGCGTAGCGGTACGCTCCATAATCTGGTCTCCTTCGACAGCTATATGGGATTCCAAAATCCGATAAAGACCTACGATATGATGAATGCCGAGGAATTCATGGATTATAAAAATCTCGCCAACACCAATGCCGGACTTGACCCCTATTTCTCCACGGAAGATAAAGCCGATGTATTGAAGTTTCTATCCGCAAATACGGGCTCAACCGAAGGCACGAACTGGTGGGAGGAAGTCAATAAACCAAATGCGCGGGTACAAAACTACGACTTTGCCATCTCGGGAGGTATAGAAGGTTTGGCTTATCGCACGAGCCTAAGCTATATGGATCAAGAGGGAATCATCAATGGATCGGACTATGATCGCTTATCGTGGCGAACCAACCTCAATCATGATGTACGGGACTGGCTGAGCATCTCGGCCAACGTAGGTTTGATAAGTGAAGGACGAGGAAACGTCTTGGAGGGCAGCCCTGGATTTAATACGGCATTTATTGCCTTTGTCGCCGATCCGATTTCACCGGTTTATAGAAACAACCTAACCGATGTGCCTGATTTTCTGCGCGATGCCCTTTTTTTAGATCGGATCGAAGCGAATAACCACTGGTCGTTTTACAGTCCAATATTGATGACCAACAAAGAAAACCCGGTCACACAAACCGAGATCTATAAAAACAATCGTTGGAAAGGTCTGGCCGTTAAGGGCGGTGGCGCGGTGGATATACAGTTGATGCCAGAGCTGAAATTCCGTAGTAATTTAGGTATCGACTTAAGCCGAGGCGTATCGAACTCTTTCCAACCGCAGTACTACCTGAATGGCAACCAGTTTAACAACGATGCCACGGTGGGCGCTTCGAATTCGCTGACCAATTATTATGTATGGGAAAATACGTTAACCTTTGAAAAGGAAATCGAAGATCACAATTTCTCCATCATGGTGGGCACCTCGGCCGAACAATGGAAAGGCGAATCATCCGCCGCGTCCAAGCAAGGTTTGGTCTCCAATGATCCCAGTCAGTGGATTATCGACGCCGGATCAATCAATCCACAAGCATCTGGCAGCAAATGGGAAAACGCATTGAATTCGTACTTCGGTCGGGTGTTCTATTCCTATAAAGATCGCTACCTACTGACCGCTAATCTCCGCTACGACGGTTCCTCAAACTTTGGCACCGGCCATAAATGGGGTGTATTCCCTTCCCTTTCGGCCGGATGGAACTTTTCGGAAGAAGCCTTTATGGAAGCGGCTTCGTGGCTAAGTGCTGGAAAATTGCGTGCCAGCTGGGGGATGATTGGAAATCAAAACATCAGTAGCGGTGCCTACTTGACGACCTACTCGGGAAATATGGGATATTATCTCTTCGGGCCGCGAAACCCGCAACTCATAGGTGGAAGCAATTACATTGGCAACCCGCTTATTCAATGGGAACAAACCGAACAACTTGACCTGGGATTGGAGCTGGCTTTCTTATCTCATCGCTTGCAGTTCAACTTCGACTATTATCAAAAAACAACCGATGGTATGCTGCTGAATGTGCCACTACCGGCGTATTTGGGCTTCCCGAACAATCCTTGGTCGAATGCAGGCGGTGTCCGCAACTCCGGGCTCGAGTTCGATGTATCGTACCGAGACCGAATCGGCGATTGGGGCTATAGCGTCGCCGCCAATGCCTCTACGGTTAAAAACAAGGTCTTGAGCCTGGGTGGTGGAGAACCCATTACCGGTGGCGGATGGATATCTTACACCACAACGTTGACCGAAGAGGGCATGCCGATTGGCTATTTTTACGGTTTACAAACCGACGGAATTTTTCAGAATCAACAAGAAGTGGATGCCTATGTACAAGAGGGTGCCCGTCCAGGAGACTTGCGTTATGTCGACAATAACCAAGACGGAGTAATTGACAATCTCGATCGCACATTAATCGGATCGCCGTTTCCGGATCTCATCTTTGGTTTTCGATTCGGAGTCGATTATAAGGGGTTTGATTTGCAAATATTGGGACAAGGGTCTTTAGGGAACGACATCATGAATATTGCCAAAATTGATATGAAATCCGGTGTGGGCTGGTACAACGCTCCCAGAGAATTGCTGGAGGAAGCTTGGTCCGAAACCAATCCGAGTCAAAGTCAATTCAGAATAAGCGCCAATAATCAGAACAACTTGCAAATTTCAGACTGGTTGGTGGAAGACGGATCGTATTTGCGCATCAAAAGCTTACAGTTAGGCTATAGCCTTCCGAAAGACCTCATTCCTGGCCTCCAGTTAGAGCGTCTACGCGTTTGGGCGGGAGCCTACAACCTGATTACCTGGACGAAATACTCGGGACTGGATCCCGAAATTGGTAGCGGTTCTCCGCTGAGTATGGGTGTGGATCAAGGCTACTACCCTGTTGCAAAGTCATATATGTTTGGTGTTAACCTAAGTTTTTAATCATGATATTTCAAAGAAACAAGCTAGCGGCCTTAGCTTTAGCAGTCTGCTTTACGCAAATCGCTTGTAAACAAACGTATTTAGAACGCGATCCTTATGGTATATTGGATCAACAGGAATTTTTCAAAACCGACGGAGCCGGACTGAAACTACTGACCAGTTGCTACCAGCCGATGCGTGACGGTTGGGGGTACACGGTGAATAAAATTGCCATTGGTGATGAAGTCGTAGATAACGCCGGTGCGGGCGGTTCTGACCCCGGTGATCGCCCCCAAACGACCGAGGTGGGCCGAGGTCGCCCTTTGGCGTCCAATGCCTTATTGTACGAAACGTGGTCCAATCGCTTCAAGGGTATCGGGAACTGCAACATTGCTTTAGAGGGCTTTGAAACCCATGGCGAGGGCCTGGTGCAGAATGGCGAACCGGTCTCTAAGGAAACCATCGCTCGTTATCTGGCAGAAGTAAAATTTCTACGCGCGTGGTATTATTTCGATTTGGTAACGGTATTTAAGGAAGTACCCCTGATCGTTCAGGTGGAGGATCCGTCTACTCGAAAAGAGAAGGCCTCACTTGCCCAACTACAGGAACAAATCTATAGCGATTTAGATCAAGCCATCGCCGAAGTTAATCTTCCCACTCGAATGGATCTCACTGCCCAAGAGAACGGCCGGGTGAACAAAGATGCCGCGCTCGCATTAAAAGCGCGTGCGGCCTTGTTCTTTGCTGGGTTAATCGAACAGGGACTGTTAGCCGGGTCTGCCGAAGCCGAATACCGACTCGCCAAAAATGCCGCCGAGCAGGTCGTACGTCACGGTGGACTCAGCTTGCTGCCGGATTACCAAGATCTATTTCGCGGAGACTATCAGGTGGGGCCATTTTCTTCAGAATGCATATTCGGGGTTATGGGAACTTATGATCCTGCTTTCGGTTTACTCACCGATGTCTTTGCCATCATGAACGTGGGAAGAAACAATGTCGGTGGCTGGGGCGGCAACACACCAACTCGAGACCTAGCGGCATCGTTTCATCCCCAAGATCCAAGGAAGATGTTTACCATTATCAGTCACAACGATATTTTTAAAACGGCTACTGGTGGACAAGAAGTACACAATTACCGGGGGTACTTCAATGACTACGCACTGCAACACAACCGTAAAGCCTTTGTAGCACAATCGTATCGCCAAGATAATAATCTTCAACGTAGCGATTGGCAGCCCTATTGGATTCGCTACGCCGAAGTGTTATTGAACTACGCCGAGGCCATTATCCGTTTGGGTGAGAACGAATCAGAGGCGCTACAGTATCTGAATGAAGTACGCCATCGGGCATTTGTCACGACGTCTAAAGTAGATGATCCGGCCATCTTTCGGAAGTTTGGAGAACCACTGCAAGAGATCGATGACACGGCGTTCAACTCGGAATACGCCATTCAGCCCGGCGAGAATGTGTTGGAGGCCATAAAACAAGAACGCCGATCTGAACTGGCTTTGGAAGGTTTTAGGCTGTATGATCTCGTGCGCTGGGGTGAGTATGCGGAAACCATGCAGGCTTTTTATAATGCGTATGGATTTGCAGATAAAGGCCGGGACGCCAGC
>DXCW01000081.1 GCA_019115805.1 Candidatus Sphingobacterium stercorigallinarum
TTACTTTATACATCCATTTTAAAGATAAGAATACTTTCAGACACACAGGTGTTAAAAAGCTTTAAAAACAGGAGTCGTTCTAAAACGGATAGAAAACAAAATTTGCACCTTCGGGAACCACCACAAATAGACACATGTATTCCTTAGCAGGCTTAAACTGTTTAATAAAATGTGCTTTCTTTTCCTCCTTGATAATCCCTCGCTCCACAAACTCCTCCAAAGAACTTGCCTGAATGCTCCAGCGGGTATTCAATTCTTCTCTATCCAAGATCATTTCGCCTACATCGACCTGATGCTGGTGCGCCACAAAAATTGGATACAGCGTATATCCTTCCGTCATCAGTTCAGTAGAGATTTCTTGAATACTCTCTTTATAAAAGTCCAAATCCGCCTTTAAGCTATGCAGCGGACTCCGCGCTGTCTTTCCATCTGCAGCCGCGCCTGAGGGCTGCCCCCCTTTCAACAAATCTTCTATATCCATTCCGACTTCAATTTTAATAAAACCACGTTTTCTACGTGTTGGGTGTGTGGAAACATGTCCACTGGCTTAATGCGTACCACCTCGTATTTACTAGCTAATATCTCCAAATCTCGTGCCTGAGTCGCGGCATTACAACTGACGTACACAATTTTAGGACTTTCCATCTCTAAAATCCGTTGCACCACATCGGGATGCATACCCGCTCGTGGCGGATCGGTGATAATGACATCGGGCCGTCCGTGTTCCTGTACAAAATCAGCAGTGAGTACATCTTTCATGTCACCGGCATAGAACTCGGTGTTCTGAATACCGTTGATTGATGCGTTCACCCGCGCATCTTCAATCGCACTCGGCACATATTCTACTCCGATCACGTGTTTAGCCGATCTCGCTACAAAATTAGCGATCGTACCCGCTCCGGTATATAAATCATACACCAGCTGATCTCCAGTAAGCTCGGCAAATTCTCGTGTAATTTTATACAGCTGGTACGCTTGCGCCGAATTCGTTTGATAGAACGATTTGGGTCCCACTTTGAACCGCAACCCTTCCATTTCCTCGTAGATAAAATCGCGCCCCGCATACACATGGATATCCTGATCGAATATGGTATCGTTCTTCTTTTGGTTGATCACATAAAGTAATGAAGTGATCTGGGGAAACTCAGCAGCAAGAAATCCCATCAGCTCTTGAATTTGCTCTTGATTTGGATACGCAAACACGACAATCACCATAATCTCTCCTGTAGATGAGGTCCTGATGATCAAATTCCGGAGCGCGCCGGTGTGCGCTCGCAAGTCGTAGAATGAAATCCCTGTCCGCTCGGCAAATTCAGAGATGGCATTACGAAGGGCATTCGACGGATCAGCTTGCAAGTAGCAGTGTTCAATTTTCAATATCTTGTCAAAACGACCGGGTACATGAAACCCCAAGGCATCCATCGATTCCCCAGGCACTACCTCATCCAAATCGGTTAACCAACGTTTATTGGAAAAAGTAAACTCTAATTTATTTCGATAATAACGGGTATGCTGAGACGGCAAAATCGGCTCTATATCCTGCACATCGACCTTTCCAATGCGGCGCAGTACGTTCTCGACGTATTGCTGCTTAAAGGTCAACTGTGCAGCATATTCCATATGTTGCCACTTGCAGCCGCCACACACCCCAAAATGTGCACAAAAAGCTTCGGTCCGGTGTGCCGAAGGACGATTCACCTTCGTCACGCGCGCTTCGTAGAAGCTTTTCTTTTTTCGCATGAGCTCTACGTCAACTACATCGCCAGGCACCCCGCGTTCCACAAACAGCACCATACTATCGTGCTTAGCGACGCCTTTCCCTTCCTCTGCGATATCCACAATCTCCAGATTGGAAATAAATTTCTTTTCCTGCGGTATTCTTCTTCCCATTTTTCAAAAAGTGCTGATGATAAACATAACTGGATTACAACAAGGTGGCTTGCACCAAGTAGGGTAGCATCTCCTTTTGGAAGGAGATAAAGTTTTTACGCACATCCGCATCGGAAACGGCTGTAAACGCAAAAGAGAACACAATATTTTTACTCGTTTTTATCAAGAAGTTAAGTCGCTCTTCTGGGACCATACTACCAATGGTCTCATTCTGCATAAAAGAACGTAACAATAAAAACTCCAAGTCGTCAGAAAGAATTTTTAAATATTCTTGTGCATTGGCGGATTCACGAATAAACTCCCAGCCCACAAACTCATTACATACCGTATAGGTGACTCGACTGACACGGAGGATGGAACTGGCCAAAAATAAATCCAAATCCGTTTCCTTCACATTTTTATTCAGGATATCGTACACGTTCTCCTGAATATAATCCATCAACACTTCGTGAAGAATCAATTCTTTACTGGCAAAATGCTTGTAAAACGTAGCTTTGGCAATGTGCGCGTTTTTTGCAAGCTCATTGACGCTTGTTTTATTGTAGCCATATTTCCTAAACAAATCCCTTGCGGACTTTTTGATCGCTATGACTATTTTATCTTCCATTAACGTCTTGCTTTTTTATCGGTACGATGCCAGCATCCTATGGAGCTAAGCCGGCAATCGACCGGGATTCCCTTTATTTAAATCAATTCGGTTTCAAACTGTGAAAGGAAACGCACGTCGTTTTCCGAAAACAATCTGAGGTCTCTGATCTCGTATTTCAGGTTGGTAATCCGTTCGATTCCCATACCAAACGCAAATCCCGAATACTTCTGGCTATCGATACCACAATTCTCTAGCACCTGTGGATCCACCATTCCACAGCCTAAAATCTCTACCCAACCCGAATGCTTGCACAACTGACATCCTTTCCCTTTGCAAATCGTACAGGAAATATCCATTTCTGCCGAGGGTTCGGTAAATGGAAAATAGGAAGGCCGAAAGCGTACTTTCGTATCCTCACCATACAGTTCTTTTACAAAATGATATAAGGTTTGTTTTAGATCGGCAAAAGACACATTTTCATCCACATATAAACCTTCAATCTGATGAAAAAAACAATGTGCTCGAGCAGAAATGGCTTCATTTCTATAGACACGCCCAGGCATGATCGCACGAAAAGGAGGTTGATTCATCTCCATTAACCTGACTTGAACCGACGAGGTATGCGTACGCAAGACGAGATCTTCGCTCGTATCGCCACCTTTGACAAAGAACGTATCCTGCATATCCCGCGCCGGATGTTCTGGTGCGAAATTTAGGGCAGTGAAGTTGTGCCAATCGTCCTCAATTTCCTTCCCTTCGGAAACGACGAAGCCCAATTTTTTAAAAATCTCTACAATTTCTTTCCTCACCAGCGAAAGCGGGTGTCGGGAGCCCAGCGCAAAACCTGGCCCGGGTAGGGTCAGATCACCCTCGGTTCGTTTATTTCGATCGGTATGCCCACCAGTATATTCAGCTGCTGCATCCTTATAGCTTTGCTCGGCCAATTGCTTAAACGCATTCAACACCTTCCCCAAGGCCCGTTTTTCCTCAGAAGAAACGGTTTTAAACTCATCAAACAGGGCTTTAACAATACCTTTTGATACCAAAAATTTCAGTCGGAATGCCTCGACATCCTCGGCAGAGCTGGGCTTGAACGCCTCAATCTCTTGGGTGTACTGCGTTATCTTTTCTTGCAACATGCCCCAAAGATACGGCAAATTTTAAAAAATGCAGGAACTGGTTCGTATTTCCTAGGGATGGATATTAAAACGGCAGACCGTCTTGATCCTCATCGTTCTCTTTAAAGTCTACCGATTGCTCGCCATCGCCTTTGCTGGTTTTGGGACCATCGGCGCTACTTGAAGAATTCCCCTGCGATTCAAAGTCAGAGCGTCTTCCCAATAAATTAAAACTTTCGGCCACAATCTCGGTGGTATAACGACGAATGCCCTCTTTGTCTTCATAAGTACGTGTACGCAATTTCCCCTCTATATAAACCAATCGGCCTTTACTCAAATATTTTGCTGCCACATCCGCCAAACCTCTCCACAACACAATATTATGCCATTCCGTTTGTTCAACGCGACGTCCGTCTTTGTTATACATTTCAGATGTCGCCAAAGGAAAACTGGCTACGCTGACATTTCCCTCCAGATACCGTATCTCTGGGTCTTTTCCAAGGTGACCAACCAAAATAACTTTATTTACTCCAGACATATTACTAATTTAGGATTTAGTGAGCACTAAAATATCGTTCTACGAATGAACTGATTAATTTATGTTTAGCTAATTTATCCAAATTTTCCAATAAATGATAATCCCAGTGGCTTTTTTTAACGCCCTGCTGTCCAGACCACTCGATAACATAAAAGTGTGCATAAATCCGTTGGTGACTCAAAAGATGCCGTACAGCCGGACCTAAACTACGGAGCTCGGCATCAGCGAAGTACGCTTGAAACTCTTCCTGTTGCATCAGCTCAGGGAGCGTGACCGGGGCGGCGGTTTCAATCATCGGAAATTCATACAAATTCTCCCATATATCGCCAGCTCGTCGTTGAGACATCATCACATAATCCGCTTTCTGAATAACGAAGTAATGAAAATAACGATCTCTTATTTTTTGTTTACGAATTTTGACCGGAAGCATACTGACGCGATTCTCAACGAAGCCACGGCAATCCAATCGCAGCACACATTGTTCACAATTCGGGCTTTTCGGTTTACACTGCAATGCCCCAAAATCCATGATTGCCTGATTGTACTCGCCAGCAGCTAAGGGGTCAAGCACCTTTTCCGCCAGACGCGTAAATAGTTTTTTTCCCGCACCGCTATTAATGGGCTCGTCAATACCAAAGTATCTAGATAGCACGCGAAAGACATTCCCGTCCAAAACCGCGTGCGCCTGATTCGTAGAAAAAGAAGCAATTGCCGCTGCCGTATACGGTCCGATGCCTGGCAAATCCAGTAATTGCTGATAATCTGTAGGAAACACACCTTCGTACACTTCCATTACCTTCTTGGCTGCCTTATGCATGTTTCGAGCTCTGGAATAATATCCCAATCCTTGCCATAACCGAAGGATATCCGATTCCTCCGCGCTTGCGAAACTTGTTACATTCGGATAGGCTTCCACAAAGCGCAGGAAATAGGGCAAGCCCTGCTCTACTCGGGTCTGCTGTAAAATAATCTCCGACAACCATATCACATAGGGATCCTCGGTTTCCCGCCAGGGTAATGCCCTTTTATGTTGCTTATACCAGGCGAGTATTCGTGTGGAAAAAGCCATGATGCAAAGATGATAATTTTAGGAGACCATTATCGTCAAAATGTTATAAAATGTTAAAATGTATGACAATTTTTTTAACATATCCTATTTTTACGCCCGGTTAGAAATTGGGAGAGATTAACAAAAATGACAAAACAAAAAACAGCCGTTGAAATTCTAGATTCAAACGGCGATCCGAATTTGAAAGTCCGGATACCCACGATTTTGCTTAAACATTGGAAATATGTGCTGGGCGGAGGCGTTTTTGCGATTTGCCTCATTTGTGCAACCATCATTTATGTAGCTACAAAAAGTGCGAATAACAGGTACGAAGAGCAATTGACGCGCAAAATGGAAGCGCTTGAAGAAGCTCGTCAATCGCTTGCCCTTGAAGAAGCAACCAGTCAACTCAGTTTAGCGCAGCTTCAACGATCATTCGACTCCATTGATAGTGCATTAAGCCAAATCAATGCCAAAATGCGAAAAAGAGGTCTAAAAGAATTCGTTCCGCAACTAAAAAACGCGGGCGGCCCGATAGAGGACGAGGTGAACTACGGTGAACTGAGCAAATATTATACAACCAAATTAAAAAATTTAGACAAAAAACTGGAAGGTCTTCCGTTGGGCACTCCACATCACGGGCGGATTACCTCGCGATTTGGCTATCGGCGCAACCCGTTTACCAATCGCGGACTTGAAATGCATTCCGGTATTGACATCAAAGGCAGAACGGGCGAATCGATAAAAGCTACGGCAGCAGGAACCGTAACACATGCGGGATACAAAGGTCAATACGGTAAGGTGGTGATTATCAAACACACGAACGGTTGGGAAACGCGTTACGCGCATCTGTCACGTACCCAGGTGCGTAAAGGACAAAAGGTAGACGCTGGTCAAGTCATCGGTAGACTGGGCAGCACAGGGAGATCAACAGGCCCACATCTTCATTACGAGCTACTTAGTTATGGGCGCAAGATCAATCCAGAAAAAACAATGGTTTTTTAACAACCCATTCAAGGCACCCATCACGGGCGCCTTATTTTTTATCCCTGAAATGCCGATCGGCAAAATTCAAGAAACAAAACCAATCGTAACTGTTTAAATCGTGGATACCTGCGCGCAGGTGATAGCCTATATCCTGATAGATGGGATCATGTACAGCTGGCGGGTACGGATCTTTCAGCCCGATCTTTCCGTAAAGCTGATAGACCGGGCTGGCGTGATAGGCCGCCAAATATTCCCCCCTTGGATCTGCCCAAAGATCCTTTTCTGCACTCCCTACGTAAACCGGCCTGGGCGCCATTAACGCGATCAACATATGCTGATCAAAAGGCATATCCTGCTCTTTGTCGTGATACGCGTCCAAGTTTTTGGCGAACCAATGCGGCTTGATACTCGAAACGATGGCAATGCGCTCCCCAAACTCTCGTTTTGACAAAGCAGCTCCTCCACTTCCCGAGTTATTGGCAATGACCATGCTAAAACGAGGATCTTGTGCGCCCGCCCAAAGTGCAGCTTTTCCCTGACGCGAATGGCCCACGAGAATAAAAGCATTTTTATCCAACTCGTCGCAGGTCTCCAAATAATCAACAATCCGACTCGAGCCCCAGGCCCAAACTCCGATAGCTTGCCAATAATCACCAGCATCTTCAGCCGATCGAAAATCGGAAAACAAAGCCGCAGCGCTGTGCTCCTTGAACCCTTCTTTATCCGGATACATATCGTGGTAACACATCGTCGCCACACCGTATCCTCTATCAATAATCCGATGATAATCCCAGCGACTGGCTTGCACTCCTGGCTGCCAGTCCGAATGGTCCGGGGCGCGCACCAGCTTAAAATTCTCACTGTAAACAATCGACGTATCGTTGATCGTACTGTGATTCCCTTTGAAATTGTATCCGATGAACATCGGAATGTCTTTTTTCACCGCATTCGGAAGCATCAAAAGGAGAAGTGTACGCAGCGTCTTTCCATTTTTTTCAAAGCGCAGTTCAACTTGCCGCATGGTGGCTTTGCCTTCCAGTGCGTTTTTGTTTTCTTTTATCACCCGGTAACGCACCGGTATGTGTTCTCTGGGTGTGCGACCATACATGGTTTCGCTAAAAACGTCCAGTAGTTCAGGGCGCCGAATCCGCTCCCAATCGGCCACACTGCGAACTTGGTGTCCCGATTCCGTCCTGAGCACATCGGGCAGTTCATAGGAAGGAACTCGAGACTCCTCGTAGTTGACCTCCTGTCCCAAGCACAGCATCGGGAGTACGAGAAAAAAAGAAATACTAAATCGGAATAGGTTCATGGTTATCTCGGTTCGCTGATATCAGCATGTCTTCAAATACAGTTGGGTAGTACCCGACAGGAGCAGTATGCCGAAGGCTATCATTTCGCCTGAAAGCCCTCGACATCGCATTTCATACTCATCACCTGCCCGCAACTTTCGTGGCTAGGATTTTTTTCGCATCCTGGTCATCCAGTTTGTTAATTTCTTTGCGAAGCAATTTCTCCATTCTTTTTTGG
Source organism: Candidatus Sphingobacterium stercorigallinarum (assembly GCA_019115805.1). Lineage (GTDB taxonomy): Bacteria > Bacteroidota > Bacteroidia > Sphingobacteriales > Sphingobacteriaceae > Sphingobacterium > Sphingobacterium stercorigallinarum. The sequence goes on from DXCW01000081.1 coordinate 7,701, forward strand.
ATCTTTTTAGAAGCCGGTTGCCCATATATATTGTTCATCTCGTTGGGGTCGGTTTCCAAATCAAACAATTCCCATCCCTCCACTCTCTTGTAGAAACGAATGAGTTTATAACGACCATCACTTACGCCAAAATGTGGGGAAACGGCGTGTTCACCATTTTCATAATAATGATAGTAAATTTGATCTCTACCGACTTTACTGGTCCCGTCTAACAAATCTAGAAACGACTCTCCTTGCATATCTTTCGGCACGTCCAGTCCGGCAAGATCCAATACGGTAGGTCCGATATCTAAATTCAGCACCATACCATCAATCACCGATCCAGGCGCCACGACGCCTGGTAATTTCGCCAACAGGGGGGTGCGAAATGATTCTTCATACATAAAACGCTTATCAAACCAGCCGTGCTCACCCATATAAAACCCCTGATCCGACAGATA
>DXCW01000082.1 GCA_019115805.1 Candidatus Sphingobacterium stercorigallinarum
CTGTATACCAACACGATAGAAAAATGAAACTATATCACATTTTATTATCCGCCATTTTTTTAATAGTGCTGAGTAGCTGCGGCGGTGAAAACAACAATCAGCAAAATCAGCAAGATCCGTTAATGCCAGAAGATCAGACTACCCCAATGGATGATACGATGGGGCTGGATAGTATTGACTCTCTGGAAGGGCCGCTTCGCCCTTAATCGGACGGCAGACGCCTGGGCAACACGATGGATGCCTGAGCGATAGAATGGATGGGGCCACATCAAGGAGACAGCGAATCTCGTCTTTCAGTAGCACAGCGTTCGTGGCACTATTCGTTTCGGGGAGCGGGAGCTCAAGAACAAAATAAACGGAATACATGCGGAAAATTAATTTATAAAAGGAAAGTTATGGCAAACACACAAAAAAAATCAGAGATGCCCAATGCGCACCTTCATCAACTGTTTGTGGATGAATTACGAGACGTTCTGGGTGCGGAACGACAACTGTTAAAAGGCTTAAAAAAACTGTCTACTGCTGCAAAAAGTGATCGGTTAAGAAAAGCGTTTCAAGAACATCATGGGCAAACAGAACAGCATATCGAACGGTTGAAGGATGTGTTCGCATCTATTGGCCTTTCGGCCCGCGGCAAAACGTGTAAAGCAATGGAGGGTTTGTTGAATGAAGCCGATGAAATTGTCGAAGATTTCCAAGATAGCCCTGAGGTGTTGGATGCTGCACTGATTGCAGCAGCTCAAAAAGTGGAGCATTATGAAATAGCCTCGTACGGCTGTCTAGCTACTTACGCCGAATTAATGGATCACAAAGAGGCGAAAAAGCTTTTAGGCGAAACATTGGCTGAGGAGAAATCGACCGATGAATTGTTGACAAAAATCGCGATGGCGGAGGCCAACGTGTCCTAAAATCGTGAGGGGTAGCGGCAAGGGCAATGTAAGCTGCTATCCGGATTGTTAGATTTGTTTAGTGGGAACCCGGTGAATCGAAAGAGGAGCCGGGTTTCTCATTTTTTAATGTTCGCGTTTACATGCGCTTCCTATCCGAATGGTAGGAGCAAGTTCATTTGCTTTTCCTCGGAAAGAAGCGCAATTTCACGTTGAAAACGCCAATGATTTACTTGAATCTGTTGACGGTAAAAGCGCCCGTATCCGACGGCATATCTCGAGGCTCTAATACGATTATTTTTCCGCCTTGCTGATAAGCCAGGCGAGCCAATTCGTTCAGTACATCCGTTTGGCTATCTGGATCGCTCTGTATTTTTCGATCATCGATTTGCAAACTTCCAGGGACTATTCGTTGGCGTTCGATGCCGATTGTATCTACTTTTCCATCCAAACAATCCCGCAGAATATCGCCTAAATTGGTATGAGCCAACAGTTCATTATTAGCCACATGGAAGCGATCCAAAAGCGCTTTCTTTTTTTCGTTAAATCGGTCATCGAAGATCTGATCGATCTTTTGGAGCAGACTGCTTCGGTCGATCGACTCGGGATTCACTTGGAGGTGCACTTTAGACAGGTTTTTATTTTTACTTAAACCCAAAAAATGGGTATGATGTTCCGGAAGTGCAGCTAGCAGTAACGGGGTGTGTTTAGGCAGTGGGAAATGTTCGATAATTTGTTGATCCACCTGCCTGAAAAATCGAATCATATCGATATCTTCTTGCTGGCTTTTTTCCATGTAGCCGTGCATCCCTGCGCTATCAGCGGGCGCACCGTGCAAATGATTTTGTGTCAATTCATTACCAAGTGCTTCGGTCATGCTTTCCGGGACTTTACCTTTGATGTCTACCGGTTCCAGCTGATACCGGTCGCCCTGATAAAAGGTGATATGATCCAGTGATAGGCCCAGTAGATAATAGGCCCGATTTTGTTGTAGTAACCAAAATAGGGGTTTCACACAAAAGCTTTCTGCCAGACAGATCTGCTCATCGACCGGCACAGGCAGTCGCAGGATGTCGGTCTTTGTATCACTAGCAAAAATGGCTAACCCTTGATGTCCGCGTTCCCATAGCGTCTGATCTTCGATCAACGGTTGCAAGTCTTGGAGCAACTGTTGATGCGCTGAAAGTTTACGATCTTCCGCATATTGTAAACCCTTTTTTAACAGGTTTTTCAGTTGAAGAGGGTTTGCTGCTTTCTCAGGTAACACGTTGGGGGTAGGCATGTAGATGGAGATGCAAGCTGTATTACTTACATTGGCTAATCGTTGAAGTAATTCTTGATCTAATGTTTGCATGATATGTAGATGTTTTGATTATTGATATATGGAGGGATGCGCACCCTCCTTATTTAAGATTCCTCGGGAGAGGTTGGGTTTTGAATAGCTTGCAGTTCTCTCAGCAAGGTTTCCTGCGCCTCCGATTGGCTTTTCAATATGTGAGTCACCGACTCATCGACTTGCTCCAGGTTTTTTAAGGAAAGCTGATACACCTTTTTACATTCCAGCTCTTCTTGTATACAGATGTCCAAGAGAGAGGCTCTTGAGGGGCATGCGCCATCCTCGTTTCCGGCCACAATGACCCAAGGCATGCGCCCCGATTCCTGATTGTTGGGTCGCTCGGCTTCCGCATGCAGGGCAAGGGAAATCAACGTCGATTTGAATTGCTGTGCCTGTTGCATGTATTCCTCGAATCTAGCGATGAGCTCCGCGTCTGAATCTTTTTCAAGAATACCAATTGCCGTACGGTACCCGTCCACGCGGTCTTGGTTGATCGCGGCTAAATCAAGCAGGATTTGCTGATTTTCTTTTCCAATTTTTTCCATATAGCGACTCTGTTGTTTGCTTATAGAACAGCTTGCTCGGAAAGATGTTTGATAAGGATTTGAGTATCTGCTCGGCGCGAGTGAAAGTGGGGCTGTTTTGTCCGATTCGTTTGCGATCGTCAAATAGAGGGTTGTGGTGCTGACAAATAAATGGCATCTTTGCCTGCACCTTAGCACAAACATAATGAATAGACCATTTACGACAGCGCTGGGCCACGATATCCAGGAAACGCTGTTCTGTTTCGCACTGGAATCCGAGGCCGGGGAATTGTTTTCGAACTATCGGAAGGTGTTCACGGGAATAGGCAAGGTAGGAGCAACCTATGCGTTAAGTAAAGCGATCGCCGATCGTCGGCCACAGTTGATCGTCAATTTGGGCTCAGCCGGAAGCGCTCGCTTTTCGAGAGGAACAATTGTCTGTTGCCGGAAGTTTGTCCAACGTGACATGGACGTGCGCGGCTTGGGCTTTGATCGTTATCAAACGCCTTTGTCAAATACACCAGTGGTATTGGAGTATGGCCTGTCGCTGGACGGGCTAACGGAGGGGATCTGTGGGTCCGGAGACAGTTTTGAAATGGCCCACCAAACTGATATATATGACGTGGTGGATATGGAGGCCTATGCGCTGGCGTGGGTAGCCAAACAGGAAAACATTCCATTTCTCAGCTTGAAATACATCACCGATGGCGCCAACGATAATGCGGCGGAAGATTGGGAAACCCAAGTTCACCAGACCAGCTTGGCTTTTAGTGAAGCATTGGGGTTTTGACGATTTCTTTTCAGTTCCTGCGGTCACTCACTACCGATCCGCGGTTTCTTTTTCTCGAAATTGAATGTGTTTAATCAGATACACCGACCCTAGAATGGATAAGGCCATCAACAACACATTGCCTGTGAACAAGAGCGGCTCCTGAGGCGGAAGAACCAACGGCAGGATGCCCATGGCGAAAGCCGGCGGCAACTTAAATTTAAATAGAGCGGTAAGTAGTGAGACACCTAAAATACTAAGGACAGCGCCAAGGACAATGTGTGAGGTGAAATAGGTGATGACCGTGGCACCGATCAGCGCCGACAAGGTTAATACCACGACCTGCTTGGTCCAAATACGGGCAGACAGCTGCTTACTGCCGATGCTTTCTAACGCAACGACGATGACAGGGGGAATTGCTGCCATTTCCATTCGGCCCGTATAGTAACAAATGGCAAACCAGCCGATAACGATCGTCAGATATAAGATAAAGTCTAACTTTTTTACTTCTTCCTCCTCAGCGCGCGGAGCTAAAATTACCCGGTGCCGGCGCACGTGGATACAGAAAGCGAGTATGAAAGTGAACACCACAATGGCGACTAAAAACTCCCATGACGAGCAATTGGTAATGACCGGAAGCAGGCCCGTCGCTAAAGCCGGGGCTAAAAAGTTTTTCGCTGCGGCCAGGACGATCATCATGCCTAAGAAAACCAGCACCAGTTTGATGACCATGGGGATATCGAATTGATTGACCAAAAAACCAATCATTGCAGTAAGCGTAGGGAGTTTAAACAAATCCCAGGGTTTGCTGCGCCATTCGGCTTTCATGTACACCAATGTACCGATCGATAAGGCGGCGAGTTCCGGCAGAATAACCTCTCGATTGCCGACCATCAACGATAAGACCACCATGGATAAAATGAGCATAATGCCTTTGCTATATTGCAAAAAATGTGTTTGACGTTCTGGGGAGAAGGGGATTCGTTTTATTTGCATGCTTGAATATGAACTTTTGAATGATTGATCAAGAATAAGACGGAGTAGGGAAGACGTATACCAACAGGGATTTGAAGCAGCTTAGAACCCGTACATGTAGTCAGCGGAATGATAAGATCTCACTTTCGTGTTCTTGAATAGCTAAAGCAAGCCCCGTTTGGATCCCAAGTCCCGCTTATGCTTGATGCAATAGAGCGCCACAAAGGTAGGGTATTGCGGCAGAAATGTCAAGTAGAAATCCGGAAGCCTTACGGTGAGGGGTAGTGCCGCTTTTGGCGAAAGATAAAATCGATCGTTTGCTCGACGATATGATCGAGCCGATTTTCAGTAATGTTGTTAAAGCCGTGATCGCCGCCGGAAATAGGGATGAGCTCATTTTGCACCCCCTGTGCATCTAAGCGACTTTTTAGCTCCTCGGATTGGCTGAACGGCACGATACGGTCTTTTGTGCCGTGAAAAATCAGTGTCGGGGCGGTCGATTCATCGATGTAGTTTAGCGGTGAATAGCGCGTATTGGCTTGTTTTAGGGCCTCCAGTTCCGCTTGGAGATGTAAACCAGTGAGTGCATAGGTAAGTTGTTCGCGAGCGACATATAATTTGTTGATGAAAAGCTTGAAGAACAATACGCCCATTCGCCCCATTTCGATCTTAAATAAACTATTCAGATCGGTCGGTCCGAAATTATTGACGACATACCGAATGGGAAAGACCTTTTCTCGGGGATGCTGCGCTTCGGCAAATTCCTGGGGATCGGCATAAGCGATTAACATTGCCAAATGACCTCCAGCTGACCCGCCCCATAGTCCGACATTGTTGGTGTCGATGCGGTATTGTTCGGCATGCTCGAAGAGCCAGTTAACGGCATCTTTTCCATCTTGAATGGGTGCGGGAAAGTGCATGGTTTTACTCAGTAGACGGTAGTCAATACTGGCTACGGCAATCCCTGAAGCCAATAGGCGACGCTTCATCTGCCGCATATAGTAATTGCTTTCTAAACCTTTATCGCCGGCCACCCAAGCCCCTCCATGGATGATAATGAGTAAGGGGAATTGTTTGCCGAATCGCTCATCGGGCAGAAATAAATCCAATTTTAAGGTGTCTTGTGATTCAATTTTGTAGACCAGATCAAGATAAGTTGCGTTGCCCGATACGCGGTCTTGCGCGTTCGCAAACGGCAGCCCCATACCTAAAATTATTATCCATACCCGTATCTTGTCCATACTATAGCGTTTGAAAAAAGTGATACTTAGTTTGCTTGAAATAGATGGCGAACAAGGACCCTGTGGAGGGAATTGTCAACCTTGCGAAAAGCCCACTTTGATGCTCCCTTACCAATCCGGGTGGTAAGTACGGAGCGTTCACGCCCTAAAATAGTGATTCTGCTGCACGATCACGCAGGTGATACGAAAAAATCTTTAGCGCGGGGGAAAAGGCCATTCCCGTTCTGGAGGAATATTAGAGAAAACGAAAGCAAAAAAAAGCGAACCGGCTGAAATTAATCACGACCGATTCGCTTGTTGTTTTTTTTACCTGAAAAAAGCCAATGGTTATTGGGCGCCCTGATTGGCAATGAGTGGCCAACCGGGATTTTGGTAAATCACCGAATTGTTCGGATTTCCATCTTCAGCAGTAATGGTGAAATGGCTCAACGCAATTGGCGATAGGTAATGAGCAGCAATCCAAGAATATCCGTCTAACACCAAGTTGTTACTGGTCAGGGTGATGCGGTATGGACGTAGATATTGGCTTTCCGAGGAGCTGGATACGTTAGGCGTTTTTCCGGCTGTCCCAGGTTGGATGAGTGACGATTGTCCGTCCTCTATGTACCAATTTTGCATAGGTCCCCAGAGCTTCATGCCTTCGACGATATACGGCTTGCTTACGAGCTGGTCCATTGAGCGCCAACGTTTCAAATCGGCATAGCGGTGTCCTTCGGCGATCAACTCCAGGCGTCTTTCCCGGCGGATATTGTACAAAATTTTATCAGATAGTACCTGGCCGTTGGAGTAGGCTCCAAAATCACCTTGTGCTTCCTTTTGCATATCGGTTGCGTTGACCGTCAGCATAAAGTCAGGTGCTACACCAGCCCGTTCTCTGATTTGTGTCCAATACTTGGTAGCCTTGTTATCTAGCGACCCATTTTTTAAGTAGCTGGCTTCTATATAGTTTAAATACGCCTCGACTGCGCGGAAAATAATGGAGCCGGTGGTTCCAGTCTGGCCTTCCGCCTGATCGAATATATAGCTCAAACCTTTTTTGACCGCATAACCGGTTACATAACGAGTTTCTGCAATCTCGATAATGCCCGGGTAACCTTCTTCCTGAGGTCCACCTTCCGGATTCAGTCGATCGGTATAACTCAACTCTCCAGGGGCTTTCATAAAGAGTTGGAGGCGGTTGTCCCGATTGAATTTGACCAGGCTGATGGAATCGTCTCCAGCATATCCCGATCCATTAGCGTAGATCGGTAGGCCGTTAGCCATAGGGAAACTTTCTACTAATCCTCGGGTATAACCGGTGTTTCCGGCGTTCCGGTTGATGTAATGGTTAACCGCATGGGTAACGCCCAGCGGCAAGGAGTAACTACGCCACATCAGCACTTCATCGTAACCGTTCAGGTCTACATCGCCAAACATCTTAAAATAAGGATTGTTGGAGGAGTCATAACCGTCATCTTTAAGATTGTCGGTTAATGCAACGGCTTCGGCAACGACTTCTGAGGAAGACATCGCTTGCTCCAAAAAGAAATCGACCTCGCCCGCCAAATTAATGGAGAAATCAGGGTGTGATTTTGCTCCTGGCCAGCCCGGACCCCCAGGTACGAAAGCCGTACCGGCGTGGTATTTCAACCAGGTCGCTTCATGCAGGGCTACTCTGGATTTAAAAAGTAATGCCGCATTTTTTGATAGTCGGTTCTTACCGTTCGGTGGAACATCCTTCAATAAATTGATCGCCGAGTCCAGATCGGAAAGGATAAAACGCGCGACTTCATTTCTCGGTTGACGTACGGACGCTGCCGTAAGCATCTCGTGGTCGTCCGAAAGGGTCGTCTTTAAGATGGGATAGTCACCGAAGATTTGCACTTTTGAGAAGTAATTGTAAGCACGCAGGAAATAGGCTTCACCGATATAATGAGCAATATTCTCCTCGCTTCCACTGATTGCATTTTCTTCCCATTTGGGGAGTACCGTCTCTAAGAAATAGTTGAGTTCTCGGATTTCATTAAAACCCCAGTCGCCTTCATTAGCCGGTACACGCCACTCACCAGGTACCCACCGGGTATTGTAGTTTGAATTCACTTGGTTATCCGTGTGGTTGTCGTTTCCAAATGTGCCCACACCCCAATTGGCATGTGAAGGAAATACTTGGTATCGGGCGATGGTATAAGAAGCCATATCGCTTTCGGTGTTCAAATATTGCTGGGGAGTCACATCGGACAGCGGTTCTCGGTCCAGATATTTATTACACGAGGAAAATAAAAGCAGCCCGAGCAGCAGCTTTGTGCACGCTATTTTGGTCTGTATAGATGTAAGTTTCATGGTCTGTAGGTTAAAAATTAATATTTAAGCCAAAAGAATAAATGGTAGAGAAAGGATACGTTTTACCGTCATTCCAACCCCCTAAACCAACCGTTTCCGGATCAAATACTTTCGCCATTTTGGTAAAGGTCAGCAGGTTTTCTCCGGATGCGTACACCCGTAACCGCGCTAATCCGATTTTTTGCAAGGATTGCGGTGAAAAAGTATAACCGATTTGCGCATTTTTCAAACGCAAGTAAGCGGCACTTTGTAAATACCGAGTTTGAGCGAGTTGATTTTTCGTGGTGTTAAAATACGGCCTTGGGAGATGACTATCGGTATTGACACCCAATACGCCATTTTGTACCATAACCGAGTTTTCATCCCGATAAAAATCCATGTTCTCTTCAAATCCAGCGGATTGCCACATGCCGCCACTGGCTCCCCAGAAATACGGGCCGTTCGGAACATGGTCTCTTTTGCCAACGCCTTGGAAATACAGGCGAAGATCGAATCCTTTATAATCCGCTTGTAGATCGAGGCTGTACCGGTAGCGCGGTAAGCTGTTACCGATGATGGTCCGATCTCCCGGATCGGAGAGGGTATTGGCACCAGCATTCACCTGTCCGTCGCCGTTCAGATCAGCGTACATGATATCACCCGCTTGCCAGTTTGTCCCGAAGGACTGCTGGGTTTGGCTCAAATGCTGATCCATTTGTTCCTGGGATTGTGCGATGCCGATCGTGGTATACCCCCAGATTTCCCCGTTGCGTTTGTTGGGATACCAAGTGTCTACGTTTCCTGTTGGATTAGGATAATGCGTCACCCGTTGGAAATCGTCTGAAAGCACCGCCCGTACACTATAGCGGAAGTCATCGATGGCGTCTTTCCAATTTAAGTCAATCTCAAACCCTCTGGAAAACATTTCGGCATTATTCAGGCGCGGAACTGCCGTACCTAAAATGACTGGAAGCTCAGGAGCCGGTCCAATCATATCAAAGGTGTTCCGTTGAAAGAACTCCATCGAGACGCCTAAACGGTTGTTTAAGGCTTGGGCATCGATTCCCACGTTCCAGCTCGAAATGCGTTCCCAAGTGAGGGTAGAAGCAATCAGTCCTGGCGCGCTGGCATTATTTGGTCGCTGACCGTCGAGTAACCAGGTGCCATTCGCGACGCTAATGGGCATGATCGAGTAGAACGGGTACCAGTTTTGGGTGTACTGATTTCCAAGTTCCCCGTACGATCCACGAAGCTTAAACATTGAGATCGATTCTCTCAATGGCCAAAAGTCTTCGTTTGCCACGTTCCATCCCGCAGAGAAAGAAGGGAATAAGTTCCATCTTAAGTCCCTAGGAAAACGAGAAGAACCGTCATACCTACCGTTTGCTTCAAATAAGTATTTGTCTTTATAGCTATAGTTAAAGCGGCCGAAGAAGCCTGCGGTTGCCCAGTGTTGGTATCCGCCTGAAGCTCTCGGGTTCGTCGTACCGGTGTTCAGCGTTGGCACCAAATCGGTGATAAGTCCGTTCATGATTCCGGTCAGATCCCGGTATTTATGCAATTCGGAATTGAATCCGACCAACACTTTAAATTGATGGTCATCATTGATATCAAATGAATAGTCGGTAAAGAGGTTGGTGCTAAAGTATTCGTCTTTCTGGTTGAATTCAGAGACTTCAGAATGCCCGGCCGTTCCCCAGCCCACGGGCACGCCGTAGGGTTGTCCGCTCACGTCATAGGCATAGGCTCTTAACGTTTCGCTATGGTTGTTTTGACTCTCTATGCGATAGTTCGCGTTAGCGGTGATGTTCCACTTGTCCAACGGACGATATTGCAATTGCAATTGCTGATAAAGAAAATCCTTTTGCTCTTTGTACCGTCCCCCATTGCGCAATTGGCTGATTTCACTCTGCTCGCTGAAAAAACCATTATCATCGTACACCGGAACCGTCGGCCAGCGACGAGCGATATTGTGATAATACAGATCGTTCATGTGAGTCGGTTGATCGTAATCTTGGCGAATGAAACGCGTATTGGACATGAAATCTAACTTGTCGTTCAGCTTCGCATTGATTTTAGTCGACAAGGAATACCGTTGCAGGTTGTCGTTGGCGTGTCGATTCAACCCGTTTTGATCCATAAAGTTGGCCGAGCTGTAAAAGTTTAGTTTTTCGGTTCCCCCACTTAAACTCAGTGTGTGTTCGTGAGAGGTGGTGAAGTCGCGGTAGAATTCTTCAAACCAGTCGGTGTTGGCATTCGAACCGGTGTAATACTCCCATCGATTGCTATTGTTGGCCTCCGCAACGGTACTGATCTCGCCACGTTGATACGCTTCGATGCGATCCAATACTTCTTGTGAGAATTTTGCTGCCTCTCCGTCGTTTGCAGCTACCTCGTTAAAATAGTACGCAAATTTTCTGGAGTCCAACATGGTAGGAAGTCCTCGGGGTTGCCCCAAACGGACATTGGTATTGTAATTGGCAATGACTTTGCCCGATTTCCCAGATTTTGTGGTAATGAGAATCACCCCAAAAGGTGCTCTCGATCCGTATATCGCCGATGCAGCAGCATCCTTAAGTACGGTGATGTTTTCAATATCCTGAGGGTTAATGGTATTCATATCGCCCTCCATTCCATCAATCAGTACCAAAGGAGAGGATGTTGAGCCCACACCGATCGTTCCCGCTCCACGGATATTGATATTCATGTTTTGATTCAATTGTCCCCCCATTCCAGAGGTCTGCACGTTTAGGCCGGGGACCATACCTTGTAATGCTTGTCCGACATTTTGCACGGGACGGGAGGCTAAATCCTCGCCACTCACTGATGAGACGGCACCTGTGAGGTGCTCCTTCTTTTGTGTGCCGTAACCCACCACTACAATTTCCTCCAAGGCAAGATCCTCTTCACTCATGGCAATCACCATGCGCCCTGTACTGACGGCTTGTCTGGTGCTGTTGTAGCCAACCGAAGTAAAGACCAATACGGCCTCCGCATTGCTGACTTGAATAGAGAAATTACCTTCCTGGTCCGTCACTACCCGGTTGGTGGTTCCTTGTTCGGTCACCGTTACGCCGGCTAGTGGTCGCCCATCGCCATCGGTCACTTGTCCCTGAGCCTGTGCTTGTACCGCAGGACTAGGGGCGGTATATTGGGCTTGTTGCGCAGGTCGGATGACGATGGTGTTCTCCTGAATGGTGTAATCCAGTCCTTGATTCCGCACGGTTCTATTGAGCACTTCGACGAGCTCAACCGTATTTCCTTCAAAGGTCACCGGTTTCGTGTTTTCCAGTAAATCCGCACTATATACAATCTGATAGCCTGTTTGTACCCGAATTTCCTTTAACACATCTTTCATCGAGGTGTTTTTAAAGCTCAGGTTCATCTTCTGAGCAAATACGGTCGATACGCTATGTGCGGCGATGAGCGCGAGCGCGGCGGCCAAACGGGTGGAGCGACGAATGCTCCTGGCTTGCGCTTTGCAGATCCATAGCGAGCGCAAATGTTCAATGGGTAAGTAGAATTTTTTTCGCATGTTAATTTTAGGTTTGTATAGACAGTCGGTCTGTTAAAATAGAAGACCCACTATTCGTCCCTATAGATAAAGAGTCGAATTTTGACAGTTACCCTAAAATTATTTTGAAAAAATAATTTCTTGGTTTTTCAGTTGGACATCCAGCTGGCCGGATTGCTCGATCATCGCCAAAATGTCGGACAATGGTCGGTCTCTTTTTAGGTATACGGTGAATTTTTTTTGGGGAACCTGTTTCGGTGTAAATTCTACCGGGTAGATGCGTTTTAACTCGGTTAAAATGTCCATCAAACTGCGGTCTTCGAAGTAGATGATGCCATCTTTCCACGCGGTATATTCCTCTATGGGTACCTTCGATTTTGCGAGCGAACCATCAGCGCTTAGTTCGACCATGTCGCCAGGAGATAATGTGTTTTCTTCCCTTTTTTTCAGACTCTTTAGCCGAATCGAGCCCTCGGTTAACACAGTCTGTTCTTGGTTTTCTCTTGAAACCACATTGAACTGCGTGCCTAAGACTTCTATTTCTTGCTGATCGGTATGTACGGTAAAAGGTTGTCGCCGGTTTTCCTTGAAACGGTTTGCCACTTCGAAAAAAGCCTCACCTTGTAATCTGACCTGGCGATCCTCGATGAGATTTCCGTAATAGCGCAACTCCGAGTTCGAGTTGAGATAAACAATAGACCCGTCATCTAAAATGACTTTATATAAACCACCGATGCCTGCTCGTAGAATAATTTCATCGTCCTTCGAACGGCTGGATTGCCGGCTGGTCACCACCAGCATATTCGAATCGCGGTGAATGTGCAAGGGCAGCTGATCCTCGGGTTTAATGTCCGCTATAGATTGCCGTTCCCGCCCGTTGATGCTGACGCTTCCGGCCGAGATATCTGCATATAATTGGTCCGCAGAAAGATTGGGTAAATCGGCAGGCGAAGACGTTTGTCGGTATATGACCGCAGACAGTGTGACGATGATGAGACTTGCAACAGTCAGATATATGCGTTGTGTCCTTTGCCGTTTTTTTCGGGCAATGGTTTGTTGGATGCGCTCATAAACCCGCTGTTTGGTTTGTTGGCTATTCAAATCTTCCATAGGACCTGCTTATTGTCGATCATCCCACCAGTACGGTGATTAAGCCGATATGGCACTTCGTAGCTTCATTAGTACTTTAGAAATATGGTATTCTACAGACTTAATACTTAGGTTTGTACGGCTGGCAATTTCTTTGTACGATAATTGTTCTTCCCGGCTGAGTACAAATACTTCTTTTGACTTTCTAGGAACCCGCTCTAATAAATGGTATAGCCGCTCTTGCAATTCTTTGCGATACAGCTGACTCTCTTGTGAGTTGTCATTGATATGCAGCTCTGTTGGCAGTTCTTCTACTTTTTTATACTGCCGCAATGTTTTTAAACAGCGGTTTCTCACACAAACCATCAAATAGCCGCGTAAAGAACTTTCAATATAAAGCTTTTTTCGGCGGTCCCAAAGATCCGCGAACACATCGTGCAAGACATCTTCGGCGAGGTTTTGTTCCTTCAGTAATCGATGAGCTATGCCGTATAGTTCTTGCCAATATTGATGGTATATGGAGGAAAAAGCGTGCATGTCGCCCGCTCGGAGTTTGGTGATAAGCTGGTCGCTCTGATTAGGCAAAACCTGGTAATCGATATCCATCTTTTAGATCATTAATGGTTTGACTTCCTTAACCAAAACCAGTGGCGATCATCGCCTCACTCAGGAGATTACGGCCACACGAACGACGTTAAGCAAGGTCAAAAATCAGTTCGGCGGGAAATTAGGTATTTTGTATGACATAATACAATTATTTGTTGCTTTTTGACTTTGAGCCTGTGGAAAGGTATTTACAAGACCCTGTTTAGGATTAAGACCGGAGGTGCTCACACGCGCGTGTCGGATGGCAGACGCGAGCATATCGACTGGGGAGCTTGATGCGCTGTGTTTTACAAAATTGATCACTATTTATGGAATCGCAGAAGTTTTGGCATCATGACGATATGAGCCAGCAAAAAATAAACCTGAAGATAATCCTCACCGGTCTGCTGCTAAGCGTCGTCTTAGCTACTGTGAACGGGCAAAGCAAAAATCGGAACGATGAGCTTGTTTTCCACGAGTTCAATCATCAAGACACTTCGGTTGATGCGTACCGATTTCTTCGTTCTTTCCTTCAAAATAAGCGGGTAGTGGGGCTAGCGGAAGTGTCCCACGGGACGCAGGAATTTTATGTGGCTAAAAGTGCCTTGTCAAAATACTTAATCCAAGAACTGGGGTTTAACCAACTGGCCTTTGAAATGGATGAACAGGTGGCCAAACGGGTGAATCAATATGTGCAAGACCGTTCGCCTGAGACCATAGCCGATGATTTACGGGGATATGGACTGTACGATTCGAAAGCATTGTTTGAATTGTTCAAGTGGATAAAATTGTACAATGATAATCAGAAGGATCGATCTGAAAAAGTCCGTATTATCGGATTTGATAGCCAGGAATACTGGGCCGATCCGATGCGCCGAGATCGTTTGATGAGCAAGCAGCTGCTCGATCAGATGGGGACTGAAAAAACTATTCTTTGGGCCCATCAATCGCATTTGGTGAAGAGCGATACCTGGGATGTGGGGCAAAGCGGGGTTAAGGCGATGGGAAATTATATTGCAGCAGCGGTGGGGGACGACTATTATCTCATCACATTTGACACCCAAGAAGGAGAGCTAAGTGCGTTGGACAACGGTGAGCTGGCTGTTTGCCATTTTAAAATGAACAAAAGCTTACTAAACCCCCTGTTGGATCAGTACTTTGTGGAGTTTAGCCAGCTTGACGATCCCCTGATGCATGAGCTGAGTCACCTGAGTTCCGAACGAATCCAGGAGCCGATTGCCAGCCCGGTTCGTTTAGGGGTAGATCTTGATGCGCTATTTTTCATTCGTTCCACATCCCCTTCGATACCTATAGAGAAAAGTGAGAAACGATAGCGGGCCTACAGGTGCTCCCACAGTGGACAGGCTCTCTTCCAGAAGCCGGTGGCTTAGAAATAATAACCGAGTGTTAGTGCGCTGTGCCATCTATTTGTTCCTGGCCAATGCGTCGGGTGTTGTTGCTGAACTGGCGTTTCTGTACGCCAACGGTATTGTGTGTCGAGTTTTACCCCAATAGCGGTTTTTGCATCGCGACGAAACTGATAGTCTGCGCTGATGTTAACGAATGCCGACGGCGTCGATAAATAGGCCGCATTGTACAAGATGATGGCTTCCGAAAAATCCCCAGCTAGACCTTCAGGGAAGGTGAGCTGAGACGAAAAAGGATGTCGGTAACCGCCCTGGATTTGAGGATGTATGCTCTGCCGCTTAGCCACCGCGAAACCATAACGAAGACCGGCAACCGGTTCGATGAACTGGTTTTTTTGCCAGATCGCCATCGAGCCGTCGTGCTGACTGGTAGAAGCGAATTCCGCTCCTATATGCCATTCCGTTTTCTGCCGCTTAAGCAAGAAATGGAAGCGGGCGTATTCCTGGCGGTACGTATAATTATTACGCATTAACTCGTAGTTGAAATCAAATCCATCGATCATACCGGCTTGAATTCTTAGGTTGCTTTGCACATCGCCCTCGGAAATCGTGGACCACAACAGGTCCAGGTCGTAACGGTCCTTGGTGTAGTGGTTCAACAAGGTATAGGTCTGAGGCGATGTATCATAAATCTTAAACTTCTGCTCTTCGCGTACTGCTTCCAATGTGCCTTTCAGATTACCCCAAGGGGTTCGCAATGAAGCGTGAAGACGTGCCCCATAGCGAAGGAAATCATCGTTGTAATTTTGATTGTTGAGCCGCCTGGTCGCTCGTCCAAATCCGTTCATGTACCAGTTGATGTAGAGCGGGTCGGCTGTATTCTCTTTGTATTTATCATTTTTATAATCTACCGATATCCGTTCGCGACCATATCCTGCTATTCCACCCATATGCACCGACCAGGTATCCGCCTGGTGCCCGATGGATAAGTAACTGTTTAACTGAAAGTCATTTATTTTTCCACGTGGGTCATTATTTGAAAAGTGATTTCCGACGCGGTAATCCATGCCCAAGGTAATGGGCCAACGGTAATCCTGTAAACCGTATTGCCCTACAGCGGCAAGGGAATAGACATCACGTTCGTAGTAATTTCTTCTCTGCGCGCCAAAATATACCGGGGCATCGGCATTGATTCGTGTTTGATGACGGAGTGAGGTGCTGTCCTCTAGCACCCGATGGTACTTAAATTCCCCCCAAATACTAAACTTATTGAAACTCGTTTTCCCTTCTGTACGCATCGTTAAGGCGCGCACTTTGTCGGCGCCCTGAGCGTCAATCCAATTGCCTTTGTCGTATCCGACAGCCAGTTCGATCGCGTTGAAATCATCGCGCATTTCTGGACCAATCCAAACTTGGCTTTCCCGAAGATAGTTATGCAGTTGCTGGCTGCTCGGTGCGGCTGCATATTCGCCAGGGTTGATCAGAACGGTAGCCGAGCTGTCTTGAGCACTTGCTGAATACCAGGTAAAAAAAACGAGAACCAAGAGCGTCAGTCGTTGCATAAAAGCTGTTTTCTTAAGAAGACAGCCCGACTGGATATCGTTAAGCCAGGCTGTCTCAAGTTGTTGCCTACTAATTAGCAAATCCTCTTGGATCGGCTACTATAACCGTAAAATCCTCGCTCGAATTATTAGAATCCTGCAATACGTTTCTGCCGTTACTCATACCGGCTGTTTTGCGAATCACCGATTGCGAAGAATAGGATCCTTCGGTCACGTGAATATATCCTGCATCGATATTGGCGTCGAGTTTTTTAGGAATTTGATCCTCCGCCACATTCGGTTGAACTTCTACACCATCTAGAATCCAATCGCTTGGAATCTGCCGATAACGTGAAGCGTTGTTGTTCGGCTCGGCCAAGCTGGGTGCGTAGTAGTCTTTGAGTTCATTAACAGCAGGACGGTCTTTGCCATTGAAAATGAAATAGCTGTCTCTTCCTAAGTTGTCTAAGATCCAGTCGCGACCTTGATAGACAAGGATCTCCACGTTAGGCACGCCGGCATTATCCACATCGCTGGCAAGGGGAGAAGTACCCGGGATGTCACCGAAATAGGTTTCAAAATCGGCTCCACTTAAATCTACCGTGAGTTCTGGTTTTCGTACGCTGACTTCTTTCCCGTTATTCCCGGTGAACGGTACGCGGTGGTTTAAGGCATTCTGTGCAATAATGATGCTTTCACCTG
>DXCW01000083.1 GCA_019115805.1 Candidatus Sphingobacterium stercorigallinarum
ATCCTTCGCCAAGAAAATCATTCCAATCATTATGAAGCGTATTGTTTTAGGTTTGTGTGCATTGTTACTCCTTAGCTTATGTTGGGTAGGCTGTAGCGACAACAAGCAGACGGATGCTGCTGATTCCACGAAAAGGTCGGATCAAAATACCATTTTGACAGGGGTGATGCCCGTTATTGTAGATGAAGCGGTGTTGCCGATTATGCAGGAACAAGTCGAAGTTTTCAAATCGTCTTACATCAACACAGATATAGAACTGATTCCGCTTCCCGAGCGAGAAGCCATCAATGCCTTGTTAGCCGGAAAGGCCAACATTGCGGTTTTGGCTCGTTCGTTATCGGAACAAGAAAGCGTTGGTTTTTCCCAAAGGGGGATTAAGCCACGCGCTTTTCCGATTTTTCACGATGGCGTCGTGTTTTTTAGTCAAGCAAGTGCGGTAGACACTGCACTGGATCGTTCGGATGTGACGGCCTTATTAAAAGGCGAATCGACCGACCGAACCTTGGTGTTTGACAATATCAATTCGAGCACTTTTCGCCTCGTTAAAGAATATGCGGGGGTAGATCGGGTATCCGGTCAATCGGTCAAGGGAATGGACAATTCCAAAGAGGTATTCGAAGAGGTGCTTTCCACGAGCGGATCCATTGGGATTGTTTCTTATGGCCAATATTTGCAGTTTCGAAAGCTGTTTGGAGATGAAAATAAAATTCGTATCTTAAGCCTGCAAACGCAAAATGAAGGCGTTTCCGCTGGGTATTTTAAGCCCTCACAGACTACTTTCGCTACCGATCAGTATGCGGTTGAGTCGAGCTTTCAAGTTCTTAATTATCAGCCGGATTTAGGCCCTGGGATTGGTTTTTCAGCCTTTTTAACTGGTGATCGAGGACAGCGTATCGCGCTTAAATACGGGCTGTTGCCAGCGACGATGCCCGGTAGAGAAATTATCATTAGAGAAGACAACATAAATTAGTTTATAGTATAGAGTAAAAAATAGATTATGACAAACAGCAAATTATTTTTAAGCCTTTTAGTTGCGGGTGCTGTTGCCACAGGTACGGCGGGAGCCCAAAGTTTAAAAGACGCTAAGGAAGCAATTCAGGCCGAACAGTACGACGAGGCTAAATCAATGCTGCAAAACTTAGTGGAGAAGAGAGCCAAAAAGGGAGAAAATTATTTTTACCTAGGGCAGATTCACTTGGTGAACGATAAAGTCGATTCGGCTCAGATTGTTTTTCAAGAAGGGTTGACGAATGATCCCAAAGAGAAATTGAACACCGTAGGTCTAGGTGTCGTCGATCTACAGAAGGGGGATGCCGCAGCGGCCGAGCAGAAATTTGCCGAGGCGACGGATGGTATTCGTAAAAGAGATTACGAGTTGCTTTACTACGCAGGTCGCGGTTACATCGATGCACCTACACCTGACTATCAGAAAGCCGTCGAATATTTGACGCGTGCAAAGGAGATGAATGCTAAAGATCCGTTGATTCCGACAGCATTAGGTGATGCCTATGCCGGATTACGGGAAAGCAGTCCTGCGTTTGTAGCGTACCGCGATGCATTGGCCATTGATGAGAACTTATTAGCACCGAAGATTGGTCAAGCGATTATTTCCCGTCGTGCACAGGCCTACGATGTCGTATTGGAGCAGTTGACTGCGCTTGCCGAGGAAAACCCAGAATACGGACCGATTTATAGAGAGCTGGCCGAGACCTATTATTTGTCATCGCTAAAAGCACCTGAAGATCAGTACCGTGAAATCAATCAGAAGGCCCTGGAGAATTACCAGAAATACCTTTCTATCACAGGAGATCAATCTATTGATGCGAAAGTGCGCTACGCGGATTTCTTGGTCTACTCGGGTAACTATGAAGAGTTGAAGAAGGTCGCTTCTGAATTGGCTAACGAAGAAGGTGTGGACGCAAAAGTACACCGTTACTTAGGATACATTGCGTTTCTACAAGATAAAGATTATGCGAAATCACTGGAGCACATGAATACGTTGTTCTCTGAAGTGGATACGGCTCGTTTAATAGGTCGTGACTATTTGTATCTAGGGCTGGCGAATGTTATTGCCGGCGACGCGACGAAAGGTACGGAGCAGTTGAAGGTTGCGGTGCAGAAGGAAACCGAAGAGGAAGATTTGGATGAGGAAATCGCAGAAACAGCCTTCTCTAAATTCCAAGAAGGAGAAACAGAAGTGGCTGCGAAAATCTTTGCGATTCCAGCGACCAATCCAGAATCGGGCTATTATTACGATGCCAACTACTACAAAGGACAGATCGAGTACGGTATCGGTTCACGTTTAGTCACTTTGCCAGAGGGTGTAGAGCCAACTCCTGATGTGATTGCAGAGAAGATGGCGGAAGCAAAACCTCACTTGGAGGTTGCTGTCGAAGCGTTGAACGTAGCGGCAAATGCGCAAGATTCTGCGAAAGCGAAACAGTATCAGATTCCTGCCCTTTATTTCAAAGGACTTTCTGAGCTTGCGCTGGATAACGTGATGTATGATCCAGAAAACTCTACCGGTTTATTCGTGGATTCATTCACGAAATTACTAACCGCGATTAATGCTTCTCCGAATAAAGGAGATGAGGCAAATGTCACCTACGCGGCAGATGCGCACAACTACCTGGGGTATTACGCCTACTTACAAGGAAATAACGAAGAAGCAAAACAGCACTTCACCGAAACACTTAGTTTGAAGCCGGATGATCCATTCGCTCAACAAATGGCTGAAGCACTGTAATTTATAATCATTCAAAATAAGGAAAAAGGGCTTGCCGTATACGGTAAGCCCTTTTTTTATTCAACTAAATTGTTATTTTTG
Organism: Candidatus Sphingobacterium stercorigallinarum; assembly: GCA_019115805.1. Taxonomy (GTDB): domain Bacteria; phylum Bacteroidota; class Bacteroidia; order Sphingobacteriales; family Sphingobacteriaceae; genus Sphingobacterium; species Sphingobacterium stercorigallinarum. Next base: position 2,828 of record DXCW01000083.1, read on the forward strand.
TTAGACTACTTATAAACTAAAATAAACCGAAGTGATGGAAGGACAAATGGGGCAAAGTCTGCCTATAGATTATATTCCTATCTTGATTCAATTGGCCGTAGCGGTCGGTTTTGGTGTGGTGACTGTTATTGGTACGCATCTCATTGGACCGAAAGTACGAACGGAAAATAAATTAACTGCTTTTGAGTCGGGAGTCGAAGTAATTGGTAATGCGCGACAGCCCTTTTCCATTAAATATTTCTTGGTCGCCATCTTGTTTGTGATTTTCGATATCGAGGTGATATTTATGTATCCCTGGGCGGTGAATTTTCGCGAATTTGGTTGGCAGGGACTCATCGAAATGTTTGTCTTCATGGGCATTCTCCTTCTCGGCTTCATCTACGTAATTAAGAAGAGGGCACTCGATTGGGAT
>DXCW01000084.1 GCA_019115805.1 Candidatus Sphingobacterium stercorigallinarum
GCCGTTCTCATTGAGACGTTGGTGGAATTAGGCGCTGAGGTTTCTTGGTCATCGTGTAATATATTTTCGACGCAAGATCATGCTGCTGCGGCTATAGCTGCTGCAGGCATTCCGGTTTATGCTTGGAAAGGAATGAGCGAAGAGGAATTTAACTGGTGTATTGAGCAAACATTGTTCTTTGGAGAAGACCGTCAGCCACTTAACCTTATCTTAGATGATGGTGGAGATTTGACCAATATGGTATTGGATCAATTCCCGGAATTAGTGCAGCATATCAAAGGATTATCGGAAGAGACCACAACTGGTGTTCACCGTCTATATGACCGGATGAAGAATGGGACATTGAGTCTGCCTGCGATTAACGTAAATGATTCGGTAACCAAATCTAAATTCGATAACAAATATGGATGTCGTGAATCTTTGGTAGATGCGATACGCCGAGCCACAGATTTAATGTTAGCAGGAAAGGTAGCTGTAGTAGCAGGGTACGGGGACGTAGGGAAGGGCTCCGCAGAGTCATTGCGCTCAGCCGGTGTGCGGGTGCTGGTTACTGAGATTGATCCGATCTGCGCGTTGCAAGCAGCTATGGAGGGTTTCGAGGTGAAGAAAATGGCGGATGCAGTGCAGGAAGCTAATATCGTGGTGACGACGACCGGAAATAAGGATATTATTCGCCCAGAACACTTCCGGGCGATGCGAGACAAAACGGTAGTGTGTAATATTGGCCACTTTGATAATGAAATCGATGTGTCTTGGTTAAACACCAACTACGGTGATACGCGTGTGGAGATCAAACCCCAAGTTGACAAATACACGATAGACGGAAAAGACATCATTTTATTAGCCGAAGGGCGCCTGGTTAACCTGGGCTGCGCGACAGGACATCCTTCTTTTGTGATGTCGAATTCATTTACCAATCAGACCTTAGCACAATTGGAGCTTTGGACAAATACCGAGCAGTACGAAAACAAGGTTTACACCTTACCCAAACATCTGGATGAAAAGGTGGCTCGCCTACATTTACAGCATATAGGCGTCGAACTAGATGAACTTTCCCCAGAACAAGCTGCTTATATTGGGGTCGAAGTACAAGGACCTTATAAGCCCGAGGCTTATCGGTACTAAAGACGTACATGAAATGAGAATGGAAAAGGCTTTGGTTATTTAAAATCAAAGCCTTTTTAGTTGTGTCTTCACCTGCTCTAATCCTTTTGCTAAACGGACTTCTCCAGTGCCCGATACGATCTGGTATAAAGCGCCTAACTCATCTAACTCCTTTTTCCAAATTTGGAGAAAATGCTCGCGCTCTAGTGGGAAATCCCTTAGCGGGTCATCTTCCCAAGGCAGGTCGATGTCCATCAAGAGGTAAAAATCGTAATGTCGTCGACGAATCTCTTCCAACACCTTTTTGGGCGTGTGATCAAACAGGTGATCACACCACACTTTAACCGTCAAAATTGTCGTATCGCATACCAAAACCTGCTGAGCAAGAGGTGCGAGTGACTCCTCTAAGGCAACTTGTCCGTAAAACATGTTGACTTCATCTCCAAGGGTGTATTGATTGTCTAGGTGTTGACAATAGTAACGGGCAAATTCGGGTACGCATATCGTTCCAAGTTGGGAGGCTAAAAAATTAGCCATGGTAGACTTGCCTGTTGATTCGGGGCCTACCACGGCTACTTTGATTAATGATGTTTCGTTATTGCGCATTAGTGGGTTCATTTGAGTTTGCCGACCGATAGGTCTTGTTCCAGTTTCGGTATCCGTTCCATGCAATGATGGCAAAGGCGATGTATAATAAAGCGGTTAACAGTAAGCCTTTATAAAGATACAGTGGAATATAGGCAATGTCAACGATTACCCATAAAATCCAATTTTGGAGCACTTTACGTGTCATCAGAAATTGGGCAGCGAAACTCATCGCCGTGCAGAAGCCGTCAATATACGGGACGTCCGAATCGGTCCAGTTGGCTAGCATCCATCCCAATGCCCCCCAAAGCAGGGTGACGGCACAGATGGTGAACAGCATTTGCTTCGCAGTAAAGGATACAATGCTCCCCTCTTTTTTAGGGCTGCTTTGGTTCCAGTAGAACCATCCGTAGATCGCGGTAATCAAAAAATAGATTTGTAAGACCGCATCGCCATACAATTTGGTTTGATAGAAAATAAAGAGGTAGGTACCCACCGAGATTATGCCTACCGGCCAATTTAAAATGTGCTGTCGAGCGGCCAAATAAACGCAGATAAATCCAGTTATAGTCGCTAACCACTCCATAGCGGAGGTTTCTAGAAACTGTAAATAGAGCGAAGAGAAAAAATCCTGCATTCTTTAGTCTAACCTGAGCTAAAGATAGTAATTTAATGAAAGAAAAGTCCGCGGCGGTTATTGGACCAGTTTGTTAGCACAGTTGGTGCTCGCGAAGGACTCGGGCTTGGCTTTGAAGCGAAAGCCCATACCAACAATATAGCCCATAGCTTCTTTAAAAGCGCTGTGAGATTCGAAGTTGGGACTGGAATTGATGTCGGCGTGAATTTCCAAGTCGATTTGGTATTGTTCGAACAGTGGAGCAAGTTGGTAGGCGGTGTCGATAGAGTGTTGCACTTCCAAGAGCATGCGCTCCTTAATGGTCATTAGGTGAGGTTGTAAGGCTTTTTTAATGAACATAAAACCACCGGATTGTGGTCTCAGAAAAACGATAACTGTAGCTAACTCGATAACGCCTCGCTTCACCTGAGAATCGGTACCTAGGTAAATCTGTATGTTGTTCCCCGCCTTTTTCTCGCGTACTATCGATTGTTCAACAGCCTGCCATATCGATGTGTCGATTTTCTCGCCGTTGTATTTTTGCCATCCCATAACGATCAGTTTGATGCATTAAAAATAAATATAAGTAACTCACTATCTGTTATTTATCTGTTAATTAATTGCTAATTTTTCGTTACGTGGCCCAAGCGGAAGCGGCTTACTCTTTCGCGCCGTAAGCCAGATCGCCGGCATCGCCCAGCCCTGGTACAATATAGGATTTGCTTGTCAGCTCATTGTCGACAGCCCCTGCCCAAATATGAGCGTGTGGGAGAAATGCTTGTACGTGTTGTACCCCTTCTTCTGATGCAATCACTGTGGCTACATGTAGTTCTTTAATGCGATAATCATTTAATAAATCCTTGCAGACCATTACCAGGCTCCGGCCGGTGGCCAACATCGGATCTGCTACAATAACGACACGATCGTCCAGGTTGGGTGTATTTTGGTATTTTTTATGAATCTCAAATTCGCCACTCTTTTTAGTGTGTCGAAATGCGGCAATAAAGGCACTGTCGGAGGCATCAAAATAGTTCAGAAAACCCTGATGAAAGGGCAGGCCGGCACGAATCAGAGTCGCAATTACAGGCTGATCGGAAAGGTGTTGGACTGGCGCCATCCCCAATGGAGTTTCTACGTCGATGGCTTTGTATTCAAGTGTTTGGCTGATTTCGTATGCCATGACTTCCCCTAGACGCTCTAGATTTCTACGAAATCGCATTCGGTCCTGTTGGATCGCTACATCTCTAATTTGAGACAAGAAATGGTTGGCAATACTATTTTGTTTCGTTAAAATCGTCAACATGACAATAGCTCTTTTTGTAATCACAAAGTACTAATAATTTTTGGGATTTGAATGTGAAAGATCCATACAACATATGGGAAGAATATTTGTTACCTTAGTTCCAAGAGGATATCCTATGAAGTTCGAATTAACATCAGAGTACAAACCCACAGGTGATCAGCCTGCAGCAATTCAACAATTAGTAAGTGGAATTGAGCAACAAGAAATGTTTCAAACCCTGCTCGGCGTAACGGGGTCAGGAAAAACGTTTACGGTTGCCAATGTGATCCAGGAGACCCAAAAACCCACTTTGATACTAAGTCATAACAAAACGCTTGCCGCACAGCTGTATGGAGAATTCAAACAGTTTTTTCCGAATAACGCGGTCAATTACTTTGTCTCCTATTACGACTATTACCAACCGGAAGCGTTTATTGCATCTACAAATACCTATATCGAGAAAGACCTAGCCATTAATGACGAGATCGAAAAACTGCGTTTAGCGACGACTTCCGCGTTGATGTCAGGACGACGTGACGTGATCGTAGTATCGTCTGTTTCCTGTATTTATGGTATGGGTAACCCGGAGGATTTTTCCCGTTCTATTTTTCGTTTTGGAGTAGGTACTGCTATCAGTCGGAATGCATTTCTCCATAAATTGGTGGAAATTTTATATGCGCGCACGACCTCAGAATTTAAACGTGGAACGTTTCGAGTCAAAGGGGATACGGTTGATGTGTATCCCGCATACATGGACCATGCGTATCGTATTTCTTTTTTTGGAGACGAAATCGACGAGTTGAGTGAAATCGATGCGGTTACTGGCATGACGTTGCAAAAGCACGAAAATCTAGCGCTTTATCCAGCGAACCTCTTTGTCACACCGAAAGATAAATTCACTCAATCCATTTGGGCTATCCAAGAGGAGATGGTTGCGCGAAAGGCACAGCTTGAAGAGGAAGGTAAGATGCTGGAAGCAAAACGACTTGAGGAAAGGGTGAACTATGATTTAGAGATGATGAGAGAGTTGGGATATTGTTCAGGGATCGAAAACTACTCTCGGTTCTTTGATGGGAGACAGCCCGGCATGCGTCCTTTCTGTTTATTAGATTATTTTCCGGAAGATTACCTGTTGGTTATTGACGAAAGCCACGTGACAATACCCCAGCTTCGGGCAATGTATGGAGGCGACCGGTCTCGAAAAATCTCCTTGGTTGAGCATGGGTTTCGACTTCCAGCTGCGCTAGACAACCGGCCACTTAATTTCCCCGAATTCGAATCACTCACCAATCAAACGATATACGTATCGGCTACCCCCGGAGATTATGAACTTCAGCAAACAGAGGGTGTCGTCGTTGAGCAGGTGATCCGGCCTACCGGGTTGCTTGATCCAGAAGTCGAAATTCGACCCGCCGTAACGCAAGTCGATGACTTTTTAGATGAGGTCGATCGAACCATAAAAGAAGGTGGAAGAGTATTGGCTACCACTTTGACAAAACGGATGGCCGAAGAGCTTACCAAATACATGGGTCGATTAAATATTAAGGTTCGTTATATTCATTCAGAGGTAAAGACGCTTGAACGCGTAGAGATTCTGCGCGGCTTACGACTCGGGGAATTTGACGTGTTGGTAGGAGTCAATCTACTCCGAGAGGGGCTGGATCTTCCTGAAGTGACCTTGGTGGCTATATTGGACGCCGATAAAGAGGGCTTTTTAAGATCAGAACGCTCACTAATTCAAACGATCGGTAGAGCTGCACGCAACGACAAAGGACGAGTGATTATGTATGCCGACCGCATCACAGACAGCATGCGGGTGACCATCGATGAAACCAATAGAAGGCGAGAGAAACAGGTCGCCTATAACTTAGAGCACGGGATTACCCCGCGAACTGTTGGGAAAACCAAGCAAGAAATCATAGAGCAGACCTCGGTTGCGGATTTTATAGGTGAGGCGAAAATTTACGTGGAGCCAGAAGCAGGTGCAGCGGTTGTGGCAGACCCACTAGTAGCGTACATGAGTGATAAGGAGCTTCAGAAAGCAATAGATACCGTCCGCCGCAGAATGGAAAAAGCGGCCAAAGAAATGGATTTTTTAGAAGCTGCCAAATTGCGTGACGAAATGTTCGCATTACAAAAAGCCTACGACGAAAAGAAAGCTTGAAAAATACAGTTTAGATAAGCCGTTCCTGCATCTGTTCCACGCGTTCTACACTTAACTGTTGCATAACTTGGTGTAATTGTGCTTTAAACATATTGATCGTATGATCGCCACCCCTATCGCCGAGAGCGCCTAATCCGTACATAAACGGTCTGCCCATGAAATTGAAATCTGAACCCACGGCATGTGCGCGGGCAAGATCCACTCCAGACCGGATACCCCCGTCAAGCATTATTTTCACCTTATTGCGGTACTGGCCCTGTTGAGTTAATCGGATTAAGGAATGTAATGACGATTCTCCGGCATCAATTTGTCGTCCACCATGGTTTGACACGATCACACCGTCTACGCCGATGGATACTACGGCATCCATATCTTCTGTCGAGGCGATACCTTTAACCACGAGTGCACCAGGCCAGAGATCACGGATCGCTTTTACCTTTTCGATGTTCACTTTACCAGTAAATGTACGATTCATGAATTGTCCAAGTTGACGGAGATCTAAGCCCTTCTCCATATAGGGTTTCAAGGTCGCGAAATTGGGAATACCGTGTTTGAGCGTGTTTATTCCCCAATGAGGGCATACCAAAGCTTGTAAGATATTGCTGAGGTTCATTTTAGGCGGCATCGATAAGCCACTTTTTATTTCCTTGTATCGTAACCCAAAGGACGGCACATCGACCAGGACGACTAATACAGGGCATCCAACGGCTTGCAAACGATTTAGAATATCATCCCTTAGGCGATCTTCGGTAGGATGGTACAGCTGGAACCAGGCTTCGCCCTGAGAAGCTTCGGCAATACGCTCGATACTGCTTGTGGAAACCGTACTCAGAATATAAGGTATACGGTGTTGAGTTGCTGCTTGTGCGAGAATTTCTGGAGCGTTTGGCCAAATTAATCCCTGAAGGCCAATTGGTGAAATTCCGAAAGGCGCACTATACGATCTGCCGAATAGGTCAACAGACAGATCAACGTCACCGGCCACGCGTAAATAGTTCGGTTTGAATCGGATATCGTCAAAATCGCTTTCGTTCCGGCGGAGGTTGAGTTCGTCATTGCAGCCACCATCTAAATAGTCGAACGCAAATTTTGGAATGCGCCATTTCGCCTTTCTCTTCAGGTCCGCAACGCTCGGGTATCGAGAGTCGTAAGGAAATCGTAGTACTGAACTCATCGCTAATTTTAAGGTTTGAGTTAAAGTACGTAAATATCTTTTGAAGGACCATCCTGTACTCTGCTGACTCTTCCGAAAACGCGAGTAAAGGGTATGGTCTGGTCACCCGAAAATGGGGAGCAATGGCTTAGTCTCGCCCGCCTCTAAATAGTTTGGAGATGAGCCATATAAATATGACAATAAAGCCGACGACTAAGAGGATGCCCCACCACATGCCGGCTTTGAAGATACCCTCGATTAACCCACAGCCCTGCAAAAAAATCAGGCAACTGATCGCTAAAGTAAGAAATCCTAATATTCTATTCATAATGCGTTATTTCTTTAAAAACAAAGCGCATTGTAAAAGGTTTTCCTACTGCTTAAAAAACGAGAAGTCCCGATATTACCTTCGGGACTTCTCTTCACTATTTTATTATACTAATTCGACTCGGTTATTCTGATCGTAAAGTTTTGGCGGCTTCTACCATCGATTCCAACGCAGCTTTGGTTTCTGGCCAAGCGCGTGTTTTCAAGCCACAATCTGGATTTACCCAAAGTTGTTCCGCCGGAACTACCGCTTTCGCTTTTCTTAACAAGTCCACCATCTCTTCGGTACTCGGTACTCTCGGGGAGTGGATATCATAGACTCCAGGGCCGATATCGTTCGGATATTTAAAGTCAGCGAAGGCATCCAGTAATTCCATCTGAGAACGAGATGTTTCGATGGTAATCACGTCCGCATCCATATTGGCGATATCTTCAATGATGTCGTTAAACTCAGAATAGCACATGTGCGTGTGAATCTGCGTATCGTCATCAACATTAGATGAGGAAACACGGAACGCACGAACTGCCCAATTTAAGTATTCTTTTTGATCGGCTTTTCGTAACGGCAGACCTTCGCGGATAGCGGGCTCATCAATTTGGATGATTTTAATGCCTGCTTTTTCCAATGCCTGTACTTCATCTAAAATGGCTAACGCGATTTGGTACGTGGTGGTTGATCTCGGTTGATCGTTTCTAACAAATGACCATTGTAGGATCGTTACCGGGCCGGTCAACATGCCTTTTACTGGTCTGTTGGTCAACGACTGAGCGTAAGATGACCAACGGACTGTCATATCGTTTGGACGGTAGACATCACCATAAATAATCGGCGGCTTGACACAGCGAGATCCGTAAGATTGGACCCAGCCGTTTTTCGTGAAGGCATAGCCCGCTAATTGCTCACCGAAATATTCGACCATGTCGTTACGTTCAAACTCACCGTGAACCAGTACGTCGATATCTAGACTTTCCTGCAATCGAATAGTGCGCTCCGTCTCTTCCGCAATTTCTTTGTCATATTGCTCCTGCGTGATGCTACCTTTCTTTAAATCCGCTCTCCATTTACGCACATCTTTGGTTTGTGGAAACGAGCCAATTGTTGTGGTAGCGAACGCGGGAAGATTAAATTTGTCCTGCTGAGCACGTTTACGGATTGAAAACGGTGAGCTTCGTTTCGCGTCATCATCTGTGATATTTTGTACGCGATCTTTTACCTCTGGACGGTGAATCAATGGAGAAGTCCTGCGGCTTTCTGCGGCCTCCTTATTGGCTTCAAAGCGTTCTTGCGTAGCCGCATCGATATCGCCATCAGCTAAAACGGATAGGTCCTTGATTTCAGTAAGCTTCTGCTTTGCGAATGCCAGCCAATTTTTCACTTCTTTAGGTAGTGATTCCTCGTTGGTTTCGTTATCTAAGTCAAACGGAACGTGAAGCAGGGAAGAAGAGGGGCCAATCCAAACGCGGTCCTTGCCTAATGCCTCTACTGCTTGTGCTATTTTCGTTAATGATTTCTCGTAGTCATTTTTCCAGATGTTACGTCCTTCTACAATTCCAAGAGAAAGCGTTAATCCTTCTGGAACGTTAGATAAAATGGTGTCAAGCTGATTTTCACCACGTACCAAATCCACGTGAAGTGCGTGAACAGGAAGCTTCAAAGCGGTCTCTTCGTTATTTCCTAAAGCTTCAAAATAAGTGGTTACGATGAGCTTCGCTGCGTTAGCCGCCGTGTGGAGCTTATCAAATACCTGTGCGTACAATTGACGGGTCGCATCGTCGATATCCAAACCTAGATACGGTTCGTCGATCTGGATGTATTGTGCTCCAGCTTCAGCAAGCTTAGTCACTATTTCTTCATAGACTGGTAATAACCGATCAATGAGATCAATACGATTAAAACCTTCTTCTTTTTCTTTTCCTAACAACAAGTAGCTGATCGGACCAATCAAAACTGGTTTGGTTTCAATACCTTGACTTTTAGCTTCCTTGTATTCATTTAGAAACTTTTCGGAGGTCAATTGGAAAGCTTGATCCTTAACAAACTCAGGTACGATATAGTGATAGTTGGTATCAAACCACTTTGTCATCTCCATCGCCGTTACGTCGACGCCACCCTCTTGGAAACCGCGCGCCATCGCAAAGTATAGATCTAAATTGTATTGACGATCTACTTTGTTAAGTAACGACTTGTATCGCTCTGGAATAGCACCCACTGTCAAAGATAAATCGAGCACTTGGTCGTAAAAAGAAAAGTCATTGGAAGGAATTAAATCAATTCCTGCTTCCTGTTGTGTTTTCCAATTGCTTTCTCGGATTTTTTGTCCTGCCAGCAACAACTCATCCGCACTGATCTTTTTTGCCCAGTATGCTTCACTAGCTTTTTTTAATTCGCGGAAAGCTCCAACGCGGGGATAACCCAAATTGTTTGTTAGTAACATATAGTTTCTAATAAAAATTAAATATTCAGTAAGTCGTTTTGCTAAGAGAAGGGCTACGTAGAAACCGTAAGACCAGCTTATCTTTCCTATTCAAGGTAGAATGTAGCACCTTGTCCAGAGACAGGTTGCTAAGGCTTCACCGGGTCTAATCCCTCGGCCTTTCTCTATAAGCGGTGGCTAATATAGAAATTAGATTTGGAAAACACAACAATAGATGTGAAACTTCCCATTGCTGTGGTGTCACTCAGGTCGCGAAACAGTTCATCGAATCGTGGTGGTCCATCCAAAAAAACGATCATGAGTTCTTGGGCGGCGCGCCGAACCCTTAACTGACTAGGAGCTTATAGCCTTTGCCATGTACATTAACGATCTCGACGCTGGGATCTTCTTTTAAATATTTCCGAAGTTTACTTAGAAAGACATCCATACTTCTACCTGTAAAATAGTTGTCGTCATGCCATATTTTTACTAAGGCTTCTTCCCGTGTCAATACATCGTTTTTCTTCAAACACAATAAACGCAACAGTTCCGCCTCTTTGGTAGAGAGCTTTTGTTGTTGTCCTTTGAACGATATAATTTGACTCGTGTAATCGAAGAAATAATTGCCAATCTCAAATTTATCAGCCAATTCCTCTTCTTTGTCTTTCGCCGCTCGCTTCAATAATGCATTGATTCGGAGGAGCAGTTCTTCTACACGAAAAGGTTTAGTGATGTAATCATCGCCCCCCAATTCAAAAGCCTGCGTTTTATCTTCCATCATGCCTTTTGCCGTGGCGTAAATAATCGGCACCGTTTTGTTGATTTTCCGAATGTCTTTTCCGAGGGAAAACCCGTCTTTTTTGGGCATCATCACATCTAAGATGCACAAATCGAATGTCTCTTTGCGAAACGCGTCCATTGCTTCTTGACCATCTGTGCAAAGCGTTACATCGAATTTTCCCTTCAACTCCAGGTAATCTTTTAGAAGTTCTCCCAGATTGGGATCGTCCTCTGCTAATAGTATTTTTTGACTCATATCGTTTGGCGTTATAATTATGCGACCCCGTTAGAGGGACTTTTTAATGGTAGCGTTACTTCAAATTGCGTGCCTTTATCTTTCTCGCTTTTAACAGATATTTTTCCGTTTAATCGCTTGATGATGTCGTTCACGTAGCTTAAACCCAACCCAAACCCCTTCACATTATGGATGTTCCCGGTAGGGATGCGGTAAAACTGATCAAATATTTTTTCCTGTTGGTCTTTGGTCATCCCCATGCCTCGATCGGCGACTAGAACAACCACTTGATCACCTTTGTTAAACGTTTTTATCGTAATTTGTGGTTTATCACTACTGTACTTAATCGCGTTGTCTACTAAATTGAAAAACACGTTCGATAGGTGCAATTCATCGCCCACAACCAAATCGTTTTCGGCGGCTAAATCGGCGTGCAATTCACCCTCTGCCTTTTCCAGCTGCAGTTTCATGCTTTCTAACACGTTCTGGGTAATGGCGTTGATGTGCACGTTGACCCGCTCGATTTTAAGATTTTCACGTTCCAGTTTTGCAATGTTCAGCACCCGTTCAATATGTGATCCTAAACGGACGTTTTCATCATATATGATGTTGGCTAATTTACTCACACGTTTATCGTCAGAAGAGATCTCTGGATCACGCAATGACTCGCTGGCTATCATAATGGTCGCCACGGGTGTCTTGAATTCGTGGGTCATGTTGTTTATAAAGTCCGTCTTCATTTCCGATATCTTCTTTTGTTTGAAGATAATGGTCAAGGTATAGGCAAAACAGCCGATCAGCAAGGCCAAAAGAGCCAATACGGACGGAAACAGCCAATAGCCCATAGTTTGCGCAATAATACCGCCTTTGTTAGGGAAATAGATGCTCAATTCACCAGGCGATTGCCCCTGATCACCTTGAAAAAGTCGAGCGGTATAAAAGGTTGGGTTTTTTACTTCCTGAAGGTTCTCCTTATTGAAACGATAGACGCCTTGGAAAACGACCGGCATCGTCTTGGCATCTTTGACCTCCATGACAAATGAGGAGTTAATTCCACGATGATTGAGCTCACTTATTAATAAATCTAAGGTATACTTTCCGTTAATCCGTTCAGATAGGGGACGTTTAGACAGCTCGCGTCCGCGCGCAATGTCGGCGACCACTGAACTTTTTTTCCCGCCCAGAATAGCTACTGTATCGAATAGGGTGGACGCACCATCGAGCTTCTGCTGGGTGAGCTTGGCCAGCTTTTGTTCCAGATCGATGATTTGCATGACGAGCTTCATATTGGTTTTCGGAGGGAGTGTTACCCATCTAAAACTAGTGGCGGTATTGTAAAAGGCATTGAATTCAGGGATGATATACCGCGAGCTATCATCTTTTGGTTCTATGGGTTCGATTGCTTTGGTGGCCTCGACGTTTGCATAGGGCTCAATTGTCATATCTGGAGATACACTTTGCTCCAGCGTGATCCGTATCAGGTGTCGGTATTCTTTGCGGCGCACATAGGTCTCAAAAAAACTATTGTCTATGGGAATATTCGGATAACGTTGATTGAGATCTTT
>DXCW01000002.1 GCA_019115805.1 Candidatus Sphingobacterium stercorigallinarum
ACCAGACGCTTTTTCGACCAAGATATGGGAGGAAATAACGGGGCACACTTAACCCCATCGAGAAAACCGAATGGCAATCTGTACGCATCAGATTTTAAATTAGGGTCACCCTACGAGACCTTTGACGATGGCGACTTCCGTAAGCAGCCTTATACGTATTTAGGCAGCTCGGAATACGAAGGAATGTTTATCATCGGACCGCACAAAGAGCCGGACGGTACGGACATTCTGGGCGGCGAGGAATACAACGGTAAGCCAATCAGTTTTGTAGATCAAGTGGGGCGTTTTTCAGAAATAGGAAGTACATACAACAGCGTTAACGACCTACCTTCAAAAATGTCGGAAGGAGAGGAAAACACGGGGGTTCGCTTGGTCAAGGTTCCCATTCCTAATTTAAGCAATAATACCTTACGTTGGGGAGCTGATTTGCCAGTCATACGTTTAGCGGAAATCTATTACATGCTTGCCGAATGTAATTTCAGGGAAGGAAATGCAGCCGCAGCCGCAGAACTAATTAACCAAGTACGAAAGCGTAATTTCGAGGGAGAGCAGGATCCAAATCCGGTAACGGCCGCGAATCTCGATAAATACCGCTTTTTAGACGAATGGAGTATTGAGTTTATAGGCGAGGGAAGACGGCGCACCGATTTGATTCGCTGGGGAAGTTTCACTACGGAACAATGGTGGGACCATCAGCCGAGTAACTCGGAGCACTTGAAACGATTCCCGGTTCCAAACGAAGCCATTGCAGGCAATAACAACTTGGCGCAGAATCCAGGTTACGAGTAGAGAGACTATTTCGTAATCGGAATCAAGCGGGTGTCGTCAAGTCACCCGCTTTTTTAATGACAAGGAGGGAGTTCTTTTATGATGGGAGGAGCCCTTCGGGTAAGTCTGATATCAGTTCTTGTGTGATCTACATCAGTCGAGCTTAATAAATTTCGGTGCAATTGAATCCATCGCGTAACAGTGAGAGGATTGACTGTCCAACAATACGCGCGCCTTTTCGCAGGGGTAGGTATCGCTCTGACTTCAATCATTATGTTGGCAGATAGGGATAACCAGTGGCTCAAGTGTCATCAATCGAGTAGGGCCGAACGAGATCACCTACGGAATTGTTACTTTTGATGCCGGAAAAATAAAGCCTTTCACTTGTTATTTTCTTAGCTATCGGTTATGTTTGTTATATAGCTGATGTATACGAACGATGTTTTTTCAAACATTGTTTTATTTTCACGGAATAGCTTAAACGTTTAACCTGTAATACGAATACACTATAACTCCTTTTATGATGAAAAGAACCTTTCGCTTTCTTCCCCTTGTTATGCTCATTTCCTGGGTAGGCATGGCTCAAGTTCAAGCGCAGCGGCCGTATGAACTGATTGATGAATTAGAGAACCTGCAGCGCGCAGATCAATTGCCCACCTATAGGTCTGGTGAATACATCGGGCAAATTTCAAGCTACGACCGTACGGGCGGGAATGATGACGGCTTTGACGGGACGCATTCCTTTATTCGTAAAGAAAACGGACATTTGGTCATTGCGGATTTCCAGGGACCGGGTGTAGTCAACCGGATTTGGACGCCTACTCCTACAGATGATACGCTCGCATTCTATTTTGACGGCGAGCCGCAGGCGCGATTGAGAATACGTTTCTCCGATCTCTTCTCTGGTGAAGTTTTTCCGTTTGTCAAGGGTTTATCTGGCAACGAAATAGGGGGATATTATACCTATTTGCCGATTCCTTACGAAAAGTCGTTGAAAATTGTTTTCGAAGGAGAAAAGATGCTCTTTCATCAAATACAGTATAGAGAATTGCCAGGTAAAAAGGTGCGTTCCTGGTCAAGAGACTACAGTCAGCAAGAGCGTAAAAAAATCGAGCAGGTCGCCAATTTGTGGCAAGAAGGTACTGCCGATATGGAGCAGTTTAGTGTCGGTAAATCAGCAGCTCCCGAGCTGTCTGAAAAAACAATTGTCATTGCGCCTGGAGAGGAAAAATTGTTGTTCGAAGATGCGAATGGCGGACGCATCGTCGGTCTGGAATTGGAAGCCGGTACCGGCTTTGAAGGCATCTATAAAGACGTCTTGTTACAGGGCATTTGGGACAAGGAGGAACAGCCAGCGATCTACGCGCCGGTGGCTGATTTCTTTGGTTACGCGTATGGAAAAAAGGAGATGCGCGGACTATTGATGGGATCAACCGCACAAATGAACTATTCGTATATCCCAATGCCTTATGACTCCTCGGCTGAGCTTAAACTTATCTATAAAGAGCGTGCTGGAGTTGATCAGTCTCCAATTTCAGTACGTGTGCGTGTCTACCATAACCAGCAAGCCCGAGATCACAACACCGAGGGCAAGCTCTATACACATTGGAAAAGAGAGCAACCCAAAAAGGGATCTTATCATGAGTTCCTCGTGATGAAAGGTCGGGGACATTATGTGGGAACCATTCATTTAGCGCAGGGCCTCCGCGCGGGAATGACCCTGTTTTTTGAGGGCGATGATGTCACTAAAATTGATGGCGAACAGCGTTTACACGGAACGGGCTCCGAGGACTACTATAACGGGGGATGGTACGCATTACTCGACCGCTGGGATCGGGGAATCAGTCTGCCCGTGCACGGATCGTTGGACTATAGCTTACCCATGGGCCGGACGGGTGGCTATCGCTTTTTCATGAGTGATAAAATGCCGTTCGAAAAAGACATTTACCATGTTATGGAGCATGGTCCAGAGGGCAATGAATTCCCGGTAGATTATACGTCTATCGCATTCTACTATGGCG
Organism: Candidatus Sphingobacterium stercorigallinarum; assembly: GCA_019115805.1. Classification (GTDB taxonomy): domain Bacteria; phylum Bacteroidota; class Bacteroidia; order Sphingobacteriales; family Sphingobacteriaceae; genus Sphingobacterium; species Sphingobacterium stercorigallinarum. Next base: position 2,790 of record DXCW01000002.1, read on the forward strand.
AGGAATTGGGCGTGGAGCCTACCGAACCTACCGAGGATTTACGAGAAGTTTACTTGCCTAAGGAACACCAATATTTCCCACAACTCATGGAAGTGACGCTTGGAGGTGGAGCAAAAGTACACCACGAAAGGGGACTACGTATACAGTCAGATAATCACCATACGGTTCGGGTGATGCTGAGCGATGTGCCAGAGGGTACCTATAAATTAAGTATCAATTACTTTGAGAAACCGGAAGGGGCTGACTTCGCAATTTGGCAACGTCAAAAGGAGATCGCCGATTGGCGAGGTACGGGTGCGAACGCTGAGCAGTTAAAAGAGAAAGTAGAAATGGGTGAGATTGTCATTACGCCTCAAACCAACTCGATCACTTTCCATGTTAGGAAGAACCAGGAATTTGGTGAAGAATTTGAGCTGGAACGGATCTTTCTGGATCGCATCGACTAGTCAACTTCATACGATACGGTAACCACAGCGGGGCAAATCGGAAATGTGCATGCGCAAACGATTTGCCCCGCTTTACTGTTCTATTAGCAAATAAGGCGTATGAGCAGTTTGAAAACGTACAGAGAGAAACGTGATTTTTCCTCCTCCAGCGAACCCAAAGGAGGTGGTGGGCGTACTTCATCCGCCGCACGTCGTTTTGTTGTCCAGCGTCATCATGCAAGCCGCCTACATTATGATTTCCGGATCGAACTCAAAGGTGTATTGAAGAGTTGGGCAGTGCCTAAGGGGCCTTCTATGAACCCCAGCGATAAGCGTCTTGCGATGCGCGTCGAGGACCATCCACTGGATTATGGTGGCTTCGAAGGCCTGATTCCGAAAGGGAATTACGGTGCAGGTACTGTGCGCATTTTTGATGAAGGAACCTATGACTTTGTGGATTATGATACCGAGGCAGAAGCGGTGGCCGCATTGAAAAAGGGCAGTATTAAGATCCATTTACACGGTGAGATTTTGGAAGGGGAATTTGCTTTGGCGCGAATGAAAGGCAATCAAGACAATGCGTGGCTGTTAATAAAGCACGATGACGAGTTTGCCACTCCTGGCCATTTTGATGCTGAAGACTATGTAGACGACGCCATAAAGAATGAGGGGGTGGCATTTAAAAAGCAGAGGAAAATGACGAAAACAAGGAAAGATTCCACAAATTCAGTGGAGGATAGCTGGCTTCCTAAACCCATGTATGCCCGGCTGTCGGATCGTGTTCCGGATGAAGGAGACTGGCAATTTGAAAAGAAATATGATGGATTCCGCATACTGGTGTTGAAAATCGATAAGGAGATTAAACTGCTTTCCAGGAATGGAAAAATCATGAACCAGAAATTTCCATCGCTAACAGCTGTCTGGAAAGATCATCCCAGAGACTTTTGTTTGGACGGAGAGTTGGTCATTGAAGATAAGGCTGGGAAAAGTCATTTCCAACTCCTGCAGAAAGGGGAGCCCTCGGCTTCCGGGATGCGGTTGGTGTATTATCCCTTTGATCTGATTATGCTGGATAAACAAAAATTAGACGCTTTCCCCTTAATGGATAGGCAACAGCTGCTAGAACTGTTTTTGAAAAAGATCGACTCGCCAGTCATCGCTGAATTTGGCAGCCTTGCCGGAGACCCCGATCGCGTGATAGAGGAGGCCCGAAAACAGGGATGGGAGGGGGTGATTGCGAAACGAAAAGACAGCACATATCAGCAGGATAAGCGAAATGGAGATTGGTTAAAAGTGAAATTGCGTCGATCTCAGGAAGCCGTGATCTGCGGATTTACGGAGCCAAGCGGCAGCCGCACGGGGTTTGGGGCATTGATTTTAGGAGTGTACGAAAATAAGCAGCTCCGTTACATCGGAAATTGTGGCAGTGGATTTAATGATCGCGTTTTGGCCGATCTGCATAAAAAAATGAAGCGTCTTTC
>DXCW01000085.1 GCA_019115805.1 Candidatus Sphingobacterium stercorigallinarum
ATCGTACTGCCTTATCACCAAGCGTCATTTACCTTGTCCTTTGTCAGTTTAAGTTATAGCTCGCCGAAACAAAATCAATATGCCTATCAGTTGGTTGGAACCGATGAAACGTGGAGGAAAGCGGGAAATCGCCAATCGGTCACCTATCTGAATGTCCCGCCGGGAACATACACTTTTCGCGTGCGAGGCAGTAATAACGACGGAGTCTGGGACATGGGGGGCACTGAAATAAACATTGAGATCCTTCCTCCATTATGGCTTTCCCTTCCGGCGAAAATCGTCTACGTGATGCTGACACTTATTGCCGCATGGTTAGTGGTGCGCTGGTACCGCGCACGCAATAAACGAACACAACGTAGGGAATTGGATCGCGTTCGATTGGAAGAGGAACAGAAATCCTTTCAATCAAAAATTGAATTCTTTACCCAAATCACCCATGAGATCCGCACACCGGTCAGCCTGATCACCGCACCGCTAGAAGAAGTATTGGAAAGTTCGGACATCAGTCCTGAGGCACGCCAAAACCTGCAGCTAGTCGATCGCAATTGCAACCGTTTACACGTATTGATCGATCAATTGCTGGATTTCCGAAAAATGGAAGAAGGTAAATTGCTGATTTCACCCGAGCCCACCGACCTGCGGATACTGTTAACCGAGATTTTTGAGCGTTTTCGAAAATCGGCGCAGAAAAATGGACAAAAGCTAATACTAGAGCTACCGACACAAAAGCAACTTGTTGTAGAAACGGATGCCGAAGCGCTGAATAAAATTGTCAGCAACCTGTTGAGCAACGCGCTAAAATTTGCCCGTAAACGCATTCGCCTGGCCTTATCTGTAACGGCTGAAGAACGTCGATTTACTATTGAAGTACAAGATGACGGCATCGGGATCTCACTGGAACATCAGGCCTTGGTTTTTAATCCGTTTTATCAGGTGGGGAAGCCATCTCCAAAAAGCGGAACAGGTATCGGTCTTTCTTTAGTTAAAAACTTTGCCGAACAAATTGGCGGCACCTTACAATTGGAGAGTACTCCTCTGAAAGGCACCCGGTTTATTTTCTCCTTCTCGGATTATCCGCCGCTACCGCAATGGCCTCAACCAGAAGAACCTGCCGTAGCCGGTCCAAACCCTCAGGAGACAAAAATTCAAGAACAGAAAGTCCTGGTGGTGGATGACAATCGAGAACTTTGTGCGTTTATCTCCCAAAGTCTGAGTGCGGACTATCAGGTACACCTGGCCAGCCACGGGGCACAGGCTTTGGAGCTATTGGAAAAGGACAACTATGCACTTGTGGTCTCGGATATCATGATGCCCGGCATCGACGGCCTCAACTTAGTAGAAAGGCTACGCGCAGATATGCAATACTCACATATCCCGATCATTCTCCTATCGGCGAGAACCGAAAACGCGACCAAAATAAGGGGATTACTTTCGGGCGCAGATGTGTTTATCGAGAAGCCCTTCTCGCCCTCTTTTCTCAAAGCACAAATCGCCAGCTTATTGCGGAATCGACTCGCCTTACTGGAAAACTTTCAAGAAAACCCGCTCGCACCGTTCTCTGCGCTGGCCACCAACAGCAGCGACGAACAATTTCTCGGCAAATTGAATGCGGAAATTGAGCAGCACTTGGGCGATGATCAATTTAGCGTGGATTCCATGGCGCATTTGCTCGGACTGAGCCGGTCGGCCTTCCAGCGGAAACTGAAAGCGATTAGCGGTTACTCCCCTGGCGATTACCTCAGGACCTACCGGTTAAAACGAGCTTGCGTATGGCTGGTAGAAGGCGAATACCGAATCAACGAGATTGCGTATAGGGTTGGTTTTAAATCCCCCTCATATTTTACCAAAGCGTTTCTAAAAGCTTTTCATCTCACGCCAAAAGAATTTGCCAGTCAGAAAAAGACAAGTGAGGTTAAAGACAATTGACCGAGTTGCGGTACGGCAAACTAACGCCGGTTGGTTGTCGGTCCATGCACCCTGAGGATACCATCTTCGCCAACTTCCATGGGATCAATGAAGACCACCCGCTCATCACCAGTGGCCGTCGTCCGGCCATGATACACGCAGTAGAGCTGACCGTCTCTTCCCACCAGTATAGAATTGTGTCCCGTTCCGGTGACCTCCCCTCCTTGATCGTTGTTCTTCTCCAGCACTGGATTGTGAGCCGATTTTTCAAACGGTCCCATTGGACTTTTCGAAGTTGCATACCCTACTGCATAATAAGGCCCCGCATAGTGGTTCGCTGAATACATCATATAATAGGTATCCCCCTTTTTAAAGAGATAGGATCCTTCGGTCCAGCGCCGGTTGATTTCCCGATGAACAACCGAACGGCTTTCCCACTCGGCTTGCGTATCACTCATCGTCAAAGGCGGTCGCAACAACAGTTTGGGCTCTCCGATAACACCGCTCAGGTCGGCTTTTAATTCCACGCCATATACCCAACTTTCTTCGATTTCATCGTACCAGCCTTTCTGTTTTGCCCAGTCCGCGATCTCAGAAGAAACCGGATGCTTATAACAGCAACGTGAATAGTATAAATACTTCTTCCCATCATCCGCTACATATACATTCGCATCGATAATCGGGTATCCCGGATCAAATAAAGGTGCGCCAGTCAAGTCCGTAAAAGGTCCGGTCGGACAATCCGATACGGCCACACCAATCTTATAATTCTCCAATTCATTTTTGGGGTTGTTTTTCCAGTGCGCGCTGTAAAACAAATAAAACTTCCCATCCCATTGGTATACCTCGGGTGCCCAAAAGTCTTTTTCGCCCCAGGCTTTTTCCTGGCTGGCCGTGTAAATCACCCCTTCTTCCTTCCAATCTTTTAGATCCGGGGAGGAGTAAGCGACGAATCCATTTGGTGTACCACCCGTTCCGTACATATAATACAAATCGGTATGCTCGTCAAACAAGATATAAGGATCCCCTAAGGCCACCGGTAAGGGGTTAACCGGAAGTTGTTGCGCATCGGCTCTGGCCGATAGTCCAATGACAAAGATGAATAACAAATAAAAATAGATCCGCATGATACGTTACGTGTGTTGTTTCTTTAAAAATGTGGGGAAGCTTGTGTCGTCATCGTGGCTTGTCCGGCAGCAATCCTAGGCCACCCGTCTTCCCATGTTAATCGGTCCAACAGCAACATGCGCCGCGACGTCCCGTTGCCTAAAGTACCTTGGTCGGTATCGATCCCGTGATAAAGAATCCAGTCGGTTCCATTGCTATCGGTGAGGATATCCGAAGTATGGCCGGGTCCGGCGATCTGATCGTCCCCCTCCAGTACGAGTGTACCGTGACCTCTCTCCCGAATGTCTC
>DXCW01000011.1 GCA_019115805.1 Candidatus Sphingobacterium stercorigallinarum
GTGGTTGGGCCAGTTGCGCGGATCGGTGTCGTTTAACCCCAACATGATCAATACCAGGTCCGGTTTGAACGCCAACGCTCGCTCAAGTTCTTCGGAAGCTAAGTACGGATTGTGTCCCTTGCTTAAAAGGGTCGCTCCATTTCGGCCAAATCCTTGAACTTGAAAAGTAGGACCCAATAGCTCCTGCAGTTGCTCGGGGTAAGTGTTGGCCTGGTTCTTTAGACCGTATCCTTTGGTGACCGAATCCCCGATGCACGCCACTTTACGGACCGGTTGCGCGCTAAGCGTGAAGGAACTGAACCATATAAAAATCAATAGCTTAATCGAGGATTTCATCTCTTTTGGGTTTTAATACAATGAGTTGAATAATCACGACCAGAAGAACGATACCTCCCAGCAGCGCAAAATCACTCCCTAGACTTCCAGAATCCGCAGACTCGCCCAGCAAATTCGTAATATACGCCCCGGCAAATACACCGACCATATTCATTAAACCGTAAGCCGTCGCGCGGTATTTTGCCGAGACAAACTGGCATAAAATAGGCATATTGTTCGCATCAAACATGCCGAAACCAAAGCCAAACATAAGCCCCGCAGCGACGATGGCGAAAATGTGATGGCCAAATCCCAATAAAATGACAGCAGGAATCGTTAACCCCAGACCAATGGCACTGGTATAAATTCGGCCACGACTATTTCGTTGAATCCAACGATCCGATAATATACCGCCTAATATGACCCCGAAGAATGAGGAAACCGAGATGGTTATTGTGGCGATCGGCCCCGCTTGTTCCATTGGGATATTGAGGTTTTCGGAAAACAAAGTGGGTAACCAGTTTTTTGTCGCCCAGCCCGGAAGACTGGGTATCGCAAAATACAGTAGGATGACCCAAAAGGAGATGTTGCTCAACAGCACCGAGAGCCCTTTCCAAATGGGGGTGGAGCCATTCATTTTTGTATTGGATTCGCTACGATAGGGGGCCTCGAAGAGCAGCATCGATAAGATCACGGCGTAGGCCATGCCAATTCCTCCCAGCAACATAAAGGTGTGATGCCAGGAATAGGACGAAGCTAACGTCGCGCCGAAGCCTCCTAAAGCTTGTCCAAAGTAAAAGCCGGTCATATGAATCCCGATGGCTAGCGAGCGTGTTTTGTCACTATGATAGTCGGCGATCAACGATAGACCTGCTGGAATATATAAGGCTTCGCTAACGCCCATGATCGCCCTTAAGGCATACAACTGGGAATAGGTCTCGGCGAGTCCCATTCCGACCGTTACCGCAGACCAGACAAACAAACTGCCTACAATAATCCATTTACGATTCCATTTGTCAGATATGATGCCGGCTAAGGGACTCATCAAGCCGTATATCCATAGAAAAACGGCCATCAAATTCCCGAAAATGGCTGCACTTTCAAGTTCCAGAATATCTTCGGCCATGGTGGGACGCATGGTGGATAAAATTTGCCGGTCCATATAATTCAATAGAGCGACAAACCAAAGCAGGCCAACCAAGATCCAAGGATAATATTTGTGCTTTTTCATCATGGTTTTTATTGGATTCGTCCTGTAAATATATGCCGTGTGCGTACCCCGGGGCGAACCTCGCCCGAAGGAATAAGGATTCGCTCACCCCACTGTACCGCCGTCGTTGTAACGGGTGCTGGTTCTGGAAATGGCGTAGTTTGCTGCCACTGGCCAGCAGGCAGAGCTAACACCCAACACGACTTTTGAAATCCAGTATGTGTGGCTTGTAAGTTGTTCTTTTCCTCGATTAGCTCCTGTTTTTCATCGGGATCGGTACAAGCGTCGATATCGATCATCAGCTGTTCAATGCGATTGAATGTTTTTCCATCGTCGCCGCCAAACATCCACAAGGAGCCATTGACGTACACGCCCGTACCGGCAGCCAGAGGATGGGGGAGATCCGGTAAAGACTGGATGTTTTGTGTCCGTACATTTACTCGAAAGGCTTGTTTGTAGATCGTGCTCGGTGCATCCGCATGACGGCATCGTCCTCCCAAGATAAAGAGGTGCCCCTGCTGATCACTGAGCGCCACAGCATGGCTGAGCGCGTGCGGAAGCGTCAGGAATTCTTGCCAACCGTCTTCAGGTGCATCACCGTCTAAGCGGTAAATTTTATCCGATACCAGTTGACCGTTTTCCCCTCCGATGAAATATAAATCACGGTCCACCTGTGCAAGGGATCCTGCAGTTAGTGCAACCGGAAGGTCAGCCAACTTGCTTTGGGTCAACTGATCATGCTGGTTGTCCCAATGGTATGCAAAGACGGATCGAATAGCCCCGTTTTCCCGCTCGCCACCTGCTGAAATGATTGCCGTATCCAACGAGATGTTTGCCGAATAGGAAGGTAGATTAGCTATGTGGTGCTGCTTTAGTTTATTGATGCTATCCTTTTGTATATCATAAATATATACTTGATCGTGAAAGACCTTTTTTCCATTTTCCCAAGGAGGTGCTATCGGAAAATTAGCTCCTCCCGCTATCACTAATTTAGAGGACAAAATTCCACTCATCGCACCCGCCAAACCCGGATGAGCCTGCCCGTCGATGGCTGGCAAATCATAGCGCTCTTCCCAGATCAACTGTGGGGAATGGATTGAGGTGTGACATCCCGACAATAACAACCCGATCAACAAATACCTGTGAAATTTGATCAACATTGAGATTTGAATTGGTGAAACGACAACGCATTGACATCTTGTTGAAACGCATCGAACTGTTCACTGCTCATGTTTTTTACCGGTAAACGGAAGATTCCGCAATCCAAGCCGATGAGTTTCATATAGGCTTTTCCGGTTGCGATCCCACCGTATTTTCCGAGCAATTGGATCATATCAATGGCCTGCTGTTGCCGTTCGATAGCCTGTGTCATATCGCCAGCTTTGAATGCATTAATCAGCTCGTGATAAAGTGGTGCTGCGTAGTTGTAGGTGCTCCCCACAGCACCCCTCGTACCGAGGATCAGTGCAGATAACATGTTTTCATCCCGTCCCCATAACATATCGTATTTTCTTTCCCGGAAGTTTAGACAAGATAGAAAGTCCATAAAATCCTCGTGGGTATACTTGATCCCGTTGAACGTAGGGATCTCGTTATCGACGCGTTTAAGGAGCTCAATCATCGGGAAATTAACGCCGGTGAGCACCGGGATATGGTAGTAATAGAAGGGGGTCTCAGGGGCTGCTGCTGCGACTTGTTTACAACATTCCGTCAACTGCGCGATATCCGCAGGTTTGAAGTAGAAAGGCGCAGTAAAAGATATCGCATCGGCGCCTTCGTTTTGAGCGATTTCAGCAAGGTCGCAGCATTCTCGGATATTCGTTCCACCTAGAAACATCATCAAGTTGAAATCGGGATCGTTTTTGGTCCATCTGGTCCAAGCCTTTAGCGTTTCCACTTTCTCTGAAAACGTCAACGATACACCCTCTCCGGTAGATCCACATATAAAAGCACCTTTTACATCGTTGCGTTTCAATAAACGGTAATAATTTTCGATAAGTGAAAGGTTGAGCTCGTTTTCTGAAGTAAAAGGGGTAAAAGGAGCAGCGATCAAACCCTCAATTTTTCTTTGTTGCATGATATTTTGTTTAGTATAAGTCAAACGGTTCTAGGTTTGTTGTGTGTATTCGTTGGTCGTTATTATAATCCCTCGACTTCATCGGAAAGGGGGGGGCGGTGTATACAGGTGACGGCGGGCCGTCCGATGCGGAATGCACCGTATGCATTTTCCAAAGTTCTTTATCTTACACGAATATATCACTTTTAACGGTATTAAATAAACGCTCTATTTTGGATTATGTATTACATATTGGTCAAACGAATGTAACACATAATATTTTACTTACCAAAAAATAATCGATATCATTGTGTAACTATTAGGCCTATTTCATATGACAAACGGTAAGACAGAAGTACCTATGCTAGGACATATAGATACGTCCAGTTTAGTGGATCGCGCAGAAGCGAGTATTATCCATTACATTCGAGAAAAGAAAATGGTAGTGGGTGACGTGTTGCCTAAAGAGTTGGATTTATCCGAGCAACTGGGCGTGAGTCGAACCGTCGTGCGCGAAGCGCTGTTGCGTTTGAAGACCGTTGGGCTAATTGAGTCAAAAAAACATAAGGGAGCGGTGTTAAGAAACCCGGATGTGTTGGTTTCATTTCGCAAGATTTTCCACCCCTCGATTTTGGATCAATCCACTCTTAGAGAAATGTTTGAGATGCGGTTAGCACTTGAAGTGGGGATGGCCGACTTTATCGTTAGTAAATTGACTGCCGAGCATTTACGAGAGTTGGAGGAAATTGCCGAAGAAATCGTTTCGGGTGATACCGCCCATCCCTGGCATGTGGCAGACGAAATTCGTTTCCATGGAAAACTATATGAGATTTCTGGGAACAGGATCTTGATGGATTTACAAGAGATGTTGCTGCCCATCTTTGAATACGTACATCAAAGTGGACTTTTGGAGAAGCCCGCCGTCGTGGGTGATTTTATTTCCCACCGGGAATTAGTCGAGGTGCTTAGAAAGCGGGATGCAGAGGCCTATCGAGACGCCATTCGAAAGCATTTGAATAACCACTTCGTTCGGATTTTAGATGCGATAGACTATCAAGAGAAAGTATGATTGAAGACACATTAGCTCAGCAGATTATCTCCTTCAACCGGCAGGTTCAGTTTAACGGTGAACTGCCCGAAGGTTACGGTGTAATCAATCCTTTTATAGATGATCAGACGACAATGGCGGTCATGGAACAGTTCTATATGAAGTTCTATAATGACCGTCAAGCCAGAAAGTTTCTTATCGGTATTAATCCCAGTCGGCATGGGGCAGGCATCACCGGAGTGCCTTTTACCGATACCAAAAGACTGGAAAGTCATTGTGGCATTCCCGTTCCGGGGAGGCATAGTCATGAACTCTCATCAGTATTCATTTACGATGTGATTGCTGCGTATGGGGGTGCTGAGGCGTTTTATTCCAGATGCTTTATCAATTCACCGTTTCCTTTAGCTTTAATCAAGCAATCGGCGATGGGGAGATGGGTAAATGTCAATTATTACGATTCTCGCGCCCTGTGGAGCTTACTTAAACCCCATATGAAAGTTTATCTGAAACGGTTTTCGGAATTCCATATTGACCCGACTGAGGTGATCATCCTGGGAAAGAAAAATGCACTTTTTATTCAAGAAATCAATCAAGAGCTCAACCTGTTCAAAGAAATCACGGTACTGGAACATCCCCGTTTTATACAACAGTATCGGTCACGTGATCGAGATGCTTATATACTGAAATATTTGCGGGCTATCGACTAGTTTGTGGTGCCTTTTCTTTCAGCGTGTCAGGGCCGTTAATGGCGATTCTTAATTAAGTACCAAATTAGTAACGCGCTGATTACTATTAATCCAATGATGAGTACTTTCATTAGAAGTTTACCTCTGTAAAAGCTGTTTTCATCAATCTGTTTTCGGATGCGCAGATAATCAACGTAAGCGAGGACGGTCAGCAGAGCGCCAAACCCGACCAGAAAGATGCCGATCCATCCCGATAGTTGGTCATCCGAATTCGACTGTGCAGGCAGGCCCATCATGATCGATAGTTGCCTGATGAACATCGAAAACTTAACCACGATGAACCCCAAGCCCATAATGCCTAGGCTAGTGCGGACCCAAGCTAGAAATGTCCGGTCGTTTGCCAGATGATCATTTGTCTTACCTTTGGCAGGTGTGGAAGGAGAGGAAACGGGATCTGTCATATCCACAATTTAAGCAAAAAACAGCAAAGTTACCAGGACGTTTTGATCACCGCTTGAATGGCCATGTCAACAGGGTGTTACAATGTCGTTACATAGCACGTTTTCCACTTGGTAATCGGAGGTTCATTTGCATATGCATGCGAATTTCTTAATTTTGTTCGTCAATATGACATTTACCTCAATTTTTCTTCCAGAGGGGACTCCACTCCCCGCAACTAGTGGCATTTATCAATGGACATGGGATATGTGGGCGTATTTCGGGATGAGCGAAAAGATGACCCACATTCTAAACTCGGCCAGTTTATTAATCGGTGCATTTATCCTTCTTGTTGTTGTCGAATTTATATTGCGAAAAATCGCCGCGACCCTGTTGACCCGTCTTGTCGCCCGTACCAAATGGACATGGGATGATAAATTGATCAAAAATAGAGCGATGGGAATGGCTATACGGCTCATATTGGTGATTTTGGCTCAGCAATTATTGCCACATATTTTTGTCAGCTTTCCAAATTTTAACGGCTTCTTAAACAAACTACTCACCGTATTGGTGATTGTCTCGATCTACACGTTGATAAACAGTGTGTTGAAGACGGTGCGGGATATTATGGGGGAATCGAAGTCGTTTGCAGATAAGCCGCTTGATAGTTATATGCAAGTGGTGCAGATCTTCCTGATTTTCATCACGACCATGTTTGTTGTATCGGTGTTAACCGGAAGTTCTCCTTGGTCATTCTTAGTCTCTCTAGGTGCCGCTTCTGCTATTTTAATGCTTGTATTTAAAGACACGATCTTGGGGTTTGTAGCGAGTATCCAGGTGTCGGCAAATGACTCTGTACGTGTGGGGGACTGGATCGAAATGCCAAAATACGGTGTTGATGGAGATGTCTTGCAGATCAATTTGAATAATGTTCGGGTACGAAATTGGGATAAAACGATTGTTACCATTCCCACCTACACCTTGCTTAGTGATTCGTTTAAAAACTACCGGGGGATGCAAGAAACTGGTGGACGTCGAATAAAACGCGCCATACAGATCAAAATTTCTTCCATTCGTTATTTGAATCAAGAGGAAATCGAGTCGCTTAAGAAAATAAAAATTTTGCGCGATTACATCGAAAAACGCGAGCAGGAGATCGACAAGTACAACGCGAAGAATCAGGTGGATCACTCGATGCCGGTTAACGGTAGACGAATGACGAATGTGGGACTGTTCCGAGCTTATGCCAACGCGTATGCTCGGCAGAATCCAGATATTCATCAGGAGATGACCTTACTGGTCCGGCAATTGGAACCGAACGAGCACGGGTTGCCATTGGAGCTTTATATGTTTACCAACGGTACAGCTTGGGCATTTTTTGAAGATACCATGTCCGATCTGTTCGATCATTTGTTTGCCGCCATTAAATATTTCGATTTGGAAATTTTTGAATCCCCGGCTTCAGATGATTTGCGATCATTGGCTGAGGTAGCTAGAGATAAAACAGCGAATCCGTCTTCGAGTAGTTAGGGAGAGGTTTCAACGCAACATCGAAATGATGTACGGCATGGCTTTGCAGTGCGTTCGATGAAATCTACTCACTTGAACGCTTGAGCGATGTGGTAAGGACGGTTGAGCTTTTTACCGTCTTTACTGCTGGCCGCATCCAAAAAATCGGTGATTTTTATCATCTTGAATTTGGCTTTTTCCAACCAATCGTGCACTTGCAACGGGCTAACGAAGCGGAAGCCCGTATCGGTGAAGGGAAGCGCTTCACCAAATTCCTTTTCGATAAACGTCAAGGTGATCTCCCCGTTGGCGTTTAATAGATCGTAGATGTGTTGGAGCGATTGAAGTGGATCATCCCAGAAATAAATGGAATTGACCGCAAAACAGCGGTGGAATGTATTTTCCCATTTTGGATCTATACGGTCAACCGAAGAGTGAAACAGCTGTGCTTCACCCGAGGCTATTCTCGCTTGATTGCACTGTTCGGCTTGCTTGATCATTGCCGTCGAGATTTCCAATCCATAGTAGTGGAGATTTTTTACTTTTGAAAACAAATAGGGTAGATGCTTTCCACTTCCAAAACCAATTTCCAGTATGTGCTCATCGGGCTGAATGTTCATCTGATCTATAGTGCGGGAGATCATCTCGGCGTTGGATGCAAACATCAAGTCGCCCACCGCGGATGCATCGGGTCCCGAAGGACATCGGAGTTGTGCGCCCAGTTCCCGGGTAGTCCGTTTATCTTCTTTCATAGTCCGCCTACAGAAATAAATAGTTTAAGGATGAATCGGTTGCGAACCGTCGGCGAGCAACGCTTAGTCGGCATCTTGTCGATACCTCTCTTTTCCATCAACAAATAGGGTGATGGGACGCGTCATTTTCAACTCGTAGGAACCGGATTTAAAGTGACCGTTTGGGGACCGCTCAATGAGTTCTGATTGTGCTTCACCCACGGGCAAGAACAGCTCGACTCGTGCAGAGTCGTCCTCTTGGAAAAGCGCAAAAGCACTGAATTGCGCGCTTCCTTCTCTTGCCGTAACGGGATTCAACCGAACGGCAATATTAAACACTTGAACGCAGGAATTCCGGAGTTGGCTCCACGTCTCCCCGCTGGATGTCAGACAGCCGTGTGCATCTTTTCCATCTCCCACAAGGGGAGCGCCAGATAGACTATCGTAACTCGTGTCGGTCTGATGGTTATCCTGCTGTTGGGTATTCTGGCAGGAACCCAAAAATAGAATCGCTAAGCCGAAGGTGAGGACTGTTTTCATAGTATGAAAATACGCATATACCTCCGAAAATAAAAACGCTTCCTCGAAACCCTGTCCTTGCCTATGCAGGCGTGTAGGTATGTAACTTTGCACGTAACTTTTTGCGAATGCTGTGTATGCGGGTTTTAATCGTACCTTCTTTAATACCGGTATGTTCACCAATTTCCTGATACTTATAGCCCTCGAGATACATATTGATAATCGTATAGTTTTCCTCTGAAAGACTCGATATCGCCTGGTCGATGTCCTCGTGTACGAATTTCATCTCCGCATCGTTTTTCGCAGAACGTTTCAACGGATGATCGGCCTGCATTTCTTTTTCAATTCGTCGTTGAATCGTCGTGCGGCGAAAGCGATTGAAATAAATGTTTTTCATGATCACAAATAACCAGGGAATCAGTTTTGGATGATCGTCAAAGCGCTCAAGTGATTTCAATGACCGGATGAAGGTCTCTTGAACCAAGTCTTCTTTTTCAGAAGGATCTTTCGTGAATTTCGCCGCTAACCGGCTTAGTGTGCCTTGATTCTCAATAATGATGCGGTCTAATGTCGTCTTCATGGTGTAGATGTTTAGTGGTTGTTACTGTATTGAAAAACAAGTAGATCTGCGGCTTGTTTAACATTTTTGTTACGGAAAATGAAAAGCCGTAAAAATACGTTATTAGGGTATTTCTCCCTTTTCTGGTAAATTCAGTCGTTTATTGTTTATCAATGCGGTAATGCTGGATTAAAATGCCAACGACTTTGAGCCATTTATCGTGGTCCAACCAGGCTGGCGCGAATTATACCTGGCCAAACGGTTTAAGGCGGCGTTGGGATTCCTCCGGTAACTCGTCAGTTCGCTGTACAATTCGGTCTTTATTGTCGTTCTCGTCAACGAATCCACGCTAACAAGCCCTAGCTAAAGATTTTAAGATCACGTATTAATACGTGATCGAGTAGACGGTAACCCCGCTTTTTCCTATAGATCTCTAGAGCGGAGTGTCTAGAAAAGACCCGTTTGAAATGGGGACGAGTTCATCGTGAAAATCTCGAGAAACAACAAATTTGCTTGACTTGCGTTATATATATTGACTTGTCGAAGTTGGGAATATTTCAATCTAGAGATGAGACCAAATTTTTAAACAGTGCGTTAATCCAAATCTACGATGAAAACATACCTTACAGATTTAGTGCTTCGTCATTTGATCCGCCCTATACGATCACGGGGGCAAAACCGCCAGTTGGCCTATACGAAAATAGGAAACACCCTATTGGCGCAAGAAGATCTACCATCGTCCGAGCTTTGTGCCTGTGTCCCTCGCGCAGCAGGAAGCGAAAAAGGGAAGGACCATATCCATAGCAGTCAGTCGAAAGATTGGCAAAAAGGAATAGAGAGTTTGGAAGAGGCCCTGTTTATTCCACTTTCTTACTATCTAGAGGGCTATAAAATCCACGAAATAGCCGATCATCTTGGTCAGCGTCCAGAATATATTGAACAACAGATTGCCGAAGCCAAGCGTGTGTTAGCCAAAGGGCACGAAAACCAGGGTAAGTAGGTATACAGAACGTGTGAGAAAAA
>DXCW01000086.1 GCA_019115805.1 Candidatus Sphingobacterium stercorigallinarum
AAGTATGTGACTTCCGAAAAGATTATTAATTTGCTGAATTACGATTTTAAATATCCATCACCCTTGGGTTTTTAAAATGCTTAGCATTCATTAATCGACGTTACTATGGAATATAAATTTGCAACCAGAGCAATACATGCCGGACAGCAAGCCGATGAGGCGACCGGTGCGGTAATGACCCCAATTTACCAGACATCGACCTATAAACAAGAATCGCCAGGTGAGCACAAGGGCTTCGAGTACTCGAGAGGAACAAACCCAACGCGACAAGCGCTTGAGCATTGTATTGCTTCACTAGAGAATGCGAAATATGGTTTAGCTTTCGCCAGCGGAATGGCAGCAACCGACTGCGTATTGCGCTTGTTAAATGCCGGCGATGAAGTGATTACCGGGGATGATTTATATGGGGGGTCGTACCGGATTTTCACAAAAGTATATCAACAGTTAGGCATCGTTTTCAAATTTGTGGATACGTCCGATGTGGAAGCGATCCGAAATGCAATATCCGATAGGACCAAATTGATTTGGGTCGAAACACCCACAAACCCAACACTTAAGCTTGCTGATATTCAGGGTATTGGTCGACTAACGAAAGATACGGGGATCTGCTTTGCAGTAGATAATACATTTGCATCTCCTTATTTACAAAATCCGCTGGACTATGGAGCCGATTTGGTGATGCATTCGGTTACCAAGTATATAGGGGGGCATTCCGATGTCGTGATGGGGGCGCTAGTGACCAACGATCGTCAATTGTACGATCAGTTGTGGTTTTATTACAATGCCTGTGGCGGTACACCTGGGCCACAAGATGCTTTCCTCGTGCTTAGAGGAATCAAGACGTTGCACTTGCGAATGCAAGCACATTGCGAAAACGCTCGTGTCATAGCGGAGGTTCTAAATCGCCACCCCAAGATTGCGCGTGTGTATTGGCCCGGTTTACCAACTCATCCAGGCCATGAGCTTGCCAAGCGGCAAATGCGCGGATTTGGTGGCATGATATCGATCGTGATTAAAGACGCGGATTTAACAGAGACGTTCCGCATAGCTTCAAATTTCAAGGTGTTTACGTTAGCCGAGTCGTTAGGAGGGGTAGAGTCGTTGATCAACCATCCAGCGACTATGACACATGGATCTATACCGAAAGAGACACGAGAAAAAGCCGGAGTGGTGGATAATCTCTTGAGATTGTCTGTAGGGATTGAGGATGTGGAAGATCTCATCGCTGATCTAGAAGCTGCTTTGCGTTAAAATTTAAAACAACTATTTTTTTTAAGCGTCAGAATTTGGTACATTTGTACAGCAAATAATTAGGATTTATTTATCATGGAAAACGTAACTGTAGAAAAGCAGGCAAAACATACAGATAATAATGCAAACCAGACCGCATATTATGTTTCGTTGACTGTAGCAATTGTCATTGGACTGGTGGGAGTGTTTATTCGCTTTGTGCCTGATGTTGTTCCAGCCTTGGACCAGATGGGGTCGCTGTTCTCTTGGATTGCCAATATTGCATTGCTTATTGCTGCATATCTAGCATTTAAAGTGGTGTTTGCCATCCTAGGGGTTTCAAAAAAATAACAACAATACAATCGAGAATATTGAGCTTCTATCTACACAGATAGGAGCTTTTTTGTGCTATATGGACGCTCCTTGGGACGGAAGAATATAACGTCCCTTCGTAGATATAAATAAAGAACCATAAAAAATCCGGTAGTCATTGAGACTACCGGATTTTTTTTATAGCGATCCTCTTGGTGATCTATCCATTGAAGATAGACCAGGAACTAATGGGCATCGGTATTCTTGAAAGAATAAGAATCAACGCGATGACGTAGAAAATAAAAACAGTACGATTTGCTTTGTGATCGTCAATCATTTTCTTCGATTTAGAATATCCAATGGTGACGAGTACTGCGGCGATGATCATCATTAACGGATGTTCTAAAAAGTAGAACCTAGCGGAGCTTACTTTCATATTCCCTGCAGATATACTTGCAAAGCCTAAAGCGGACGTGAAATACAATACGATTCCGACTAATCCCTGTAGGTGTGCCGTGATCAATCCAATCAGCGCCACTTTGCGATTGAAAGGTTTTTTGCCGATCAGATTTAAAAGGGTAATTACAATAACGATAATCAACGCGGCTAACACGATGATGGCAAGTGTTGAATGTAGGTGTTTCATCTCTTTTTGAGTTTTAAATTGCTATGCTAGGCAAATATACTATTTTGAAAGCCTTTTATCGCCTAATTCCTTGAACTCTGATTTAGCTTTGAAATTTGGAAACGCGGTATCCATGCTTAATGTATAGCCAATGTCAAAAAATAGACGTACGTCAGCAATAATCCCGTCAAAATTCCAATGTTGGTCTAGCTCATCAGTGACGGCGTGATAACGCCCAGCGAGAGCTTGCTCTCGCTGCTGGAGAGCTACGGTATCCGTATCCAGATATTCCCCACCACTTCCCATATAGAGTCCTGGCACGCCAACCTTGACAAAATTAAAATGGTCCGAGCGGTAGAAACCACCAGAGGTTGGGTTGCCCTCCGGCATCAGCTTACGATCAAATTTAGCTCCAGAAAGTATCGCATAATCTTCTAGTTCTGTCTGACCCGTACCCACTACACGAAATCCATTCATTGCACCCACCGGATTAAATGAATCCATATTCAGATTGGCTACGGTCTTGCTCAATGGGTATATGGGATTTTCTGCATAGTACTGAGAACCCAATAGCCCTTGTTCTTCTGCGGTGACCGCTAAGAAAACGACACTCCGTTCAGGTGCGACTTGAGCGGCTTTAAATGCCTTGGCCAGTTCGAATAGGGCAGCTACACCAGTTGCATTATCAATAGCTCCATTAAAGATCGAATCCCCGTCTACTGGTTCGCCAATCCCCAGGTGATCCCAGTGGGCTGTATAGATGATCGTTTCATCTGGTCTATCGGTCCCTTTTATTATGCCTACTACATTGTTAGATTTTGATTCTTTAATGGTGTTGTTTAATGAAACCTGCGTGCGCACATTCATCGGTACCGCCTTGAATCCTGGCTTTTTTGCCTCGTTCATCAACTCGGGGTCAAGTCCCCCGATTTCAAAGAGTTTCTTTGCGGTTTGATTGCTAACCCAACCCTGAAATTTGACCAAATCCTGTCCTTGGTTTTCGGGGATTAATGATAACTGGGGGCCTACCCACCCGTTACGTACGACATTCCATCCGTAACTCGCGGCGGCTGTTTCATGGATCAGGAGTACGCCGGTTGCCCCCTGCCTAGAAGCCTCTTCAAATTTGTAGGTCCAACGGCCGTAATAGGTCATCGTGTCGGCCTTGAATAGATTCTCGTCGTAGCGACCAGGGTCAGAGACCATCAGCACAACTGTTTTTCCTTTTACATCAAGTCCTTCGTAGTCATTCCAGTTATATTCTGGAGCATTTATGCCGAAGCCTGCGAAGACAAGTTCTGTGTCGTCCACGTTGATAGACTCGGCCATTTGCGGTGTGCCAATTACATAATCATCCAGGTAGGACGCGGTGAGCTCACCGTCTGTGCCGTTGAACTGCAATTGTTGGCTCGTGGGGCTGGAGGTGATTGCTACTAACGGGACTTCTTGAAAATAGGATTCTCCATTACCAGGTTCTAGACCGAGTTGCGTATACTGATCTTTAATATAGTTGACCGTCAAGGTATCTCCTTTTGTGAAAGGGAGCCGGCCTTGAAACTCGTCGGAAGAGAGTTTTTCAATATGTGTTCGATAGCTTTCCGTATCAATTGCTGCCATTGCTGCGGAGTCCAAAGCGTTGCGGTCGTAATCGCTGTTTTTGTCGTTAGATTGACAGGACGCGAGACCAAACAGTAGCGCCGCTGTTAATAAAGGGTGAGTTTTCATCATGGTTAATTACTTAATCAAAATATGTTGTGTCGTTGGTGTCTGTTCGGAATCGCCTAACGGAACTACCTCTGCTATTGGACTGAAAAGGTAGAGTTTCCCGGAGGGTATTTCTCTACATTTAAATCGTTTCCGTAATTTTTCCAGTTTCTGAAAGGTTCGGCCATTTCTGATCTGGAAGTAGCTGTTGTCGGGCAGCATGTCTATTGTATCGAGTGTAGGCGAGAGAAAATTATGTTGCTTTAAAATCCGGTAAAGATTGATGTCCGTACAACTTGAGGCTGCTGGGTTTTTCATATAGCGCAAAAGTGCTATAGCAATGTCCTCTGGGAAAACATCTAATTTAAAAAAGGGTTCCATCAAGAGTTGGAAGTTCGTTTTCCATTCAATGCCGTGCGGTTTGACTCGT
>DXCW01000087.1 GCA_019115805.1 Candidatus Sphingobacterium stercorigallinarum
CGAATTTGGACCTATCGCCAAAATCGCAAAAAGCATATATCCGGCGTGCGAAATGCTGGAGTAGGCCATCATTCGCTTGAAGCTGGTCTGCATCAACGCCGAGATGTTCCAGACGATCAGGGTAATCACCACTACGGTGAGCAATACCGGCGTCCAAAACTCGTTCAAAGGTACCAACGCAGTACTGAACAAGCGAAGAAAACCGGCAAATGACGCGATCTTCACTACGGTGCTCATGAAGGTGGTGACTAAAATCGGAGATCCGTCGTAAACGTCTGGTGTCCAAAAGTGGAAGGGCGCTACCCCTACTTTAAAACACAGCCCCACCAACAGCAGCAGGATTCCGCTGTAAAACATCGTCGATACCCCTACCCCGTCAGGGCGCTGCACAATATATTCTTTAACCGCTGCCAAATCAAAAGAACCCGTAGCTCCGTAAAGCAAGGTGATACCGAAGAGTAGAAATCCCGTCGAGAAAGCCCCCATCAAAAAATACTTCAATGAGGCTTCATTTGACGCCTTATCATGACGACGAATTCCGGCCATGATATACATGGCAACCGACATGATTTCCAAGCCGATAAACAACATCGCAAAATTGTGATAAGCGCTAACCAACAATGCGCCAGTCAAGGAGAAGAGGATCAGCGTATAATACTCAGCAACGTTATTCGATATTTCTTTAAAATAGGTTTTCGAAAGCAGTAAAATGAGCATCGTTAACACGATGCAGACCACACTGAATGCCATTGCAAAATGATCAAATATCACCATGCCGCTATATAACGGTACGGCCGGCACATTCCATGTATACAGACTCAGACCCAAGGCCAATAACAGGCCAGCAATACTGACTGGCAATAACGCATTCTTCGCCTTGAATAAGCCCAGATATAATACCAGTATTCCTAATAATGCTATTGTGATAATCGCACCCATAATTTTTCTTTAAGCCTGATCTATTTGATTTGTTGTAATAAATTCGACACCGATGCCTCAGAAAGATGAAGTAAACCGTTTGGCCATACGCCAATCAGTACAATCAGCACCAGCACAATCGCAAGCAACACCATTTCGTGTCCTTTGATGTCTACGACCGCCACCTGCTGATCACCGAGCTGTCCCGCCATCGTTTTTTGATAAAGCCGCAACATATAAACGGCGCCTAAAATCAATGTCGTTCCGCCCAGTACGGCATACCAAAAGCCACATTCCTCTATTGAAAAGAGCCCTTTTAACAATAAAAATTCACCGATAAAACCACCTGTCAATGGCAAGCCTATTGCTCCCATAATAATGACGAGAAAGCAAATCGCCAGTTTTGGCATCGGCCCAGCCAAACCGCCGAGTTGCTTCAGATCCCGGGTACTTGTTCGCTGCTGAATAACGTCGATGATAAAAAACAGGCCAACAACAGCGATGCCGTGATTGACCATTTGTAATATGGCTCCCTGAATACCTTCTAGAGATAAGGAGAAAATACCCGCGGCGATGAGCCCCACATGCGCGATAGAAGAATACGCAATCAAGCGCTTCGCATCGCTCATGGTAAACGCAATAATCGATGCATATACCACCCCAATGATCCCAAGAATTAACGCGATTCCCCCATATTCGTGCACCGCCTCAGGTGTTAGTGGCAGTAACCAACGTAAGAGCCCAAACAATCCCATCTTTAACATGATGCCTGACAGCAACATGGTTCCGGCAGCCGGTGCATGGGTATACGTGTCGGGTTGCCAGGTATGTAGCGGAAATAGTGGAATCTTAATTGCAAAGGCTATGAAGAACGCCCAAAACACCCAAGTTTGCGCCTCCGAGCTTAGCGACAAGGTCGTCAGCGTCTGCCATGACATGTCGCGTGCACCGGTTTGTTGATAGAGGTAAATGATCGCTATCAGCATCAATAAACTGCCGAAGAAGGTGTACACGAAGAACTTCAGGTTAATCCGAATGCGATCGCCCTCGCCCCATAGCGCACAAATAAAATAGATCGGGATCAATGCCGCCTCCCAACCCACGTAGAATGAAAAAGCATCCAGTGAAATGAAAACGAGCACGAGCCCAGCTTGCATCAATGCAATAAGCCCATAAAACCCGCCGGTTTTTCGATGTGAAAATGTAGAAAGTATAATCAAAGGCACGAGCCCATTAGTGAGCATGACCATCGGCAAGCTGATCCCATCCAAGCCGATCTCAAATCGAATACCCATGCTTTCCAACCAGCCCCAGGATCGTGCAAATTGCACACTCGCATCCGGCGCGAATTGCGAAATAAAAGGAAGGGTGGCGAGAACTTGAATCAGGGCGAGTACCAATGCCGCCCACTTGGCCGATTCCTTCTGTAAAACCGTCAGAATAATGGCACTCAACACAGGTATTAATAGCAGTATAAAAAGGTTATCCATGGATCCTAAATCTGGTCTAGAGCGTTAACAATCCGTATAACATGAAGGCAACCACACCGATCACCATCATGAATAAATAAAATCCCACATGTCCGCTTTGTAGCAAACGAATGCCTTTCCCTGAGGAATAAAACAGTTCGCCTATACTATTGACTACCCCGTCGATGCCCAGCTTGTCTACGACGTTGTGGAAAAACTTCGAAGCCGCCTGCAAAGGCTTGCTCACAAGGGCATCGTATAGTTGATCGATATAGAGTTTCTCATAGGAGAGGCGATATAGTCCCCCGGACACATTATCGGTATCTGCTTTCGGTACATCTCCTCTCCTCACGTATTTGGTATAGGCCCAAATGGCCATGGCCACTGCGCCCACAGCCGACAGTCCCATTAACAGATATTCCGTCTGATGAGACAGATGAAACGGCTCTATCCGCTGGTTGGTTCCAGCAAACACCGGAGCTAAAAATTCGCCGAGCCACATCCTTCCACTTAAGGCCTCCGGAATATTCAACGCGCCACCGAAAATTGACAGTACGGCCAGAATCATCAGTGGAATGGTCATGGTTAATGGCGATTCGTGCAGCTGCGACTTTTGCGCTGCCGTACCTCGAAAATCACCGTAAAAAGTGAGGTAAAGCAACCGAAACATGTAAAATGCTGTGCCTAAAGCACCCAAAAATCCAAGTATCCAAAGCACCGGACTTTGCGCGAAGGCATGTGCTAAGATTTCATCCTTAGAGAAAAATCCAGCCAGTGGGGGAATTCCCGAAATGGCAATGGTAGCGATGAGCATAGTGCTATGTGTAATAGGCATGTGCTTTTTCAACCCGCCCATTTCGCGCATATCCTGTTGGTCTGCCATCGCATGAATAACAGAACCCGCCCCAAGGAACAATAATGCTTTAAAAAAGGCGTGTGTCAACACATGAAAGAACGCGCCTGTGAACGCACCTACACCCAAGCCTAAAAACATATAGCCCAACTGCGAAACCGTCGAGTAGGCCAGTACTTTTTTAATGTCATTCTGAGTCAGTGCGATGAACGCAGCGATCAGCGCTGTCGCCACTCCAATAATGGCAATCAGTTGCATGGTTACAGGAGCGAGAGTGAATAGAATATTGGACCGGGCAATCATATAAATCCCTGCGGTAACCATCGTTGCCGCGTGAATCAATGCCGATACCGGAGTAGGGCCGGCCATTGCATCGGGAAGCCAGGTAAATAATGGAATTTGTGCTGATTTACCCGTTGCCGCTAAAAAGAGCAGCAACGTAATGCCCACAATTACGCCATCACCCGATGACAATCCGAGTGCTTGACTAAACACCCCTGTATATTCCAGCGTTCCAAAGTGGACGACAATAAAGAACATCGCAATTAAAAACCCGAGGTCCCCAATTCGGTTCATCACAAATGCTTTCTTTGCAGCGCGGGCATAACTGCTGTTGCGGAACCAAAAACCGATCAGCAAATACGAGCACAGCCCCACCCCTTCCCAGCCAATAAACATGACGAGATAATTGGACCCCAGCACCAATAATAGCATGAAAAAGATAAACAGGTTCAGATAGGAAAAATATTTTGCAAATCCGGGATCCTTGCTCATATACGAGACCGAGTAGACGTGAATCAAGAACCCTACACCAGTAATGATCAGCAGCATCATGGCACTCAATGGATCGAGTAAGAAGCTTAAATTGACACGCAGCTCGCCTACCGAAAACCACTGGAACAGTTCGAAATGGAAGCTTCCATCGGCTCCAGCCGATCGGGCGTCATATACTTCTTTAAATAGCAAGCAGCTCATGACAAAGGATATCAGAATGCTACCACAGCCGATGAGGGATACCACACTCTTTGGCAAAAAGTTCCGCAGTAGGCCAATCGTTAAAAAGCCTAATAAAGGAATCGCGGGGAGCAGCCAGATCAATTCTTTCATAAATTTAAGTTTATCTCTATATTTTTGACTTTACCACCTCAATCGACTTAACGTCTCGATGTCGACAGATTTGGTATTTCTATACACCATAATAATGATCGCCAAGCCTACGGCTACTTCTGCTGCTGCAAGAGCCATGATGAAGAAGACGAATACTTGTCCACTGGGGTCCCCACTATGGGCGGAAAATGCCGCCAGTAATAAATTCACGGAGTTCAACATCAATTCGATGGACATCATGATGATGATCACATTGCGACGGATCAGTACGCCGAGTACACCTATGGAAAAAATCACGCTGCAAAAAATCAAGTAATGATTCAGCGGGACACCGTGTATTTGTTGTATAATATTATCCATTTTGTTTCACGCGGGTTTCTTTTTTCGCCAGCAGTACCGCACCAACCATGGCGGTTAGCAACAGTATTGACGAAATTTCAAAAGGTAACAGAAAGTCTTTGAACAGCACTTTCCCTAGATTTTTAACCAGACCAATCTCCGGGTCAGCGACCACCAATCCGGTATCCGTTTCCAACACCCGGAAAGCACCCAAAAAAGTGATCAGCAAACACATTCCAGCGATAGCTCCCATAAATTTGACGACATGACTTCGCATCGGTTCGGTTTCTTTATTCAGGTTGAGTAACATGAGCACGAATAGGAACAAAACCATAATGGCTCCCATATACACAATGAAGTTGACCACGGCCAAGAACTGGGCATTCAGTAAAATATAGTGGACGGTAAAGGTGAAAAACGTAATCACCAAATACAGCACGCTGTGCACTGGATTTTTAGTAAAAATCGTCATCAGCGCAAAAAATATGGACAGAAAGGCCACAAAATAAAATAGGGTCATACAGCTAGTTGTTTTGAGAAGCTAATTGGGTCAAATCGAACTTCGGTTCCAGCAACTTATCTTTTCCGTAAATAAAATCTTTACGCAAATAATCGGCAGTTACATGCTTTCCATCCAGATAGATCGCCTCTTTTGGGCAAGCCTCCTCACACAAGCCACAGAAAATACATCGCAACATATTGATTTCATATACCACCGCATATTTCTCCTCTCGGTACAAGTGTTCTTCGCCCTTTTCTCGCTCTGCAGCGGTCATCGTGATGGCTTCAGCCGGACAGGACAGGGCACAAAGTCCGCAAGCTGTGCATCTCTCCCGTCCCAGCTCGTCCCTTTTCAACGAGTGCTGACCACGGAAATTTTTAGAATAGGGGCGTTCCTGTTCCGGATATTTCACCGTAGGATTTTTTTTAAAAAAATGCTTGATGGTAATCGACAAACCTTTGGCGATCGCAGGTAAATACATGCGTTCCCAAAAATTCATCGGTTTTTGTTCCAGTACTTTTTTCCTATTTGACAACGATTGCATATATACTCCAGTTTAAAAGTAGGTATCTTTAATAATAGTGATCACGCCAGTCAGTACGATGTTCGCGATGGCTAGCGGGATTAACATTTTCCATCCCAGATTCATCAATTGATCGTAACGAAAACGGGGCAAGGTCCAACGCACCCACATAAAGAAAAAGATAAAGGCAAAAATTTTAATAAAGAAGGCGATCACACCCAATATAGTAATCCAGTTTTGCGACAATCCCAGGTCATACATGAAGGGGAAGTTATAACCACCAAAATACAAGGCCGCCATCAGCGCGGAGGACACGAACATATTGATGTATTCAGAAAACATATATAAGCCCAGCTTCATCGAAGAGTATTCGGTATGGTATCCACCGACCAATTCCGTTTCACATTCCGGCAAATCAAAAGGCACTCGATTACACTCGGCAAAAGCGCAAGTGATAAAAATCAAAAAGCCCAGGGGTTGCACCCATATATTCCACCCTAAAAATCCAGTTTGTTGCGCAACAATCTCTCCCACAGACAATGTGCCGGTCACCATCAGCAGCGCGATCAACGATAGTCCGAGCCCAATCTCGTAGCTGATACTCTGAGACGCTGCCCGGATTGCCCCCATTAAGGAGAACTTATTATTCGACGCCCAGCCCCCCAGCATGATCCCATACACACCCAACGCAATCACTCCGAAAATATAAAGCACCCCGATATTCACATCGGCGACCTGCAGACTGATCACCCGATCTCCAATGGTCAGTGTCTGCCCCCAGGGAATGACCGCCGAGCTGATACACGCGGTAATAATGGCCAGCGTGGGCCCCAGTACAAACAATTGCTTATGTGCACCGGCCGGGATAATTTCTTCTTTAAAAAAGAACTTTCCGCCGTCACACAAGGGTTGAAGAATACCGAATAAACCCGCTCGATCCGGACCATACCGGTCTTGCATAAAACCAGCAATCTTCCGTTCAGCCAAGGTCGAATACATGGCGATAACCAAGGTCACCGTAAACACCACGACGACGAGGATTAACTTTTCTAATAAAAAGGCTGTTTCCATCTCTTAACGTTCTATTTTAACCGCTCTGAGCGAGCCATTTGTTCTACATTCGCTTCTTTTAATGCCGGGTTATCCTTGATCACTGCAGGCGGTTGAAGCGCTGTATAATGATTGGATGCGATAACCGATTCGGAGCTGATCTGAGTGGGACCGTCGATGATCCAATCTGCGGTCTTTTTGGTGTCAAACCTACAGGTATCACAGATAAATTCTTTCACCTCGTTGTACTCGTCTTTCCTCCCGGTGACCCGTATCACATCTGCCCCCTTGTACCATAGCGTCACTTTACCCGAACAAGTCGGACAATCGCGGTGCGCATCGACCGGTTTGGTGAACCACACTCGATTCTTAAATCGGAACGTTTTATCCGTGAGTGCGCCCACGGGACACACATCAATCACATTCCCTATAAAATCGTGATCCAACGCTTCCTTGATATACGTCGATATCTCGGCGTGGTCGCCACGATGAATAATACCGTGCTGCCGGCTACTGGTCAGCTGATTGGCCACAAACACACAACGATAGCAAAGAATGCAACGGTTCATGTGTAATTGGATCTTCTCACCGATATCAATGCGCTCAAAGGTACGCCGGTGGAATTCGTATCTAGAAGCACCGACTCCGTGCTCATAGCTTAAATCCTGCAGTTTGCACTCCCCAGCCTGATCGCATACCGGACAGTCCAATGGATGATTGATGAGCAACATTTCCACCACCCCCTTACGCGCATCCAGCACATCCGGTGACGTTACATTCATCACTTCCATACCGTCCATGACCGTGGTTCTACAAGACGCTACCAATTTGGGCATCGGGCGTGGATCTTTCTCCGATCCTTTGCTCACCTTCACCAAACAGGTTCGGCACTTACCTCCCGATCCCTCTAAACTCGAGTAATAACACATGGCCGGAGGAACAATATCGCCACCGATTCTTCGGGCAGCCTCTAATATCGTTGTTCCCGGTGCCACCTCTACGGGTATTCCGTCAATGGTTACTTTAAAATTCTGTATTTCTTCTGCCATAACCTTTCATCTTAATTAGAAGATTCTTCCGTTACCGGAGCTAAGGGATCTGCGTAGTGCGCCAATCCATAATTGCGTTCTGCAGCTTCTTGGGGGTGCAGAATATGCCATTCAAATTCATCGCGAAAATGTCGAATAGCTGCTGCGACAGGCCAAGCAGCGGCATCCCCTAATGGACAAATGGTGTTCCCTTCAATCCGTCTTTGGATATCCCACAACAAATCCACATCTTCCATGCTCCCTTTTCCCGTTTCAATCTTGTACAATATTTTTTCCATCCACCCAGTACCCTCGCGACATGGCGAACATTGTCCACAACTTTCATGACGATAAAACCGCGTGTAATTATAGGTATTCCTGACGATGCATTGATCTTCATCAAACACAATGAAACCACCTGAACCCATCGCCGTTCCGCTGACAAATCCGCCATCAGCTAGTGACTCATAGCTCATCAGTCGCGGTTCTCCTTTTGCCGTGGTGGTCACCAGATTGGCAGGCAAAATGGGCACCGATGAACCGCCGGCTACCACGGCTTTCAGACGCTTTCCTCCAGCCATTCCCCCACAATACTCGTCCGAATAAATGAACTCCTCGACGGGGATCCCCATCTCAATTTCGTATACACCTGGTTTAGCAATATTTCCCGAGGCGGACACGAGTTTCGTACCGGTACTACGCCCGATTCCTATTTTAGCATATTCTTCTCCGCCATCATTGACAATCGGAACGGTGGCAGCAATGGACTCCACGTTGTTCACCACAGTAGGGCAACCGTATAAACCCGCCACCGCTGGAAACGGAGGCTTAATCCGGGGATTCCCTCGTTTTCCTTCTAGGGATTCCAACAATGCGGTTTCCTCGCCGCAGATATAAGCACCTCCACCAGGCTGCACATAGATCTCCAAATCGTATCCGGTCCCTAAAATATTCTTACCTAAAAAACCCGCCGCTTTGGCTTCAGCAATAGCATTCTCTACAATCCGTATTTGCGGCATCATCTCTCCTCGAATATAGATGTAGGATACTTTTGCGCCTAAGGCATAACTCGAGACGATCATCCCCTCAATTAAAGCGTGGGGAATATGCGTCATTAAATAGCGGTCCTTAAATGTTCCGGGTTCAGATTCATCACCGTTACACACGAGATAACGTGGCACACCCTCGGGCTTCGCTAAGAATCCCCACTTCATACCGGTAGGGAACCCCGCACCACCACGTCCGCGAAGACCTGATTTTTTCACCTCTTCCACCACATCATCAGGCGACATGGTTTTTAATGCTTTTTCCACCGCTCGATATCCGCCCTTCTCCCGGTACACCGATAGCGATTGGATTCCCGGCACCTCTATATGTTCTAATAATAACTTCCGTCCCATGTTAAGCCTCTTTTTCGTTAGCTTTTAAATCATTGATCAGCTCATCGACACGCTCTGGCGTCAGGTTCTCATAATAGGTATAACTCGGCCCAATTTGCAGCACCGGACCGTAACCACAGGCTGCCGAGCATTCGACTCCTCGCCAGGAAAAAAGACCATCCGGCGTGACTTCTCCTTCCGGAACACCTAAAGTGTTTTCGATGTGATTCATAATCTTTTCCGCTCCGACCAAGCAACAGGGTCCTGTTCTGCAGACTTCCAACACGTATTTCCCTTGAGGTTGTAAGAAAAACATCGTGTAAAAAGTCGCCACTTCAAACACCTCAATCGATTCGATTTGAAGAAAAGCGGCCACCTTCTCCATCGCATCGACACTGACCCATCCGTACTCCGCTTGTACGAGGTGCAAAATGGGCAGTAAAGCTGATTTCTGTTTGCCCTCGGGGTATCGCATGACAATTTCACCAAACTGACTCAACAATTCGGGTGAAAATTCTACGATCATATTTTCCTTTACGTTAAGCATCGAGTTCACCTGCTATTATGTTTAAACTACTCATGTTGATTATCGCATCGGAAATCAACATACCACTGCTCATCGGCGCGAACATCTGGTAATTGATAAACGATGGTCTTCTAAAATGAAGACGATAAGGTGTCCTTCCCCCGTCATGAATGAGGTAGAAACCAAGTTCTCCGTTCGCTCCTTCTACCGCTTGATACACCTCGTCTTTGGGCGCGTCCCATTCGCCCATCACAATCTTAAAATGATAAATCAAAGCTTCCATACTGGTGTATACATCTTCTTTAGGTGGAAGGTAAAAATCAGGCACGTCCGCATGGAAAACACCGGTTGGTTCTTTATCTATTTTCTCGAGTGCCTGCTCGATAATGCGGAGGGATTGCCACATTTCTTCGTTACGCACACTGAAACGATCGTACACATCTCCGTTGGTACCAACAGGCACATCAAAGTCAAACTCTTCGTACGAACTGTACGGAGAATGTGCCCGTACATCGTAATCCACTCCAGTCGCCCGCAAAATAGGTCCCGACCAACTGTAATTCAGAGCCTCCTCGGCGGTCACTGCCGCGACATTGGATGTTCTTTCTATAAAGATTCGATTGCGGTCGAAAAGTTCCTGAAATTCACGCAGCACAGGTGGAAAACGGACCAGGAATTCTCTAATTTTAGCAAAGGCTGATTCATTAAAGTCCCGTTCAAATCCGCCCACGCGACCGATATTGGTTGTAAGCCGAGCTCCACAGATTTCCTCGTAGATTTCATAGATAAATTCACGCTCCTGCATAACGTATAAGAAACCGGAGAAGGCTCCCGTATCGACCCCCAGAATGCCATTGCAAATAATGTGGTCGGCTATACGCGCTAATTCCATGACGATCACGCGCATGTATTGTACGCGCTTGGGAATCTCGATATCCAACAGTTTTTCCACCGTCAGATACCAACCCATATTATTGATCGGTGAAGAACAATAATTCAAGCGATCGGTGAGGGGAGTGATTTGATAAAAAGGGCGATGTTCCGCGATTTTTTCAAATGCCCGATGGATATACCCAATAGTAGACACCCCGCTTACGATCCGCTCACCGTCAATTTGCAATACGTTTTGAAAAACGCCGTGCGTCGCCGGATGTGTCGGTCCCAGATTTAAGGTAATCAAATCGTCCTGCGGATCATTATCCTCCAAGACCGGTGAATTATGTGATATTTTTGAAATTGATTTACTCATTCCACAACAGCTTATCGTCCAAAGTACAAATCCTTTTTATCCACTCTATTGGGATCTTCAAGCGGGTATTCCTTGCGCATCGGAAACACCTCCATCTCATCCATATTCAGGATGCGGCGCAAATCCGGATGTCCTTCAAAATTCACCCCATAAAAATCATAGGTCTCTCGTTCCATCCAATTGGCCCCGTTCCACAATACGGTGGCCGTCGGAATCACTAAATCCATTTTGGACAACGGCACTTTAATCCGAATACGTACATTATGCACTAGAGAATGGACGTGGTAAACAATCATAAATTCCAATTCACTACCCGGATAATGCACCGCCGTGATATCGGTTAAATAAATAAACTGCAACCGTTCATCCTCTTTAATAAACTGGAGCACCTCAATGATATGTCCTCGATCGGTGTGCACGGTCAATAGCCCCTTCGGCTCTGTAATCTGATGAATGTGATCGCCAAATTTCCTCTGCAGGCTTTCTATCACCTGCGAATTATCCAATTTATTCATGTTCTGAAACGATTCCGTACTTTTCCAACAATGCTTTATACTCCGGTGTATTGCGCCGATTTAAGGATTCATTTTTCACAATATCCTGCAAGCGGAGCACCCCATCTAAAATCGCTTCGGGTCTAGGTGGACATCCCGGCACGTATACATCCACCGGAATGATCTCATCGATCCCCTGAAGTACAGAGTAGGTGTCAAAAATACCGCCGCTGGACGCACAGGCACCTACAGCTATGACCCAACGAGGCTCGGCCATTTGCGTGTAGACTTGACGGAGTACCGGCGCCATCTTTTTGGCGATCGTCCCCATAACCAACAGCATGTCGGCTTGCCTAGGCGAAAAACTAGGCCGCTCTGCACCGAACCTTGCCAAGTCATAGGTTGCCCCCATCGTGGCCATAAACTCAATCCCACAGCAGGATGTTGCGAATGGAAGAGGCCATAACGAATTTGCTCGGGCAAGTCCAATGGCTTTATCCAATCTGGTTGCAAAAAATCCTGCGCCCTCGACACCCGGAGGCGCATCTGATAAGGTAATCTTACTCATACGATTCTATTTAAGGCTGAACGGGATCGCTCGAAACCAATTAATCCCAATCGAGTGCCCTCTTCTTAATTACGTAGATGAAGCCGAGAAGGAGAACGCCCATGAAGACAAACATTTCAATCAATCCCTGCCAACCAAATTCGCGAAAATTCACCGCCCAGGGATACATAAAAATCACCTCGATATCGAAAATCACAAACAAGATGGCGACCAAGAAATATTTAATGGAAAAGGGTTGCCGCGCATTACCAATTACTTCGACTCCCGATTCAAAAGCAGTGAGTTTATTTTCGGTCCGTACTTTCGGTCCAATGAGATGCGTGCCAATAATAGTCACCACACCAAAACCGACCGCTACGGCCAATTGAATCAAGATAGGAATATAATCTATAGGCAGACTTTGCCCAATTTGTCCTTCCATCACTTCGGTTTATTTTAGTTTATAAGTAGTCTAA
>DXCW01000088.1 GCA_019115805.1 Candidatus Sphingobacterium stercorigallinarum
AAGGCTTGCAAATCAATTTGACCCGCTCGGTTTACCGGTAGATAGGTTACTTCGGCCGATTTTGTTCGCTCCATAGCCTGGCAGACGGACAGCACCGCATGGTGTTCCGTTTGACAGGTGACGATGTGCTGGCCTTTACTAGCATATCGCGCAGTGATACCTTGAATTGCCATATTGAGCGATTCGGTGGCCCCTGTGGTGAACAAAATTTCTTTCGGCTCGACGTGAAGGAGTGTGGCCACCTGATGCCGAGCAATCTCCACCGCTTGGTTGGCTTGCCGGCCGAGTGCATGTTGCAAACTGGAGGCATTCCCATAAGATTCGCGTAGATAGGGGAGCATGGCCTGAAAAACCTGTTGGTCTAACTCCGTTGTCGCATTGTTGTCAAAGTAACAAAGTTCCATCGCCTAAAGTTATCCAAAATCTATCTACATCTTCCTTTTAAAAAGACGAAAATTTGTAATTTGCTATTTAAATCCATCATTTTATGAACTTCGCGAACTTAGAATCCAGTTTAGAGAAACTTTTTGATCAGGTCCTCTTAAAAATCCCCAGTATTGCTGTCGGTATTGTCATTCTCATCATCGGCCGTTTGGTAATCCGTTTCACACTTTCGATGATTGATCGTCGATTCGAGCGTAGGGGTGTAGACGCGTCGATCCAAGACTTTATCAAAAGCATCCTCCGATTTGCGCTATATGCGTTATTGATATTGACGGTGGCCAATACCATGGGTATACAAACCACCTCGTTTATCGCCGTGATGTCCGCCTTTGGTCTGGCTGTAGGTATGGCCTTGCAGGGAAGTCTGTCCAATTTTGCAGGCGGTGTGCTCATCCTGCTGTTCCGTCCGTTTGATGTAGGCGATTATATCGCAAGTGACAACGGGAGTTCGGGAACGGTCGAACGGATTGATTTACTCTATTCCACCATTATTGATGACGAGGGGATTCGTGTATTCAGTCCCAACGGATCGTTGGCGAATTCGGTGATTAAAAACTATTCCAAAATTCTGTCACGTCGTATGCAATTCAGCTTCATGATTACTTACGAGACCGATATAAAGCAAGCTCGGACCGCGGTATTGCAGTTGCTCGCTAGTGACGAGCGTATTCAAACGTCACCCAACCCCGTTGTGGTGGTGGATCAATTGAATGAGACCGGCATCACCTTAACGGTTCGTGCATGGGCCAAACGGGAGATATACTGGGATGTTCGCAATGAAATGGCCGAACGCATTACCGCGATTCTGGGCGATGAACGGGTGTCCTTCCCAGTGAACATGGTGAAAATCG
The DNA here is from genome assembly GCA_019115805.1 of Candidatus Sphingobacterium stercorigallinarum. Classification (GTDB taxonomy): domain Bacteria; phylum Bacteroidota; class Bacteroidia; order Sphingobacteriales; family Sphingobacteriaceae; genus Sphingobacterium; species Sphingobacterium stercorigallinarum. The sequence continues at coordinate 1,296 of DXCW01000088.1, forward strand.
TCAACGACCAGGACTCCGGTAGGCAAGCCTGAGTTTAGTCCAGGGATTGGACCAATACGTAATATCGATAAGCTACAACAGCCTGTTGTAGCTTACTAAGTTTGGAAGGATCCTTTTTGCTATAACGTGGCAAGATCCAGTTGTTTAATCGAAGCAGTAGGCGAAAGAATGATTTTTTCATAGCGTACAATCAAGCGATTTATTTAACGGCTGACTAATGGACTAAAAAATGCAAGCCAACAGCAATTAATGCCCCAAGAATTGGGCCAACGACCGGAACCCAGGCATAAGCGAGATCAAATCCAGCTTTGTTTTTTATCGGCACCACCGCGTGTACAATTCGTGGACCTAAATCCCGAGCGGGGTTGATGGCGTAGCCCGTAGTCCCCCCTAATGAAAGACCAATTACCCAAACAATAAAGGCTACCGGAATGGCACCGATCGACCCTAGGCCGATTACCGTATCGTCCGCCATTTTTGCATCGGTGAAATGTAAGATGGCAAATATGAGTATGAATGTCCCGACGGCCTCGGAAAACAAATTGTTAGGTAAATCCCGCACAGCAGGGGTGGTGCAGAAAACGGCATGTTTCGCACCGGCATCGTCTGTCTGTGCAAAATGATTTTTGTAAAAAAACCAAACGGTGAATGCGCCAATCATTGCGCCTAGAAGCTGTGCCGTGATATACGAAATCGAGGTGGCCAAGTCCATCGTACCCATGGCAAGATTAGCAATGGTAACCGCGCAATTTAAGTGTGCGCCACTGTAGGGGCCAGCTATGGTCACGCCAGTAAAAACCGCTAAAGCCCAGGCGGTAGTAATCACAATCCAACCCGAGTTATGGCCATTGGTCCCTTTCAACAGTACATTCGCCACTACGCCACCACCTAGGAGGATTAAAACTGCTGTTCCAATCAGTTCAGCTAAAAAAGGAGTCATAATTATAGATTTTTGAGTTGAATTTATTTGTCTTGGCTACCTGACCAGTGAATGACTGCTTCCACCGCGCGTTTCCACTGCTTCAGTGCGGTTTGGGGTGCAGCGGCTGGGTCAGCCTGTATGCGCTGATCTTCTTGCCATAATGCTTGTATCTCACTGACGTCTTGCCAGAATCCCACGGCCAAACCCGCCAGAAAAGCGGCACCCATTGCGGTAGTCTCGGTGATCTGTGGTTTGACTACTGTAGCTTGAAGAATATTGGCTTGAAACTGAAGTAGAAATTGGTTTTCAGTCGCGCCACCGTCCACACGCAGCTCTTTAATTTCTGTATTTGAATCCGCTTCCATGGCTTTCAAAATATCATAGGTTTGGTATGCAATGCTTTCCAATGCTGCTCTAGCGATATGGGCGTCGGTGGTCCCTCGAGAGATGCCGAAGATTGTTCCCCGTGCATTGGCGTTCCAATGAGGAGCGCCCAGACCAGCGAAAGCGGGAACTAAATACACCCCATCGGTGTCCTTGACGCTCCGCGCCAGGGCTTCAATATCTGACGACTTTTTTATGATTTTAAGTTCATCGCGCAACCATTGAACGACGGCTCCGCCGATGAAGATGCTTCCTTCCAATGCATATGTCACTTTTTTACCGATTTGCCAGCCTATTGTCGTGACGAGTTTGTTTTTGGATTGCACCGGTTTGTCTCCCACGTTCATCAGTAGAAAGCAACCGGTTCCGTAGGTGTTTTTAGCCATCCCTTTTTCCAAACACATTTGTCCAAATAAGGCGGCTTGCTGATCCCCGGCGATGCCCGCGATTGGGATCGGACGAGCGCCGACCTCCGATGAGGTTTCCCCATACACCTCGGATGAACTTTTGACCTCGGGGAGCATTGAGGCGGGAATTTTAAAAAGATCCAACAGTTCTTGATCCCACTTCAAGGTATTGATGTTATACAGCATGGAGCGCGACGCGTTGGTCACATCGGTGACGTGCTGCTTGCCGTCAGTGAGATTCCAAATCAACCAAGAGTCGATCGTCCCGAAAGCAAGTTCACCTCGTTCGGCCAACTCGCGTGCGCCCTCAACCTGGTCGAGTATCCATTTAATCTTAGTAGCGGAAAAATACGAATCGATCAATAATCCGGTTTTTTCTTGGACGGTTTTTAGGTGCCCCTTATCGATCAATTCCTGACAATAGTCGGCGGTACGTCGATCTTGCCACACGATTGCTTTGTAAACGGGTTCACCGGTTTGCCGATTCCAAACCACAGTCGTTTCACGTTGGTTGGTAATGCCGATTCCTTTTATGGATTCAAATTTTGTTTTCGATTTCGCCAGCACTTCGGTGAATACACCCAATTGACTTGACCAAATCTCCTGTGGATCATGTTCCACCCAACCGGATTTTGGGTAATATTGTTGAAACTCTTTTTGTGCGATATTTACGATGTCTCCAGCTTTATTAAATAAAATGGCTCGGGAACTTGTAGTACCCTGGTCAAGTGCGATGATGTACTCTTTCATATGTTGGTTTATTTTTTTACGGTTATGGTTTACAGCATATAACGATGGGCCAGTTTATGGAATGCATGAATTTGCTCGTCGACCCACTGCTCATCTTTTCCCAATTCACTCGCCATAATTTGAGCGACTGTTGGCGCTGCGTTGACCGCTGCTTGAGCGTCTAACAATAGCAGGCGAATACGCCTAGCTAAAAAATCTTCTACTTGTTCGATCATTTCATGGCGGCAGGCCCACACCACCTCGGCTTTCAGATGGGGATGCGGTGCGATCAAGGGTTCCCGCCATTCCTCACGTTCTTGGAGAAGCGCTTGAATGCCTTCGTAGTCTTTCCCATAAAGGTGCCAAGGTGCGGGGTAGACTTCCTTAGTAGCGCCGTGTATGGGTAAGTGCTGGGTCTTACATGGGGCGCTCGGTAATTCCGCTGATTTTATAGCGAGATCTACAGTGTCTTCCGCCATTTTCCTATAGGTCGTCCATTTTCCACCGGTGATGGTGATCAGTCCCGATGCGGAACGAATGAGTTTATGATCTCTAGAAATCTCCTTCGTGCTTTCACTTCCGTCTTTGGGAGCAGCCAGCGGGCGTAGCCCAGCGTAAATGCTACGTATATCCTTGCGCGTCGGCGCTGGGTGTAAGTAATCTTTTGCCGTCGCGAGTATAAAGTCGATTTCCTTTTCCATGGGCCGCGGTTCGATCTCGTGTTGATCTATGGGAAGGTCGGTTGTCCCCAGCAATACCTTACCGTGCCAAGGTACACCAAAAAGAACGCGGCCGTCACTGGTTTGAGGAATCATCAAGGCATCCGCTCCACCAAGGAAATCGGCATCGATAACAATGTGCGAGCCCTGACTGGGACGAACTAGGTTTTGATGCGCCGGCGAGTCGATTTTTAGGATATCGTCCACAAAAATGCCAGTGGCATTAATCACGACTTTGCTTTGAACCTGAAATCGTTGCTGAGTCTGCGTGTCGAGTAATTCTACGCCATTAATTTGACCATTATCCTGTTTATTAAAGCCTGAAGCTTCCATGTAATTCAACACCGTAGCGCCATGCTGGATGGCCGTTTGAGCCAAATTGATCGCCAAACGTGCATCGTCAAATTGACCGTCGTAATATAGTATTCCTCCTTTAAGTCCTTCGCCTCGAACCGTAGGCAATTTTTCCAGTACTTCTTTCTTCGATAACAATTCGGACCGGCCTATGCGAAGACGACCCGCCATCCAATCGTATAATTTTAACCCAGCAAGGTATTTTAATTTGTCAAAGGTGGTATACAAGGGAATGACAAAAGACTGCGCAGATGAGACGTGGGGAGCATTTTTGAAAATCAACCCGCGTTCCCGGAGTGCGCCCAGCACGAGCTTCACATCGCCTTGGGCCAGATAACGAACTCCTCCATGCACCAACTTTGTACTTTTACTCGAGGTTCCTTTTGCAAAATCAAACTTTTCAACCAAAAGCACTTTCAAGCCGCGTGTGGCAGCATCGACGGCTATGCCAAGGCCTGTGGCCCCTCCACCAATCACCACGATGTCCCATATTGTCGTTTCCGCCAGTTGTTTAAGCTGTGCCGTTCTGTTAGTCTGCTTTAGCATATTGATCAGGTTTGAAACTAAATGTAAGTAATTTCGCTAAATTATAGCAACTTTGAGCGTAATCTTCCTTGTTTTTCTTTGCCGGATTTCTTTTTTTTTCAAGTCCTACCGCTTGTTCGGATGGCCTAGCAAGGCTTCATTTTCCTAACGTATAAATGAAGGTAATAATATATTTACGCAATCGGTTGTTTGTCCTGTGAAAGCGGTTTAATCGGAAGATTGGCTTAAATTGATAATGATTTGGCTAAAATAAATAAACGAAAAATGAAAAGATTTCCTACACTTGTAGACTAAATCTATATTACAGAACTTATGATACTATCGCCTTTTTGAATGTGGGATTTGTTTTCGGAAAACCGAACATCGAGCTTGTTTTTAAGGGCATTAGACATTTTTATTGATTCATAAATTATTATGAAAGAAACGAACAGTAATTCCAGACGAGATTTTATCAAAAAATCGTTGATCGGAGCAGCCGCTTTTACCATTGTACCGAGGTATGTGTTGGGTAAGGGCTATTTAGCGCCGAGTGATCATCTGACCAAGGGCGTGATTGGAGTCGGCTCGATGGGAAGAGGCCATTTTAATTATGCAGGTACGAAAACCGTTGCTATTTCGGACGTGGATACACGTCATTTAGCACTGGCGCAAAAAGCGTTAGGCGGTGGGATTAAGGAGCATCATGATTTTCGCGATTTGATCCAAAATTCAGAGGTGGACATCGTTCATATTGCGACGCCTCCACACTGGCATGGATTGATGGCGGTAGAGGCCGCACGTTCCGGCAAAGACATCTGGTGTGAGAAACCGATGACCAGAACGATTGGTGAAGGTAAGAAGGTCAAAGAAGCTGTAAAACAGCACGGTAATATTTTTAGACTGAACACTTGGTTTAGATTTGATGCGAATTTCTACGGCATGAATGTGCCGGTGAAAAAAATAAAGAAATTAGTGGATACCGGTATGCTGGGGTGGCCGTTGAAAGTGACCATCAGCAAACACACCGGTTTTGATTGGAAATTTTATTGGGTAGGTAAGACGAACTTACCGGTAGAAGAAGTACCAAAAGAACTGGATTACGAAATGTGGCTTGGGCCAGCACCTTATAAGCCTTACAGCAGCCACCGTACCCATTTGACATTCCGCGGTTATTGGGATTATGATGGAGGTGGTTTAGGTGATATGGGGCAGCACTACATGGATCCCGTACAATACTTTTTAGGCAAGGATAACGAGAGCCCGGTTAAAATTGAGGTGGATGCGCCACAACAACATTCGGACGCGGTAGGTACATGGAGAAAGATCACGTATACCTACGCCGATGGTTGTCAAATTATTCTAGATGGCGACGGCACAGAAGAAGGGAAAGCATATATCGAGGGACCAGACGGTAAACTGTTCCGAGGTTTTGTTTCGGATATCCCTGATTTAGAACGCAAATTGGCTCAATATCCTGATCCGGCTCCTCAGATGACCGACTTTGTAGTGGCCGTACGTACGCGTCAGAAATTTGCATTGAACGAAGAGAACGGTTATTACTCGTGTACGTTGGTCAATTTAGGCTTAACCGCGTTACGACTGAACCGTACATTACATTTCGATTCAGACAAGCAAATGTTTGTCGATGACGAGGCAGCGAACCGATTGATTAACCAGCCAATGAGAGGTCCGTGGACCTTCTAAATAGGAAAAGAAAATGAAAAAAGTATTTAATACGATAACCGCATTATTATTTATACAAGTAGCTGCGTACGGACAACAGCCTACCAGTCGAACCACGGCCACAAAAATAGCCGATGTGCTCGCTCAACAACCGGCTGAAGAGCAATCCAAATTTCTTTTGGCCATGCAAGAGCTTGAAGGATTTACCGCTCAGGACGTTGCCGGCTTACTGGCGCGATTGGAACCCCAAGGAGGCGATAACGCTTCCATCGAATACGCGACTAATTCTTACGCGTTTTACGTGATGCAACCCAATAGAGAAAACCAACGGGTCACTTATGTGGAGGGATTGCTAACGGCTTTGGATCAACTGGAGGATAAAAACAACAAGGCTTACGTATTGGAGCTCTTGAAGTTTTGTGCAAAGGATGAAGCCGTTCAGGGCGTGTCGGCTTATTTAGCGGACGATTATTTGGTCGGAAAAGCGGCGCGTGTGTTGAACGCTATCGCGTCCCCAGTAGCAACTGAGGCGTTGAATGCGGCATTGGCCAATGTGTCATCCGAAGCGGCTGCTACCGCTATCATTGCGGCTCTAGGTGATTTGCAAGCTGAAGAAGCGGAAATAAAAATCATCGAACTTTTAGGACAATTTGAAGCTGAAAACTTTCAGTTTAACGGATTGACTGCCTTGAGTAAGATCGCAGGACCGAATTCGGACAAACTTTTTCTTGAGCGCGCGAAAGCCGTAAATTATGCATACGAAAAAACGAACGCCGCCAGTCTTGCTTTGGATTACGCAGAGCAACTGTTAGCGAAAGGTAAGGAGCGCGAAGCAACCAAGTTTGCTAAGAAGTTGTACAAAGAAGCTTCCTCGGCCAAAGTGGCGACGATTCAAGCCGGTGCACTGAGTGTATTGACGCAAATTTCGCCTGCTAAACAAAAAAGACAACTGATCAAGCTGGCTTCTAGCGATGATAAATTGTTACGGAATGTAGCTTTAGGGTTATTGGCCGATGAGGCCTCAGCGAGAGATGTAGCTAAATTAGCCGGCTCGCTTCGGAAGCTCGACGGCGATGCGCAAGAGAGTGTACTCCATTTTCTAGCGAATCAAGAGGATGCTGCACCGACGATAGAGATTATAGAAAACAGTTATAATAAGTTAGAAAATGATGAAGCGCGCGTTGCGGCATTGCAGGCGTTGACAGTATTGAGTAAAGGTAGCAATGCACCGTTTTTAATCGGTTTGATACCGGATGCGTCCGAAAGTGAACGGCAGATGATCCAAAGTCTTCTGTTGACCAGTTCAGCTGAAAACACGATACAAGAGGTCAATAACGCATTATCGTCCGCTGATGGAAAAACACAAGCCCTACTTCTGGGCGTGTTGAGTCAGCGTCGGAACGCGGAATCGGCCGCACAGGTCTTGCCGTTGACCAGTTCACCAGATGCATCGGTCCGCGCCGCGGCCTATAAAGCGCTCCCGACGGTCGTGAATGCGAGTGATCTTGAAGCGGTGATAGGTTTGTTGGCTGCTGCAGAAGGAGAAGAGTTGAAATATGTTCAACAAGCCGCGATTTTTGCGATCAATGACGACAGCGATCGGGACGGGAAAATTCAGAAGTTAGCCGCTAATATTTCTCGTTCATCGGCACCATCGGCTGGAAAGTTCTTTCCGATCTTTGCTGGTTTAGGTGGAGCAGATGCGTTGAAAGCAGTTGAGAATTACGTTGGAAATGAACCCCTAAAAGCGCAAGCGATTGCCTCGTTGGCGAACTGGTCTACTGCCGAATCGCTACCCACGTTAATTCGTTTAATCAAAACAGAGAAAGATCCAGCTGTTTTCGATGCCGCATTCTCTGGGGTAATCAAACAGTTAAATGCAAGTGATGTAAATCCAGATCAAAAGACGCTCTTATTGCGAGATGCCTTTGATCTTGCTCAGCATACCAAACAGAAACAAGCCGCATTGAACCACCTTCAAGCAACAGGGACCTATCAAGCTTTGATGTTGGCGAGCCAACTGATGGAAGATCCTGATTTGGGGAACACAGCGACTAACGTAGCGATGAATATCGCTATGGATCATCCAGAATATGTCGGACCTCAGGTGCGCGGTATTTTGGAGCAGGCTGCTGAGCGCCTGTCTGGAAGTGAGAGTTCGTATTTACGTGAAGCGATTGTGCGCCATTTGGCCGAAATGCCAGCTGGGGAAGGTTATGTCGCTTTATTCAACGGTGAGAACTTAGACGGATGGAAGGGCTTAGTGGAGAATCCAATTGCCAGAGCGAAGATGTCGGCTGATGAATTGGAAAACAAACAAGTCGAGGCCGATCGTAAGATGCGGGAAAATTGGTCAGCTGAAGACGGGAGTTTAGTATTCAGCGGTCACGGTGATAACATCGCCACCGTAAAAAAATATGGAGACTTCGAGATGCTTGTCGACTGGAAGTTGGATCCGAATGGGAAGGAGCCGGACGCTGGTGTTTATTTAAGAGGTACGCCACAGGTGCAAATCTGGGATATTTCACGTACCGAAGTCGGTGCGCAAGTCGGGTCGGGAGGTTTGTATAATAATGAGAAGCATCCTAAAGATCCGCTTAAAGTTGCCGACAATGAATTGGGAGAATGGAATACGTTCAAAATTCGTATGGTCGGTGAGGACGTGAGTGTATGGTTGAACGGCGAGTTAGTCGTTGATCAAGTTCCTCTGGAAAACTACTGGGACCGCAATCAATCGATCTTTCCAGAAGAGCAAATCGAACTGCAAGCGCACGGTTCTCGAGTTTGGTATCGAAACGTCTACCTGAAAGAGATTGCGAAAAAAGAAGTTTACGAGTTGAGTGCTGAGGAAAAGGCCGCAGGTTTCGACATGTTATTCAATGGAGAAAATTTAGATAAATGGACCGAATCACCAGCTTACGAGGTGACTCCAGAAGGATATATTCGTTCCAATCCGGATGCAAAATTCGGTAAAAACATGTATACCAAAGAGGAATACGGCGACTTTGTGTACCGCTTTGAGTTTAAATTGACGCCAGGAGCCAACAATGGAATCGGTATTCGTACGCCAATTGACGGTGATGCGGCCTACGCAGGTATGGAAATACAAGTGTTGGATGATCAAGCCGATGTATACAAAGATCTGCAACCGTATCAGTATCACGGATCGGTTTACGGTATCATTGCAGCCAAACGCGGATCGTTAAATCCGGTAGGCGAGTGGAATACACAAGAAATACATGTTCAGGGAGATAAAATAAAAGTCACCGTGAATGGACAAGTCATTGTGGACGGCGATCTAGCCGAAGCCAGTAAAGGTGGAACCGCAGATAAAAAGGACCACCCTGGATTAAGCAATACCTCCGGGCACATCGGGTTTTTGGGACATGGAACAGAAGTGTTTTTCAGAAATATCCGGATAAAACGACTATAAACACGGTCGAACATTTCTTTAAGCGTCAGTTTATCTAGGTAAGCTGACGCTTTTTTTTTGCATTCATTAGCGGTGAGGGGGGCATACATT
>DXCW01000089.1 GCA_019115805.1 Candidatus Sphingobacterium stercorigallinarum
GAGAAAAAATTAAAGCAGAATTTTAAGGGCTTGTATCAGAAAACGATTTACAACTTTATTATCGAATGTCGAATGAAGAAAGCGGTGGAATTACTGAGGAAAGATTATAACGTGAATGAATTGGCCGTGCTGCTTGGCTATCAAAGTGTATCCCACTTTATTAAGGTTTTCAAACAGTATTTTCAGTGTACGCCAAAGGAATATTCGCAGCGGCACCAACAACGTACCCATCGCAGCTAACGAAATAAACAGGGCGCTCCATTTGCAGAGCGCCCTGTTGATCATATCGGGTATAATAAACCCGTTGCTGTTCACTTAGTTCAAGGGAGACAAGACCTCCTTGGCCATTGCAGGGGTGCTGTACACACCTGAACCGATCAAATACCAAAGTCGAGGACTGAGATACACAAAACGGCCATTCTTATAGGCATCCGTTTGTTTAATCGCATCGGTCTCTATCTTTTCTTTATCAGCGATGCTGTCCCCGTTCAATTGCGTCCGATCAAAAACGAAGATATAGGCCGGATTTTCCGCCAATATTTGCTGATCCGTCAATGGATTACTCCGTGCCGATGCGTCCATTTTCAGGCCCGTCTCCGGAAAACCCAACACATCGTGGATGAATCCAAAACGAGATTGCTTAGGAAAACCTACATAACGGCCATTAATAAACATCAACATCAAGGCATCGGATTGATTGTAAGCAGCTGCCGATTCTTGCATCGATGCGACTTCTTTCTTTAGTTCCTGAATTAAGGCCTCGCCTTCAGCTGTTTTTCCTAACACTTTGGCGATCTGACCTACTTGATCGTACAAAGAGGTCAAGTAGTTAGACTGATCTGGGCTGGCATCCAATACAGGTGCAATTTGCGAAAGCGAATCGACCTTAGAACGCTGTCTTCCCGAGATGATGATCAAGTCCGGGCCAGCCTGCTTTACTTTCTGAATATCTGGATTTTTCAATCCACCAATATCCAACACCTGCTCATCCGCTATCACGGCTGAGAGTTGTTCAGGCAATGCTGTTTTGGCAGCGCCCACAATTTTTCCACCCAACGCGTGAACGGTTTCCGACGCCGCGATATCAAATACCGCGACCTTTGGGTTTTCGGCCACAACCGAAAAATCCGCTTGCTCTCCTTTATAGGTCACCTGTTGAGCCGACGCACTACCACATAGTGCGACTAAAACCAAGGCTACTAGTTTCTTCATTTCAAACATTATTTACGCGTTAATTTCCCTACATTTGTGATGCCTGTAGCATCTACTTCTAAGCCTCGGCTAGCGGTGGCTCCTGCCGGATCAATAACGTAGATAGCTGGTTTTTGGTTCTCTACAACAAGCGGAATAAAGGCTTGTCCATCGATCGTAAAGGCATCCGAGGAAGCGGTGATTTCCTCCGGTTTAGGGAAGCCAGACTCTAACCATTTGAACGATTTATCCACCACGTTCACAATCGCGTATTTCGTGTATCCGTCATTGCGGTCGACACTATTGGGGGTATTGTAATAGTTCAATAAGAAATAATTACCGGTAATGTGCCATACTTTCATGAATTTATAGCCGTCAGATTCCGCATCTAGATCCCAATAATAGTCCGAATCGAAATCATCCTCGCCGTTGTTAATGCGAATCACGCCGGCATTTTTACTGGTTTGGTCGCTGTGCGCGCTGGAAAACACGTATGTATTTCCGCTATCATCATTCCCAATTTGCGAATGGTATCGTGACCGCATGCGGCCCGTAGAATACGATAAACGATCGTCACCATAAATGTTAAGCAGATTCAAATCGGTATCAAAACGCGCTACCCACACCGAGTCGGGATAATCGGTTTCTCCGGTAGAGCCGCCGCCGCCTGTGTTGGGAAGTATTTTTGAAGGCACCATTGAGGTCAAAAAGGTACCGTTGCCGCCATCCACAATGCCCGAAAAGGTAAAAAACTCACCCGTTCCGGTCATATTGGTCGTGGTGATCGTTTTAGTCTCTTTATGATTTCCTTCGTCGGGATTGACAATATTAAAAATCGCACCATATACATCTTCCTGGTCTGCCATAGGCTGCCCCCCGACGGCGGTTATCGCCAATCCCCCGGCCACTCCCAAGGTAGTAAATCTCGATTCAACTAGGAATTCGCTTCCACTTTGTACGATTTCACCGTTTTGATCGATCGTTACGCCAAGCCCAACTCCAGGGCTTCCCTGTTGGTAGATAAAACCAATCGCAGTAGACGGATTGGGGAACAGCCAGCTGTACCCTGAACGGACTTCGGTACCGTTTCCAGCAATAGACACCGAACCTTGGGTCAAATCATCGACCGTAATCAAATAATCGTAATCTCCATCCGCTTGCGCAGAAATAAAATATTTTGAACTCACGTCCCCATCTCCTCCCGAACCCGGGCCATCCGATTTCGAGCAAGAAGTTAAAACTGCCACCCCCATTAGAGCTAGGGCAAGCGGTCGTTGTAAAAATTGAAGTTTCATATCTTCTGAATTATGTATGTTGATTTAAAATGATTATCGATTGGATTTACTAAAGAAATACCGAAGTTTAACGGAGAAATGACGTCCGGGTTTTTGCAGTTCAAAGTTGTCGTACAACAGCTCATCTGTCACGTTTCTTGCTTCCAGCGAAAGGTTGTATTTCCCGTTTTTTAGCGCTGCCGAAACAAACACGTCGTGGGAGAACTGAGTGGGCAAGGTATACTTTTGTGAGCCTTGGCTTGGCCAACCTAAATAAAACTCATGAATGTAGTTGGCGTTATATCCCAGCGTCAGTACGCTTTGATCACCGAGTAAACCCGGCAGCATATACTGCGCATCCAGGTTTCCGTATACATACGGAATATTCGGCAATTGATCCTCATAAATGATGCTCTCTACGGTGGTGTTGGCGCTCGCATAACGTTGCAAGTTTTTGGTGGCCAAGTAGGTGAACGCCCCGCCCAACATAAACCGATTGTCGTATGCATAGCGTGCTTCGAAATCCGCTCCATAGGAAAGCACTTTACCGTGATTGACCGAAGAAATGGTTCCGTAACGTTGCTCCACGACGCGGCGAATATAATCGTAGGTATTTCTATAAATCAGACCCGCTTCTACGTAAAAATCATGCTGTTTGTTGAATACCTTATTATATGCGACATTGAAATTGATGTTGTCTGACTTTTCCGGACGCAAAGACGTATTCGCGGTCTCTAGGGTTTCATCACCAAACAGTTCATTGCTGCCCAACAAGCGATACGCTTTTTCATAGGAAAGCTTAAATTGCAAATCGCGATAGAAATATGTTCCGGCTAATCCGTATCCCGAATTTGCTGTGGTGCGGCTTTGCTCGGCATAGGAAGCGGTATTGCTCGAACTGGTATCAACGGCGCCGATCATATGCTGCGAATAGAGCTTATAAAAAGCGGTCATGTTCCAGTTCTTCTTGGAATCAAACTGGTAGGAAATCCCCAAAACATTTTTCGATGTTCTAGACCGCATGGTATCGCGTGCTGTCAGATCATCAATAAGCGCCAAATTATTTCTCGATTTCCGTGTGAATGTGGTAAACGTGTTGTTCACGTTAAAGAAATGCTGGTCGCTGAGGTTATACCTTGCATTCGCGGTCACAGATCCGTTTCGGTTTTCGAATTTAGACAGAGTAGAAGCACCCTCTCCTACTGAGCGTTTCGGTTTGTACTGCCCTTCCCAATTGTAAGTCCGAGCTGCGGTATCTATATTTTCATTTCGATTTCGGTTATAATTCGCATTGACATTCAAGTCCAAACCTTGGATCAAGAAATTCCTTTTCTGATACGCTAAATTCGGCATCAAGGTGTTCCCCTTGCGATGACGCATACCGTAGACGAGTTGTTGTACATAGGCATTTTGAATCTCCTTGTATTCTTGGCCGATGGTTGCGCCGATGAAAAACTGATCGGCCCAAGGCGTGTGGACGAACCCTATTTTAGCAACCAAGGATTCGTTATGATACGTATCGTTGAAGCGGTTATACCACGATTTGTTCTGAGAAAATGTTTCACTTGCCAAATCCAATGACTTGGTAAAGGTGCGATAGGAGTTGTCTGAATAATTTTGCAGGGCACGCACATCCACTGAAAACCCATTCTTCCCCACATAACCAAAGTTCAGATTAGACTTATGCGTATTAAATGATCCATACGAATAAGACGCATCCACGAACGTTCTATTTAAAGGACGGGTGATGATATTAATAACACCTCCCATGGCGTCTCCCCCGAATTCAATAGGGACGACACCCTTATAGATGTCTACTCTTTCGATCATGGTCGTCGGTATATTATTTAAATTATATGCCGAACCGAACCCTTCCATAGGCACGCCGTCCATGAAGATCTTCACCGCTCTACCGGTGAATCCGTTTAACGAAATATTGTAATCTGATCCCAGTCCGGCTTCCTGTCGAATCCGAACACCGGCTGCTTTATTCAGTAAAGCAGTGACTTCCATGGATGTATTGTAGGTCGGTTTGGCATCCAAAACCGTCACGTTATACGCCGACTCCTTTACTTTTTTCACCCCAACTTGCCCCACTACCGTGACTTCTTCTATCGATTCATCGTCAGAAGATTTTAGCACGATATTTTGCACCACATCGGAATCCAAACGCACCTCAAAGGTTTGACTGATCGAGCCCACGTGCGTGACCCGTATGCGGTAATTCGCCTCAGAAAGACGTATCGAAAACAAACCGTTTTCATCACTACGAGCCCCCTTTCGGTGTTCCAAAACACGCACACTGGCTCCAGAAACCGGATCCCCCTGTTCGTTTTTTACCGTGCCACTTAATGTGTATTCTTGAGCTATACACCAAAGGCTCATGATGATCAAACCTAGCGTAAATAGAAGCTTCTGCATTTATTTAGATTAATTACAAATAACAGTGCAAATATAGGCTTCAAGCCCAAGCCGCGATAACGCTAAGCGGGTCTAATTTTAGCGACTTCGGGGTAGAATACGACACTAAATGCGGTTGAGTGGATTGTGCGACTCCTCAAGACATCGTTGACATCCATTCCCAGGTATACCGATAAAAAAAGCAAATCGGGATGATTTGCTTGATTTCTGTTCTCAAAAAATAGAACTATTCTTTTTCGGCACGTCGAGATGCGGCAGACTGATCCTCCGCGATTCCCGCTCGCCAATAGGAAAAGGCATACAACTCCTCCTTCTTCCACTGCTGATCTTCTCTAAAATACTTTCGCAATGTCCGTACAGAATCGTATTCGCATGCGATATACGCAAATTTGGATCCATCTTCGGGGAGTGCGACCTGCTGTACGCGTTGCGCCAGCTCACTTCCTTTTTCGGGATGCGCATTGAACAACCATTCGATATGAAAGCCTGCATGTTTGATCTCGGGATGGACATCGGCCGGACTTGCAACCTCGATCATACACTGCCCTTTTGCGGTGGGCGGAAGACTTTCTAAAATACAAGCCAGCACGGGGATAGCCGTCGCATCTCCGATTAAGAAATACCAGTCGGCCTCCGGATAGAGCTGGCGCGAGCCCACCTTCATCGCCACCCCCAGCTCATCGCCTATGACGGCGTGATTCGCCCAAGCCGACGCCGGGCCGTTATCGCCGTGGTTCACAAAATCGATACTGATTTCTTGTGTTTCGGGGTTCCAAGCACGATGCGTATACGTACGGACCACAGGTTTTAACTGGTCATCGGGTGCGATCCACTCTTGCTTATGCGCATCGAAAGTCGGGAAATGCACCTGCTTCACACCGACCGGCGGAATAAAAATCTTGTTGTTGACGCCAAGCGTACACGTATTAAAATTAATTTCTTCATCGGCACGAAGCCTCACCCGCGTGTAGTGCGGTGTGATGTTTTCTTTTCCAGTAACCTGGAATACATATCTCGAAATATTTGGTTTCATACTTTTATTTAATTAATCCAACAATATCATCCACCATCAATTCCACCGAAGTCAGCCCCCCTCCGGAAATAAACCACACATCCGGATTCAAATAAAAGACCTGTTGGTTTTTATACGCCTTGGTTTGCCGGATCAGTTGATTCTCTATATCATCGGGATTGGCTTCCACACCCATTACTGCAGCGTTGCGATCCACAATAAAAAGATAATCGGGATTGGCCTGAGCAATGTGCTCATTGGAGATGCGCTGACCGTGCACCGACTCGTCTTGTAAGTCCAACACGGGTTTAATGCCGAGTACATCGTGCACAAAACCAAATCGAGATCCTTTTCCAAAAGCACTAAACCGCCCGTCATTATAGATCAAAAACAGCCCTTTTTCCGGCATGTTCTCGAAGGCAGCCCGAGCCGATTGGATTTTCGCATTCAATCCATCGAGTTTCTGTTGCGCCAACTCCATCTTCGAGAATATAGTCCCCAACAACTGCGTATTCTCCTGAAAGGAACGTAGATAATCGGCATTATCAGTCCCAATAAAAACGGTGGGTGCGATCTTACTCAATTGACTATAAAACCGTTCTTGGCGCGTCGATATGAGAATCAAATCGGGACTGAGAGCAGCAATCGCCTCAATATCGGGATCAATGACCGAGCCGGCATCTTCTACCGCTGGGTCAGTTCGCATATCGGCTAAGTATTCCGGTAAATGTCTCTTGGGAATTCCGACTGGCTTTACCCCCAACTCATTCATGGTTTCCAGCGCGCCGATATCTAAGGTAACCACTCGCTCGGGATGTTCATCAACTAGACTCTCACCCAACTTATGAACGATACGC
>DXCW01000090.1 GCA_019115805.1 Candidatus Sphingobacterium stercorigallinarum
AGTCGGGAAATCCAAACCCCACCACGACGAAGATCATCGATCAGCAAAATCACCGCATAGATAAATTTACTAACGGCCGTGAGGAAAAACGCTACTAAAATGATCGAACGGACAATCAATGGAATGCTGTACTCAAAGGAAACATACAGTCCAATAAGCAAAGAAATGGAATAACCCCACCAGAGAACGGCAAACCACTTGGTCTTAACAAATCGGATATTGGTCGCCCTAAGGGCAAAGAAGATATAAATATCCAGTAAAAAAAGTAAGATTGCGTTGAGTTTAACCATGTATTAATTTGTGTTTCCCAAGACCATTCGTCTTAACGATTCGATCCATTTAGGGTTTGTATTTAAGCTTTCCACCATGTCCACGGTTTCTCCACCCATTGCTTTAAATTCATCTGCGTACTCGACCAAAATCTCATCCAAGGTTTCAATACAGTCCGCCACAAATGCGGGACTAAAAACCAGCAGTCGCTTCTTCCCTTTTTTCGCCAGATCGTGCAAGGTATCGGAAGTATACGGCTGGATCCACGGTGTTTTACCCAATCGGGACTGAAAACACAATGTACACTTGTCTTCTGGCAAATTCAATTTTTTAATGATCGCTCGGGTAGTGGCATAACACTGCGATAAATAACAATACGAATTGGCTTCTTTCCGGCAGCCCTCACAGCCGAAGTCCGGACATTTCAACTCCCCGGAGGGATCCACCTTTCCCAACTGTCGAACGGGTAACCCGTGATAGCTGAACAAGAAATGGTCATAAGAATCCAAGTCATGCTTCTCGGCATGCTCCGAAAACACATCAATCATCAACGGATCTTCACAATAGCTGCTCACGAAATTCACCTTTGGAAAGTACTGCCACTTGCGCATGATCTCCATGACTCGGTCTATAACCGACCCCGTAGTTGCAGAGGCATATTGTGGAAACAGAGGTATGACCAGCAATGAGTCCAAAAACATATGCTGTAATTTTTCCATTGCTTTCGGAATCGATGGTTCTTGGTATCGCATGGCGAGTTCCACATGATAGTCCTCACCGAGCGACTCTTGAAGCAAACGCTGCTGTTCCTGACTATAATAAAGTAACGGCGATCCGGTTTGCTCGTCCCAAATCGTCGTGTACGTATGAGCGGTCCGCGGAGCGCGCTTAGGGACGATGACGCCCTTAACTAACAAATTTCTGGAAATTACCGGAATATCCATCACCCGTGGATCCATCAAAAATTCGGTTAGGTACTTTCTAACTTCCCCTGTAGTCGGCGCATTGGGCGTACCCAATTGAACCAACAACACCCCCTTTTTAGCTTTATTACTCATACTGAGTGCAAAAGTACAGAATATCTGCCTTAAACCGGGCCGGGAGAAGTGAAATAGACCGGGGTTTGATGGGAATATTAAATTAAAATGACGAAGGCCGTGCTTAATACGATTCCAGCGTCTCTTTCACCTTTTTCATTAACCACATGGGTGTAGAGGTTGCGCCACAAATCCCAATGGTCTCGTGGTTTTGAAAAATTGCAGGGTCCAATTCCGCCGGATCCGAAATAAAATAACTATCCGGATTCACGCCTTTACAGACATCATACAATACCTTGCCGTTGGATGATTTTTTACCGGAAACAAAAACGATTTTGTCATACTGGCGTGCAAAAGCGCCCAAATCTTCATACCGATTGGACACTTGTCGGCAAATCGTATCGTTTGCTTTGACCTCATACCCCCGAGCGAGTAACTCGTCTTTGATTTCATAAAAACGATCTACGCTTTTTGTCGTCTGGCTGTACAAGGTAAACTTCTCCGGAAGCGTTACCGCGTCCAGTTCCGCTAAGTCTTGAAAAACGATCGCTTCGTTATTGGTTTGACCCTGTAGTCCCACCACTTCGGCATGGCCGTGCTTTCCGAAAATCAAAATTTTCTCTTCTTGATCGTGAGAAGCCTTGATCCGATTTTGAAGTTTCAATACCACCGGACAAGATGCATCAATTAACGTAATGTTATTCTCCAGCGCAATGCGGTACGTTTCTGGCGCCTCCCCATGCGCTCGGATTAAGACCTTCTCCTGTTTGAGGTCAGCTAAATCCGCATGAGAAATGATACGTAATCCCTTCGCCTTTAACCGAGCGACTTCCTCATCGTTGTGCACGATATCTCCAAGACAATAGAGATAACCATCCTGCTCCAAAATTTCTTCCGCCATATCAATGGCGTACACCACTCCGAAACAAAATCCCGAATCTTTGTCAATCGTAACTTGCAGATCCTTAGCCATAGCACAAAGTTAAGGTTTAACTTCCACTATCCCATATATCGATGTCAAAATTAGGTGAAACATGCCGTTCATTAAGCGCTAAGAGATACCGCATTTTCCCGAAATCAAGGCCCGGCGTTTAGGGAAAAAAGTATTCTTTCTGGCCTACCTCTCCTTTTTCAGATGAATTCAATAACTTTGCGTAAAATATTAGGAATTAAGATATGGCTACAAACAGAACGTTTACAATGATCAAACCCGACGCAGTGTCGAACGGGCACATCGGTGCGATCTTAAATGACATCATTGCTGGTGGTTTCAAGATCGTTGCAATGAAGTACACCCGCTTAAGCGAAGAAGGTGCGGGCAATTTTTACGCCGTACACAAAGAGCGTCCATTTTATGGTGATTTGGTAAAATTCATGACCTCAGGACCGATCGTTGCGGCAATCCTTGAGAAAGACAATGCGGTGGAGGACTTCCGTACACTCATCGGCGCAACTGATCCGGCTAAAGCGGATGAAGGTACAATCCGTAATAAATATGCAAAGTCCATAGAGGCGAATGCAGTACACGGATCCGACTCGGATGAGAATGCTGAAATTGAAGGCAGCTTCTTTTTCTCTCAACTCGAGCGGTTTTAAACCGGCGCATGTAAAAGATAATAAGGCGGCATTCCAATAGGATGCCGCTTTTATTTTTGAAGGAAAACAGAAAAAACCGAACTGCCTTTGACTAAAAACTCCGCTCGGATAAATAGAAGTTTTCCTTTTCGGTCATTTGTTTCTGTTCAGCTTCTGTTTTATCTCCTTGTCCGCATAAATGCAACACGCCATGAATCATCACCCGATGCAACTCATCGCGCTCACTGACACCAAACTCCTGTGCATTTTCTCTGATCCGTTCTACCGAAATAAAAACATCTCCGGCGATAACGTCCTGACTTTCCGATGAATCAAAAGTCACGATATCGGTATAGGTATCGTGTTTCAGATAAGTTTGATTGATGTTCAAGAGGTACGCATCCGAACAAAAGATAAAGTTCAATTCGCCCACACGAGCATACCCTTGATGGACAATCGTATGGCCAATCCACTGCCGGATTTTCTGCTTTTCTTGAAGTGTAAAATCGATGTCTTCGGAAAAGAAATGAATATCGCGTAAAGCCATAGCTTAAAATTTATTTTCCATGTAAGATTGTAAAATCAATACGGCGGCCACCTGATCCACCACATTCTTATCTTGCCGTTTGGTCTTTTTCATACCCGAACTGCCGATGGCCTGAAGCGCAATTTTCGAGGTAAACCGTTCGTCAGCTAGTTCCACCGGAATATGAGGATACGTTTTTTTCAATTTCCGCACAAATCCGGTCACATGTTGTGCGTTCACAGAGTCCGTACCGTCGAGCTGCTTGGGATAACCGACGACAAACGTTTCTACCTCTTCCTGGACTAAATAGGTTGCCAAAAACTCCCAGATGTGATTGGGATGTACGGTATCCAGCGCGGTGGCGATAATTTGTAAATTATCGGACACGGCAATGCCAATCCTTTTGGTACCGTAATCGAAAGCCATAATCCTCATGATAAGCAAAAGTACAATTTACTTTTGAAGTCCATCTATTCCGAACATCGTAAAATATCTATACTTTTGATCGATATCATATATAGATCATGAGACTTATCCTATTCATCGCGTTGTGGCTACCGATAGCCGTTTTCGCTCAAGACTATAGCCGTCAAATCACGGAATTCCGCCAGCAACAGGCGGAATCCATGACAAAAGATCAATACGGCCCCATCCGAGCAAATCAAATACAATTTTTAAATTATTTCGCACCGGACACCGGCTCCATTGTGCGCGCTGAGGTGGAACTCTTAATCGATCAACCCGTCTTTAGCATGCCGACTTACGACGGCACCTCCAATCCGTACAAGCGTTATGCGGTGCTGCATTTTCAGTGGCAAGGCCAGCCGGTCACGCTCACCGCATACCAAAGTGTCGCGCTCTTCCAAAACCCAGCGTATCAAGATCATCTGTTCCTTCCATTTCTCGATGAAACAAACGGTGCAGACACCTATGAAGGCGGCCGCTATATTGATTTGAGTATAAAGGACATTAAAAATGGAACCGTTCAAATTGACTTCAATCGCGCTTATAACCCGTACTGCGCTTATAGCAACGGATACCGATGCCCCCAACCCCCAAGAGAAAACAGTCTACCAATCGCCATACTGGCAGGAGAGAAGAAATACACCGGACCTAAAAACGAAAGAAACGTGAATCCATCCACGAGCAAGACCTTTGATGAACAGGAAAAACAGCTCATCAACAGCGGTGACGACGACAGCATCATGTATGTCTACCAGACCACCAACCCACAGGACTTGGCTGTATTAACCAAGCCCTCCGACGATATTCGCTACGACGACCCGCTATTGGATAAATTGGCAGACCGAATGTTGAAAACCGTTCAAGACCCCAAACATCCCGGAGTAGGGATTGCCGGCCCACAAGTTGGCATCAACAAAAACGTCATTTGGGTACAGCGATTAGACAAAACCGGAGCGCCCTTCGAATTCTATGTGAATCCAAAAATTCTATGGCGGTCCGAGCTCAAGCGCACGGGCCCTGAAGGATGCTTATCGATTCCCGATCGGAAGGAAGATGTACTGCGGAGCTACGCCATTCGATTACAACATATCGATCGCAAGGGCGAGGTGAAAGAGGAACTTATCGAAGGATTTACTGCGGTTATTTTCCAACACGAAGTCGATCATTTGTACGGCATCCTCTTTCCCGATCGGATCGAAGAAACGGAAACAGAACGTTATATTCCCCTAGCCGACAAAATCCACTTTTCCATAGAGAAAGGGACGATTATACCCTAATCTCATCGGATATTTCCGCGATTTAAAAATCTCGGAAATCCCAATGTTTTCGATACGGACGACCTCGCATCAAATTGGCATAGGGATCATCAAACGCTTCTTTCTTAGGGTTCCATTGCAATGGACGTTGCAATTCATAAGCAATGTTGATCGCGTTACAAACCGACGAGGTGCGGTGACCGATCTCCACGTCACAAATGGGTTTGCTCCGTTTTTTAATGGCATCTATCCAGTCTTGATAATGGTTATCCGAGTGATACACCGGCTTATCCGAGGATTTGGGTGCTAGGCTTGCTAAAGAACCGGGCTGAGTTCGCAAAAACTCCCGAGACACTTCAATCGTCCCTTCACTGCCGAGGAATTGAATGGCATTCGATTCTCCCCAATGACGGTGGTGGACACGCACACCGTTTGCGTAGGTGAAATACAGCCCCTCTTCGGCGCCTGGCGTTTCGGGCGGCACAAAGGACACCGGCCCCGAATGATCCATATCCAAAGCCCATTGCACAATATCAAACATATGTGCTCCCCAATCGGTGATGTATCCGCCCCCAAAATCACGATATCCACGCCACCAGGCCCAGGCATCATCCTCAATAGGTGGTGATAAGATGGGGTGATATCCCCGATACAACGACGGACCTACCCACATGTCCCAATCCAAATAGTCCGGAATGGGCATGGAAGGAAGATCACATTGCTTCACCGGCTCACCCACCGACACGTGAATCTCTTGGATCTGGCCCAAATAGCCGTTGCGGACCAACCACGCTGCTTGTCTGAAATTATATTGAGAGCGCTGCATACTTCCGGTTTGTAACACGCGCTTGTATTTCCGCACAGCATCAACCATCGCCCGCCCCTCCTCAATCGATAACGCAAGCGGCTTTTCACAGTAGATATCTTTTCCACGCTTCGCCGCATCAATCACCTGAAGCGCATGCCAATGATCGGGCGAGGCCACTACTACAGCATCGATATCCGCTCGATCTAATAGTTCCCGATAATCCGCGTAAACATCCACAGGATGAGCGGCTTTTTGACGATTCAATTCCGTTGCTTTATTAGCGAAATGAGCCCGTTTTTTCTGATCCACATCACATACCGCAAGCACCATAGTCTCTCTCACCGCCCCTATATTGTGAAGCAGGCCCTGCGCTTGCTTTCCCGTCCCAATATACCCCAGGTTAATGCGATCACTGGGCGCAAGAAACTCCGAACCGCCTAAGGTATGCCGAGGGAGGATCATAAAACCAGCCGCTGCAGTAGCACTTGTTTTCAGAAAATTCCGCCGTGACACAGCGTGCTTATTTTTAGATTTCATTGGCAATGAGTTTAAGTTGGTTACTCTTCATACCCTATCCACTATAGATCAAGTGGGAACCGGATGATCACTTGTTCAGCGGAAAAAAGCCTTTCAGGAAATTGACGCCCCGCTCAACATCCTCGTCACACCCAGAAATTTCTTGTATAGTTTAGGTTTATATACTAAAACGACATCCATATCGCCAAGGCATTCGCTCCTGCTCCGTCATCGTTTCCTTCAAAGATAGAACAATACCGAATAAATGCAACAGCTAAAGCCAATTTCAGCCGATCAGGTAATAAGAGCAAGCAAGAGCGACAGTGTCCTTACGCATCGCCAGTGGGGCGAGCTTTACCTCTTCCAGAAATTGCTTTTATAATAACAGGCGCAGTAGCGGCTGCTACGATAAGAAAAATCACTAGTTCTAGATTTTTTTGTACCCATTGGTTTTCCCCCAATACAAAGCCCAGGGTCACCAAACTACCAGACCAAAGAAAAGCCCCTAGAATATTAAAAACGATGAATTTCTTAAAGTCCATTCCCACAATGCCCGCTACGATCGGAGCGAAGGTCCGGACAATGGGTAAAAATCGAGCGAGAATAATGGCTACTCCCCCCTGCTTTTCATAAAACTCCTGCGCTTTATAAATGTACTCTCGGCGGAACAACCAACTTTCTTTCATATTCAAAATACGATTGCCGAATAACTTGCCGCACCAATACCCCACAAAGTTTCCGGCAATGGCTGCCAATGCAATCAGTAAAATCCAGTAAAGCAACAACGGAATCTCCTGTCCCGGAGCCACACTCATATTGGAAATAATAATTCCCGCAATAAATAAAATCGGATCTCCCGGAAGGAAAAATCCAATCATGATCCCCGTTTCAGCAAAAATGATAAACAACAGTAGATATAATCCACCGTGAGCCACGATCCAATCCGGATCGGTGAGATTGTCCATTAATCCTAAAAGTGCATCCATTCTGCGTTTCGTACTTTTGGGCAAAGAAACGGAAAGTCTGTCAAAATCTGGACGTTTATTCTGAAATTAATGTCAAATTCGAAATAAATAACATTTCCTTAACACATCCGTAGCGCGTTTACGACATGCCACCCCGAACCGGATCGTCCTTCCCTATTCGAGGAAAAAGAGGCACCATAAAAGAGAAATGGGCCAGTGTACTTTAACGCACACTGAACCCATTCCGACATAAACCTAAACTAACAGTTCTTTAATTCGCGAATTCAAAACTTTCTGGTGCAATCCCAATGGTATTTAAATAGTAGAATCGATCCCCATTGTTATTATTCGGACCAGCTGAGGCCGTAATGGTCACGCTGCCGTCCGCAGCGGGACGCAT
>DXCW01000091.1 GCA_019115805.1 Candidatus Sphingobacterium stercorigallinarum
AAGACATCCAAAACCTATATCTGGTTTGTCGTTGCGGCGCTGTGGGTCGTTGCATTCTTAAATTACTTTGATCGGATATTGATCACCTCGATGCGTGATCCCATTGTCGGTGAGTTCCATTTAACAGATGCGCAGTTTGGACTACTGACCACCATTTTTCTTATTGCGTACGGTGTCTTTAGTCCTCTAGGGGGGTATCTCGCCGATAAATATGCTCGCAAAACATTGATAATCTTCTCTGTATTTGTCTGGTCATTGATGACGATCTGGACCGGTTACTGCCATTCCTTTGAAGAAATGCTCATTGCTCGATTTTTAATGGGGGTTAGTGAAGCGTGCTATATTCCCGCCGGGCTTGCTATGATTACCGACTACCATCGAGGTCGAACGAGATCATTAGCGACCGGGCTGCATATGAGCGGACTGTATGCAGGAATGGCGCTTGGTGGGGTGGGTGGATATATGGCGGATTTATGGGGCTGGCGATTTGGGTTCCACCTTTTCGGTTTCATTGGTGTTTTTTATGCCCTATCTCTCTGGTTCGTCTTAAAAGAATATCAAGCTACAGCCCCAAAAAAAGATACGGGTGAGGCTGTCCAAACGGAGAAAAGACTGGGAATCGGCGAAACCTTTAGAGCGATATTCCGCCTACGCTCATTTTATATCGTTCTTTTCTACTTTGCCATCCTTGGCATGGCCAATTGGCTGGTAAATGGCTGGATGCCGACCTTTTTAAAGCAACAATACACACTGGACTTGGGGGCCGCGGGGCTTTCAGCGACCGGTTATATCCAGATTGGCTCCTTTTTAGGAGTCATAGTCGGTGGGATTTTAGCAGATTTCTGGATGCGCCGATCAAAAAAGGGAAGATTGTACACCATCGTCGCCGGTTTTTTACTGGGAGCGCCCTGTCTGTTTCTCCTCGCATCTACGTCAACCTTTGGTCTGGCCATAGGAGGGATGATCGTGTTTGGCTTAGGACGGGGATTTAACGATGCGAACCTGATGCCATTGTTGAGACAGATTGTAGAAGGAAAATATGTGGCAACGGGGTATGGCTTTTTAAACTGTTTAAGCACGATTGTCGGTGGCATTATGGTCTATATAGGCGGAGCACTGATGGATGCGCAGATTAACCTATCCATTATTTATCAATTTACCGCCATGTTGTTGCTCGTTGGAAGTTTAGCCTTATTATGGGTGAAAATTAGATGGTAGCGGGCGGGTCGACGGGTGAAAGATCATCGTCTTAGTTTTGATTTTTTGCCCGTCCAACAAATATAAACAATTAGTTAATCTGATATGCTAACCGACTTTAGAGCCAATATATCAGTTCCTCACCAAGAGTTCCTTATCATACTGCAAATGCTCATACGCGCGCTGAATATTTTCTATCGTAAAAATCTCCTTTTTTCGCTCATTCCATCGCCTTATTGCCCCGACAACCTCGCTAGCTTGGTAATGAGGATGATGAACAAGGATAAAATCTACAGTTGCCAATATTTCCAGAGCCGATTCGGACGTGAAGTTTTTTAGAAAATACACCAATTTCTGAAGTCGCTCCCGGTCTTCACTTTCCATTTGGAGCACATAGTCATTAACCATACTCCATTTTTCATAATTCAACTTTAACGGTTCGAAAGGTTTAGTTTCCCCTTGCTCGAGACCTTGAAGAAAAACGCCATTTAAATAATATAAAACTTTCTCTACTCCGATCGCATAAGGTCCATAATGGTGTGGTTTAAAGTCCAGCCGCAAATCCTGTCCCATCCGTTGCAAAAAATAGGCTATCTTATTAGCTACAAGCAAGCTACTATATTCTCCGAAACTCTCAAACGTAAACAGTCCGTATAACAAAGAAGCCCTTGCGGGGGAAAGACTCACGGATTTATTTTGTTGATTTTTCTGTAGTATTCCTTTGATGTCTGCATTCGGCTCGTAAATCAATATTTCAGCCGGCAGGTCTCCTAGCGCATCAACTATCATTGGCTTAACTTTAAGCCAATCCAATCCGCCATTACCGGCGCCTAGAGGAGGTATAGCAATACTTTTAATATTTTCCTTCTCCATTAGGCTCCTTAAAGCGATCAAGCCTTTTTTGATATATTCGTATTTAGAAGGCTGACGCCAATGTTTTTTAGTCGGAAAATTTACAATAAGCTTTTCACCATACAAGAGATTTGAATCCGGAACACTAAGCAATTTCCCAGGCTCCAATTCATTTTTTTTACAGGCTTGTGAATACACTTTATAATTGTAGGGAAAAGCTTCCCGAAATTGAAGAGCAATACCCTTTCCCATTACCCCAACAGTGTTTACGGTATTCACCAACGCATGCGCATCAGCCTTAAGTAAATCTCCTTTTAAGAATTTTATCATTTTTAGTCGAAAAAATAGGATTTATGAATATGAACAGCAATAGACAGGTTTTTCGATTTAACTAAACTCTCTACCCAAGACCTCATCGCTTCATCATAAACAGTTAAACTCTCAATGCATTCAATCGGGACTGTCTCAAACACTAAAAATTCGGCTTGGTATCGCCGTTGCCGGTCAGGATCATTCCTCGTTTTATTAAATACGCTTGCTTGAATGCTCTCCCAATCAATTTGGTCTAAATATACTAAATTGTTATAATGTTTACTGGTTAACGCCTGCCCATCCGTAAAGAACCACTGAGGTCTGCGAGCCAGCTCCTTTATTAGACAGCGAATCACGATAATCTCATCTTTATTCCTTTTAAGCACTTTTGGATGTCGGAACCCCGTAATAATATTAAATAACATAATGGATCTTGGCGTAAAATAAAATGGAATATAATCGCCAATCGAACCATATCCCCGTATTTTCACGGGTTCGATGATACGCCAGTCAATGACATCAGTATCACCAATTATTACAAAGTCCTTAGTCGCATTTTCATGCATTCTGTTAACTAAGCCGTGAGTCAAAAGATCGAGCAGATTATCTCTATGTATTATTCGATAAACAAATCTTTTACTCGTATTGATTGCCATTTCGTTTTACAATTTATTCATATCGCCGTCTGGACTACAACAAAACTCCGTGTTCTCACGACCATCATAAAACTGAGCCTCGAGCCGATATTCGATTACGATCTTAACGTTCCTGGCTTCCTGAGTCATCTCAATTAGCTTACATATTGGCCTATGGTCCCAATCCTCGGTATTCATCTCCTAATAATTCTTATCTGTCCCAACTTAATATAGACAAACAAACGCATCACCTCTACGGAAAATATAGTCCCAATGCCACCGTTCCCATTTTTATTCTCGAGATCAACTCCCCCTCATTCGAGTAACGTCGCAATACAAAGCCATTTCATTCAATAACAAAACTTTAAGATACACACACCCAAAGATAAGCTCAAAAAAAGATGAGTCAAAAAAGTTTAGCTTGTAACGTACAACTGCATATTAATAAGACTTCTACCACAAAATGAATCCGAAATATCCATCCATCTCATTTGACTGCCTTTTTTAAATATCCTTATAAATTATTTCAAATCAATTAGTCGAAACGTCCATTAGTAATCAAAAAGACAATTCATTTTGATACATTCGATTTATAAGTTGCTTTTTAACTAAAAAACCGACTTAATTCGTACTGATGCCCAGGGATAGAATTCAGACCCATTGGGTTCGCCTTATTATTCCACGACATGCAGAATAGTATATATTTAAAAGGATGGTTTAAAAGCATAAAAGGTCCTAAACCATACGATTTAGAGCCTTTTTGTATTCAGCTGAACTGAATATTGTCGGGATGGCCGGATTTGAACCGACGACCTCCAGCACCCCATGCTGGCGCGATACCTGGCTACGCTACATCCCGTTTTTCAGAGCAGCCCAAATATAGTAAATTTTCGAAATCATCCGGAAAATTTCGATACAAATTACGCTTTAATAGCAGCGTCTCATCTACCTGGAGCAATTCCTGCAAAAATTTAAATGTCAATCATGGTTGTTATTTAGAATAATTCTTAATAACTTAGATTCGATGTTTGAAAACCAGGTGTTCAACAAAATGTTGAAAACTAGTTACACAAACACTTCCCACCATTTTTCATATACATTATAAGTGTTACCCTCGATGTGAATCGGGGGTTTTTTATGATCGCCCTTACTCCAACACATGCATGCGTTGCCCGAGGAGTCCCACAAAAAAATCCGGCCCAAAGGACCGGATTCATTTTTGTTGCTACATGAAATTAATCAATTAAAGAGTTGTAATCGACTTCTTTCGTAGGTACCACCAGTTTCCATGCATTTTTTGCATTTGGTGCAATAGTCACCGCCAATATGTCTTGGAAGTTACCTCCGTTACCGAAAGATGTACGCTCGATCGAGTCGCCCCAACGCTTGGCATCGAACCAATCGAAGCCTTCTCCCCAAAGTTCTATTCCTCTATATTTTTTAATCTCGTCAAACAACGCATCGCCCGTAAGGGTACAATT
>DXCW01000092.1 GCA_019115805.1 Candidatus Sphingobacterium stercorigallinarum
ATCGATCCCGTGATAAAGAATCCAGTCGGTTCCATTGCTATCGGTGAGGATATCCGAAGTATGGCCGGGTCCGGCGATCTGATCGTCCCCCTCCAGTACGAGTGTACCGTGACCTCTCTCCCGAATGTCTCGACCGTCCCGGTCCAGATACGGACCAAGCAATTTTTCCGAACGAGCAGCCAGCACATGATACCGACTGTCCGCACCCTCACAGCAAGAACCTTTTGATCCGAGGAAATAATAATAGTCGCCTTTTTTAAAAATGGTGACCGCCTCAAAATCACCCGCCGCAATTTTCATCTTTTCCTGATCCCCTACTGATTTCCCATCCTCGCTCAGCGCGACCGCATAGGTGCCTTGCTCCGGGGCTTGAGAAAAGCTTCCCCAAAACAGATATTTCTCGCCCGCTTCCTGAAAAAGAAAGGGATCAATGGAGTTCGGTACATGCATGCTTTCACTATCGAACAGCTTGCCTTGATCAATAAAGGGCCCTGCGGGGGAGTCGGAAATAGCCAGCCCGACTCCAGGATTGGGATCTCCCCATGTGGAATACGAATAGTACAAATAGTACTGATCATTTACCTGATTGATATCCGGCGCCCAAATGCCGCCCGCATCTTTCCAATCGGGCTTTTCCGTAAAGGCCTCTCCGATATAGGTCCAGTCGTGCAGATTCGGGGAGCTCAATACCGGTACCAGACGACTTCCCGCTCCATCATCCCAATCGTCTTGCGTACCATAAGCATAAAACAGCCTACGCTCCTGATCATACAAAACGGTGGGATCAGCAAGTACGGGCTCAAAGACTGGGTTTTGAAACGTCAGACTGTCGCCATCATCTCCAGGTGCGGCGTCTTCATTCCCCGTGGAATTGCAAGCCAGCAGGCCGGCAGCACTCGCGAAAAAGAGCATCAATACGGTTTTGAAAAAAGAATAGGGCTTGTTCGGTCTCATAACGGTTTTTGTTGAGTGAGCTTCATCGAAGATACACTATTCTACTGAAAAAATACGAGAAAAGCGGGCATCCTTTATCGATACCCGCTTTCACATCATGCCAAAGCCGAAGCCTAATAACCCATTAAATCAATCTCACCTAAATGTGTAGATGCTTGGTTATTGAAATTGTCCTTCATCAGCACGCGTATTTTAGAAACGTATTGTCCCTGTAGCTCAAAAACTTGCATATCCAAAGGCTCCTGTTCCATCTGGGCGTCTTTCAGGAGCGTCACCCAGGTTTTACCGTCTCTAGTGCCCTCCACATCAAAAGTTTTGAACCCATTGTTGTTGTTTTGGCGTCGAGTAAGCCCGATTTCCGACACATACAATTCTCCTCCTAAATCAACCTCTACCCAATGCGGGAAGGGTGGGCTCGCACCATCCCATTGGGAGTGCCAAAAACTGATGGCATCCCCATCTATGGCGGCTGCGGCCAACCCGTTTCCGCCCCCCTCTGCAGGTTCTTCACTGGATGCACTAGCCGTCCACGCGCTCTTATCGTGTATCTTTTTAACGACCTCGGCGGTAAAAAGGACGGTTTGAGCACCCTCTCGAAAGGAATAACCGCTATTAGTGGTCCCCGTCAGTGCCAGAAGGTACCGTTTGGTGATATCGAACGCAGCGGGTTTATAGGAAAACGTCACAATATCCGATCCGGTCTCACCTGCAGCAATGGTGCTGGATGATTTATCCAGGGTAAAACTGCCTTCGGGGAACCGGGTGAACGGTTCATTCCCTCTGTTTTCCTCCACTACATTTAAACTGTCGAAAATCGCTTGATCAACCGCGTAATCCACCTGAATCGCGGAAGCGGGCAGGCCCAGTCCCCCATAATTTACGGAGAACTGCTCGGTTCTTTCCTCTTCTTCGATGGGAAATATCGATAAGCCTTTCGGCCCGTCAGCAGCACGTTGTATACTCAGCCAAACCTGATCCTTGCTGTCCGTGGTTTGTTCGTATAAAGGAATATCCTCTTTACAGGCGCTTAGCCAGAGGCCGGCACATAAGAGAAGTGCTCTGGAAATTATTTTTTTATTATTCATCATGCTTTCAATTAATAACCCGGTACTTGAACCAATTGCTTGTTTCTGTCGATCTCCATCTGAGCCCAAGGCAGAAAGTAATACCGATCATGCCAGTCTGCGCGAATAACCGCATCCACACGTTGATAAAATTCTGGAGAACTGATGGATGTCCCTTTGGTCATGTCCATTCCTTCAAAAACGCCCCCTTGGCGGGATCCTTCGGTATCGGGAATCTTCCAACGTCTCACATCGAACCAACGTTTTCCTTCGAAACACAGTTCAATGCGTCGCTCCATCCGAATCTGTTCGCGCATGCGCGATTGCGAAAGCCCGCTTTCCAGTGCCGGTAAACCGGCACGCGTCCGTACCTTATTCAAATATACCAATACATCCGCGTGTCCAGGCTGCGATTCATTGAGCGCCTCGGCGTAATTCAAATACAACTCCGACAAGCGAATCAGCATGGCCGAACGATTGGTTTCATTGGACGGATTGACACTGTAAGTAGGGTGCACATTTTTCCGTGCGGTATACCCCGTTCTGGGCCAGTCCCGCGGTGCACCGTTTCGGCCAGAGTTCCCTGCCGGGAAAAACTCTACCCATTTCATCCCCGATTTAGGCGCGCCGATGATGGGCGACCCGTTAAAAGTCACATGCGCATAAAACCGGGGCTCGCGTCCTACATACATGTTATTCACGCCTTCAGCATAGTAAGCAGTTTCCTCTTCGGTAAAAGACGTTTCACTGTAGGTATCGCTCTCTTCGATTGACTCGCCGTTCTCCATACGAAAATCATCCACGAGTGCTTGTAATACGGCGAGCCCGTTGTACGCCGTCCCCGTCACCGCACGCGGAGCAGCATGGATCTCCCATTGATAACGATTGGTTTGCGGCCGTAGCCAGATGCCTTCGGTACGGTACCCATCCCAATAGACATCACGAACCGAAAGAAAGGCCGTTTCAAAATCATCTTTACCGGTTTTCACATACAATGCTTTCCCGTTCGCCTCGGCTAAATCGATCGCCTTTTTCGCTTGATCGGCGGCAATCTTCCACTTATTCGGATCGGGAGTTTGACTGATCAATTGCTTCCCATCGGGATTCCGCCAATTTGCTAGATCCGGATTTCCATTGTATAGCGGACTCGCCGAAAACAGGGTGATTTCCGACTTTACGGCCTCCACAATCATTTTGTTAATCCGCCCCAGCTGCGTGCCATCGACGGTCGTAGTGCCTCCCTGATAATGCTCCACAGGCAGATCGGCCAAGGCTTCATCCATTTGCGCCAAAATAAACGCAACCCCCTCATCCCAACTGCTCCTGGGAATCTGGTAATTTTCATCCGCAGCCTCGTCGCTATTGAGCGGAAGAATCACGACCGGTCCCAACATCTTCATCGCATGCCAGTAATAAAACGCCCGGAGAAATTTGGCTTCTGCCTTATATTCTTTGACCAACGTGGCGCCGTTCTGGGCATCCAATAACTCTTGGCTTTTGTCCACATTGTCGATGAATATACCGCATTGACGAATTTTTCTATACAGCGCGACGTAATCGCTCGGTACGTTGTCGGCGGAAAGAGCGCCGGAATTAAAGTTCGATAGGGTTCCATTCACCCAATTGGAGGCATCAATCTCATCCGTTATCGCCGAAAAACTGTAGGTATACGGTTGATTCCAGATATCCGGGATTTCTTCATACAACGCGCCCCAGTAATTCTCGGTTTGTGCCCGGTTTGAAAAGATGTTTTCTATATTCAAGAGGTTATCAGGCTGCGCATCAAAGAAGCCGTCGTTACAGCTTTGCAAGCCAATAGAAACCGCGGCCATACCGGCAAACAGCTTCAATTTTTTTGATATAAAGTTCATAATCGGTCTTATTTAAAGTTAATGCGTAATCCCACGTTGAAAACGCGCGTATTCGGATAAGAAGTTCCGCGTCCATCTCCTAATTCGGGATCCCAGAACGTCCACGGCGATAGTGTGAATAAATTCGTTCCATTGACATACAATCTCATTTTACTCATCGCCAAGCGATCTAAAAATGGTTTATCGGTAAAATTATAACCGATTTCAGCCTGTTTTAAGCGCAAATAATCGGCACGTTGAATCCACCAGGTACTTTGGTTATAATTCGTCGTGATGGTTTCATTCGTCGATAATCTCGGGTACAACGTTTCTTTATCCGGGTTTTCCGGATCCCAGCGATCCAACACATATTTATACATGTTTCCATAGGTAGCTCCGTTAGAAAACGGCGTGACGGCATAACCGCTCGCATAGTTCATGTCGACTAAACCGACCCCTTGGAAAAACAAACTCAAATCGAAGCCTTTATACCCCCCGCCCAAGGTCAAACCGTAGGTGAGTAGCGGTGTATTGCCGATACCTATAGCCGTTTGGTCATTTGAATTGATGATACCGTCACCGTTCAAATCCTTATACCGAATATCACCGACCCGCACATCGCCAGATTGCGTCGCCGCCTGATCGATCTCTTGTTGCGTTTTAAATAGGCCAGTCGCTATATAACCGAAACGCTGGCTGATACGGTGTCCCTCCCGATCCAAATACGGATAAGCCCATGGTGGGAGATTATCCCGAACGACGTTGTTCGAGTTGTAGTTCATGGTTCCTCTAGCCATAAAAAAGCCATTCATCATCTGCTTATTGTATTCTAAAGTCAGATCGACACCCTTGTTCGCGGTTTCACCAATGTTTAAGAACGGTACGTTTCCGGAATTAAACCCTGAAATGTAGGGAATATCCGTTCCGCGCATCAAGATCCCTTTTCGATCTTCTTTAAACAGCTCGGCAATGAACTGCAGTTCATTATTAAACAAATTGATTTCCACTCCAAGGTTATGCCGGTAAGAGGTTTCCCAGGTCACATCTCCCCGCATCAACTTCTCGACATAACCCGTATAATGCCGTTGGGAGCCCGGTAATCCGAAGGAATACCCGCCACCACTCTGCTGATATTGCGTTAAGTAAAGGAAACGGTGGTCTGGACTATTTAAACTCGCGTTTCCGGAACTCCCGTAGGAATACCGCAGTTTAAAATGCGGGATAACCGCTTTAATGGGCTCAAAAAAAGCTTCGTTAGACACGACCCAACCCGCACCTAAAGATGCGAACAATCCGTAGCGATTATCGGGCGTGAAGTTGTCCGATCCCGAGTAGGAGAAGTTCGATTCAAACATGTATTTCCGGTCATAGCCGTAGGTTACCCGTCCGACTAGATTCCGCTGACGATAAGGAATAGCCGCTTGATAGGTCTCCACATGTTCTTCGGCATCCGCAAAATCCGATTGATTAAATAGCAACAAGCCCGATACATCGTGAACGCCAAACGTGCGGCCGTAATTTACCGCACCCTCCATATACATGCGGCGGGTGGAATACCGCGTCATCCCGTAGGAAAGATCCTCGGAACCCGGCTGCGTTTGCGTCAGAATCAACTCTCCATTTTCATCTCTCCCTTCCGCATAATAGGAAGGTAAAGTACGCGCCCTGACCAGTCTATTTCTTAAGGTGACGTCAAACGCAAACAATCCAGTCGCACTAAGTCCTTCGGTGATAAAGTCCAACTCTTGGGTAAGGCGAAGATTGGAGCGCACCGTATTGTCATAACTGTTGTTAATTCCCGATTGGGTCATCGCCTTATATGGGTTCTCGGTTGTTCCTTTGATAAATGGCCAAAGTCCGTTGGAATATTGTACCGGCGTGGTGTGCGGGGAATGTTGTGTCG
Organism: Candidatus Sphingobacterium stercorigallinarum; assembly: GCA_019115805.1. GTDB lineage: Bacteria > Bacteroidota > Bacteroidia > Sphingobacteriales > Sphingobacteriaceae > Sphingobacterium > Sphingobacterium stercorigallinarum. The sequence goes on from DXCW01000092.1 coordinate 5,772, forward strand.
CTAAATTAAAGATCGCGTTTTTTCCCCGAGCCGGTTCATTGTAATTGGAAAGAAATCCGTTCAAACCAAAATCCAACTTGGTGGTTGGCGAGACGTTGACATTTAAATTACTGGTGAAGTTAAAGCGATCGTATTTCAGCGTTGAATTGTAGCTGTCAATATCCTCCGTCTTAAATTGCCCGGTTTCGTTATAATAGCCTAGCGAAATATAATATTGAGCGATATCCGCACCGCCTGAGATATTTACATTGGCACGATTATTCGTCGCGTTATCCTTAAACAGCACGTCGTACCAATCTACATTTGGGTAGAGATCGGGGTCTTCACCAGAGGCGTGTTTTTGAATGACCTCGTCGCTATAAAATGCATCTTTCCCCCGCAGCACTTGCCCTTCATTGAACAGTTCCATGAACGTCGGTGCATCCACAAATTCAGGCAAATACGTAAAGCCGGTGATGCCTTGCTGCACCTCGGCTGTGATCACGGGCTTCCCCGCCTTTCCTTTACGCGTATTGATGATGATCACACCGTTGGCCCCTCTGGTACCGTAAACCGCTGTCGCTGTCGCATCTTTTAAAATCGTGAAGCTCTCGATATCTTCTGGATCAATATTATTGATATCCCGATCCGGCACGCCGTCGACAATTAAAAGTGGGCTTTGAGGCGAACTGGCAAACGTGGACACCCCACGAACAAAAAGGTCTGCCCCACCACTGCCGGGCCCTCCGCTACGCTGCGTAGCGACCACCCCGGCTAAACGTCCAGCAATAGCCGTCGATAGATTCGCTACGGGTACTTTTAGCTCTTCGCGCTTAATGGTTGCTTGCGAGCCGACGTTACTCTCTTTCTTCTGCGTTCCGTATCCGACGACCACCACCTCATCAATTCCTTCCAGATCTTCCTCCAGGATGATCGCCAGATCCTGTTGTCCGGGCTCAACCGTCACTTCTTGATGGATAAAGCCCACCAAACGCAATATCAGTGTGGTGGAGCTGTTAATCTCTAACACAAAGCGGCCGTTGGCATCCGTACTTGTGCCGACCCGCTCGTTATCTTTCACCGAAACGGTGACTCCTTGAAGGGGATTTCCATTGACGTCCTTAATCTGACCCGTGACAATTTCATCTTGCTCCGTGTAGCCGCTATGCAGACTATGTTCGTAAAGCGGCATCCCTGCAAGGGTCCCGTCGGACTGAGCAAGCTGAAAAAGCAATAACGCAGCTATTGGCGCATGTTTCAATGATTTGGAATACCGAGACACATGGACCCAGCGGTTCCTAATTGGTTTTTTCTTTTTCATCTGTAATTTCTAGGTTACTCTTGATTACGTTTTTAATATTAGGCATTAAAAAATGTAACGCCAACACTCAAACGTTTGCGTAATTTTCAATTTTACTACACGATATGTAACACATAAGCCAATTGACCTCTGCTCACTATAATGATATAACCCACATTATCGGAAACTAAAACAGCGCTAGAAAATTGTTAAATCGGTTTAGGTCGACTTTCCTCGCCCCCAAGTTCACGCCCATCTTTGCCCGTTTTAAAGTTCGAAGTCTGTCTCTATCTTTTCTTCCTCTTGTCACAAGGGTTCCGCCGTTAAAGAGGAAACGCATATTCGCCTCCGTAATTTTCTCTCGAAATCACGGTGCGAGTAATACATCCCCAGCACTACAAGCTCGATATGTACATTGTTTAAACCCAAATCCATCGCCTATCGCGTTCATACCAGCTTAGCTTATCCGAATGCGTTCAAAAACACAATCAACG
>DXCW01000093.1 GCA_019115805.1 Candidatus Sphingobacterium stercorigallinarum
CCATTTTATATATAAAACCTGCCTATAAAAATTACTTTAAATAAAGTACAGCCAAAGACGTGCCTCTTCGACAAATCTATTTCTTGGTTATCTTTTCGATCGGTTGGGTGAGTCACGCTTAGATGGGAGAACTATAAATTCTTAATTCAGATTAACTTTTTACCCTTTCTAACTCACTATTTTTGTATAATTAATATCGACAATCGTGAAAAGTCGATTTTATATTCAGCCGTTCAAACCAAGTACAGTAAAGGAACGGCGAGATTGGAGAACGATTTGGAAAGCTCCGATCAGCCCAGAGCTCACTATTATCTGTGCGAAATCTGTTTTTTGCAGGGCAATGCATGCGTCGTTTGTATTGACAGGCGTACCGAGCGATGCGATGGAGAACGGAGAGGATGTAAAACGAATGTTCTTCCTTGAGAGTGGAAAGGGAGCGAATCTTTACGGAATCTTATATTGCAGATAACTGAATACACGAGCATATCGATAAAACGGGACGATCCGATAACACCTAGATGTAAGCTGAAAAACTTCTCGGTTAACATCACATTGTTCAGATTATCTGGCTGTTGTTACAACCTACGGGTGCAACCGAATCTCCATTTCGACGCGTAAACGTCTTAAAGATTCTACTCCTTAATACGATGAATGGGAAAGGAACAAGATTTGGAGAAATGGAGGATAAAATAAATTGAATATTTACAAAATGAATCAGTTTAGATGGAAGCTGCTTTAAATAATTCAGGAAACGGATGAGACAATCAGCATTGAAAAGAGTGGTGGTCATCGGTAGTTCAAGAAAAGATGGCAATACACGACAGGTTGTTGATGATTTAAGTCCTATGTTGGATTTTGACATTCTGGACCTGAATGATTATCAATTTGGTTATTATGATTATGGGCTGAGAAACAGCAACGATGATTTTCTAGCTTTAATAAAGCGGATGGTCAATGAATACGACGTTTTCATTTTTGCCACGCCCGTATATTGGTACAGTATGAGCGGCATTATGAAGATGTTCTTTGACCGGATTACAGACTTGCTTGACATTGAGAAAGAACTAGGTAGAAAATTGAGAAGTAAAAACATGGCCGTAGTCACCTCTTCCATTGGGAATCATCTCGGGAATAGTTTTTGGTTCCCGTTTATAGAAACCGCTAAATATCTCGGTATGAATTATATTGGGAATATTCACACCATTGTAAATGAAGATTATACTGAAAACCTGAAATTTTTCGCTGAATCTTTAGAAAACCATTGAATTCATTTGCTATGATAGATAAGCTCGCCCAGCACATCAGAAAAATAGTCGATTTATCCGCGAACGAAGAAGCGGAGCTATCCGACTTCTTTGATGTAAGGACTTTTGATAAGAAAGAGAAGATGCTGGAGGCTGGATCGAGATGTAACGACCATTTTTTTATAGTCGAAGGGTGTGCGAGAATGTTCTTTGTGAATAGCAAAGGCGTGGAACACACGGTCCAATTTGCGATTGAGAATTGGTGGATCACGGATTATTCTGTATTTGGCCGTCACGTAACAACTGACTTTTTTATCCAAGGAATTGAGCGAACTGAGGTGTTGGTGATTAATTTTCAACGACAGGAAGAGCTTTACCGGCGTATGCCAAAGATCGAACGTTACTTCCGCTTAATTTATCAACGAGCATATGCCGCTTCTCAGTTTCGTACCAAATACCTTTTTGGCTATTCTAAAGAGCAGATCTATCGCCATTTTAACGACGCTTTCCCTGATTTTACCGGTCGCGTCCCCCAACACCTGTTAGCTTCCTACTTGAATATGACTCCTGAATACTTGAGCGAAATTAAAAATAAAGTGGATCTTAATCCAGATTAAGATTTTTCTGTTTCTGCAGCTCTATTTTTGTGAAGATAAAACATCAACATCATGAAAAATAGAATCGATATTCAAAAACTAGAACCGGATGCGTACCTACCTTTGTTTGCACTGGAAAAGTATCTGCAAAATTCAACATTGTCGACAGTACATTATTATTTAATCAAGATCCGTGCTTCGCAAATCAATGGCTGTGCTTTCTGTATTAATATGCATACTCAAGAGGCGATGGAAAATGGAGAAACAGCCCAGCGTATCTTTTTACTAAATGCATGGCGTGAAACGCAGCTGTTCACAGAAGAAGAAAGGATAATTTTGGCGATGACTGAAGAGGTGACGCATATAGACCGAGCCGGGCTTTCCGAAGAAACGTATCAGGAAGCAGAAAAGTTATTCGATCAACATTACCTCGCTCAGATTATTATGACTGTGGTATCCATTAATGCGTGGAATCGAATCGCTATTTCGACACGTAAATCCGTACAAAGAAAAATATAATGATGACTGCTAAGATCTTATGGATTATGGGGTCTCTCATCCCAATGATTATAGGAATAATGCACCTAAGACGCACATTATTTACAAAACTGCTGCATCCTACAGATAAAAGTGTAATGCAGGTGATGAAAACAACTAAACTGGAAGTCGACAAGAATGCATTGGTTTGGAAAGCTTGGATAGGTTTCAATTCATTGTTTAGTGTATGTTTAGCATTTATGGGGGTCTGCAATGCGTATCTAGCCTATCATCACTTTTACTTATTAGAAGGTCCTACATTCCTTTCGATTAGTGCTATTGTCGTTTTGGTTTTATTAGTGTTGATTTCATATAAGTATTTAATAAAACCTGTGGTAATTGTGTTTTTACTAACGTTTATTCTTTATCTATTATCAATCTTTATCAGCCTTCATTAAAATGGAAATTAGGACTTGACGTCGCTCAATTTAGTGGGATACCGGTTTAAAGACGTAATTTTAAATGTGTTATTTATGCTCACTAAGTAATTTAAATCTAATGAAACGCGATAAATTTTGCCAGTCATTTATCGCTTACCGTCAAGCTTGTATAATTAGTTTCCTCGCCTTTTTAGGGGACTACTTGGCGGTAGATGTCTGATCATTGATTTTAAAAATGGACATAGGAAAATTGATAGTCAAACTTTAGATGCTCAAATCATGCTGTTCGGTTACCGTCGGAATGTGTAATGTACATCCCTAAATCTAAATTGATTAGATGCGTATGCGGTATCTCATTAGTAAACGTAGGGAGACTAGCTCCTGAAAATCTATCGTCATTTTCGTTTCTGATTCAGTTAGGATGTCGTATAGACCCGTCTTGAATGGGGTTATTTATTTGCGGTAGCTCCTGTTAACATAAACGGTTTAATTCGGGAATTAGGCTCCCATTGGCCCTCTTCCGTATTAAACTGATAAAAAAGAATGTTGTTCGAAAATACCACGCCCAAATAACACCGGTCATATACGAAGACAGACAGGGCATCTTGAGGCAGTTCGAAGGTTAGCTGCGCAGGCTTTTCCGCTTGTATATTCAACGAATCGTGTACCGTCTCATACCAATGAAAAGACACCCGGTCTCGATGCACTGCCGCAATATACCAAGCGTCGTTCAGGTGAAATGAATACAATTTTTTAAACGGTTCTTGCTCATCCAATAGTGGCGTCGTTTTATTCACTCGAAACAGCCGAGGGTTCATGGAATCGGAAATAAACCAATCTTCTCCATCGCTATAATAGGCGATCTGCATTCCGTTTTCCATAAAATATACATCCCGTTCTGTAGAGTATGGTGTGCGTACCCATAACCTAGGGTCGATCCGGATAAATTTATCGTCGAAAGTGAGGGTGTCGTAAACACTGTATTCTTGATATATGATACGATCATCCAGCAGGAAGTGTAGCTTGCGGATATTTCCATCTATTCCAATGGTGCCGTACGGGATCAACGCGCTATCGATGAGCCGCCAAACATCCGAGGTGTCCTTCGGGGGCGCATAAGTATATACGTAGTCTGCAGTGGGGATAGCGATATAAATATGTGATCTGTTGAAAGTACGGGGCAAATCGGCCCCAGTGGCCAATTCGGGATAGGAAAGTTCCTGCGACAACACTCTTTGAACAGGAAATAGACCACCTGGTATCCATAGAAGGAAGATAAAAAACAATCGTGTTACGTAAATCATACTAAAAACGCTTGACTACATGAGGTAGCCGCTAAATTATACATTTGGTGCGAGTTGGAAAATCACCGATTCTAGGGGTTTTGACATCCAGTGATCAGCGACTTTTTGCACATGTCTCGTGTATTCTTGGATTAATCGAGAGATAACGATTTACGTATCGTAATTTTTAGGTGTGACGCTACGTATAAAAATCGGTCGCCCTTTGTATGTCAGGTATTCGACAAGAATAGGGGTCCATAAGGAGTTCATAAAATCCCGATCGACTGCAGAGAAATCCTCCCGGATTCGGTGCAACGTACCACACAATCTAATGTAGCCACTCCATGTAGTCGTTGTGGGACCACCACCATATCGAGTCGCCGTCAGGTACCATTCTGAGGCGATGCCTCGACAGGTTTGTACTTGTATTGAGGAATGATTTTTACTCATCAACGCACAAAATTCTGGCCATTTGATCAGCAGATCGATTACGATCAACAGGAGAACAATACCATTGAAAATGGACAATAACATTCCCAATGATTCCCAACCGTTGCCCAATTTATAATCAATAAACCAGCATGTCCCAATAATCAAAAGCGAAATGAACAAAGCCGTATACGCAAATAATTTTATCCTTCCCCAAAATGTCGCTGAAATCGATTGCCAATCCTCCAGTATTGCCGATCTGTGTGTCAACTCATTGTCGAATTCTGGATAAATAGCGCCCGCGATAATGCCACCGGGCAGTAGATATAATTCCGTTTCTCGCCCATAAGTGGCTACCACATTGATCACTCTCGTATTTTGGAATGCCGTAAATCCGGGAAAGGCCAAAACTCCCTCAATGGGTTTGCCACTCAGGACATAACGCACACGTTTATACCGCAAATGTGCTATGCTTTCTAATGTCCCTCTCACTACCGTAAATGCATTCTTATGCAAGCCATTATCCAACATCATTACTTGTTTTCGCTGATGGCGGATAAGGTATACGCATAAAACGAGCAGTGGACACCAAAGCAGAAGAATAATCAGCCAGAGATCGGGTTCTTTATTGACCTCTATACCCGTCATGATCGATACCGCTAATAGGAAAATCAGACAAAAAGTAAAAATATAAAAGAAACGCCGGTGATAGGCACGCCGCTCTTCCAATGTCATCTGAATGCGTACAGGTAATACTTCGTGAGATCTCCTGGCCATATATCGTCGTCTGTTTTTTTAAGATATCACAAATTAAAAACATCGTTTTGCTGGTGGCTGAAAATATGGAAAGCCTGTTAACTCAATTTTCCACGTATTCGGGAGGCGACCCATAAATCGACGATCATTCGTTATTTAATTTGTTTTGCTTCTTCCGTGGAAATTTCCCTGAACTTCCTGATGTTGTTTAGTGTAAAAATAGTGCTTCTACACCGTAGTGAAAATACCTGCTTTTCGCTATATTTTGGTTTGATCGAACCGAAAAGGTCTTGATCAGATTATAAAACGTGACCGTAAGTTAAACTCCCTGTAAACAGCCATATTCACTAACAATGATTCCTGCCCTTCATATTTTCGGTAGGTTTGTGATGCGTAAATAAATGTATATCTAATTCTCAACGCATGGAGGTCTTGTTAGATCCGGACGACAGTCGGCTACTTCGTGGCGTACTGAAAGGACAAAAGCTGGGATTCGCGTTTTCCCTGTACTTAACGCTTACATTCGGAGTATGTGCCGTAGCCTGCATTTACGCTGCAACCGCAGCGGACGTATCGCCGGCTTTTATATTACTGGGATTTGGGTTTCTAACCCCGACATATTTTCTTGCTCGGACTACCTGGAAAAACTGGAAACAAGGCATCTATCCGTTGCAGTTTGCCTTACGCTCATGCACAAAAAAGACTGTAGTATCTGGTAGGCTCAACGCGGTGTCTTTGTCCCGAAAGGGAGGGGTGAGGTATGAAATTGGCGGTGAATTGATAACTACTCATCCCGTGTTGCTTCACAATGGTTTAGCCTTGCTTTCCGAATCTATAAAAGAGATAGACGCGCTCCTCCACCACAACGTATCCCTCCATCTTTTTGTAATGCCAGACGGCCGATATCTGTTATTATATACCCAATATGCTGCACAAGAGATGGATAGAAATGCGTCCACGTATCGGATCCAGAGCCGAACGCAAATTGGTTCAAGGGCATCACGCTACTTTCTTTATACGGCGGGATATCTTTTACTGTTGTTTGTCGTTCTGTTCGTTGTGCCTATCGGAATAATACTGGGCATCGTTCCTGTCACAGTGGGCTATATACTCGTTCTGCGGAATGAAATGAAGCGTCAACGGAAGCACAGCAAGCTTCAGGTCTATGAGCACATCAAAGGAATCATCACAGAAATTATCAAGACGAGGGCGAGAGTTCAGGTTTTGGGAGAACCAACTGCCAATAATTACGATACCTGGCTTCGAATCGATGGTAAGCCATACCTGATCAAGAGTGACCAGCCGCTTTCCTCGGTTGCGGTTGGTGATGGTATCGAGCTGGTGATAAGCTGAATAACTGCAGATAAAAATAGAACGTCAAAATGGAGAATAGTGAAGATAAATTTGGAAGAATA
>DXCW01000012.1 GCA_019115805.1 Candidatus Sphingobacterium stercorigallinarum
AGCACGGCCAATTCATTCACGTTATAATCTTTCCTCAGTAATTCCACCGCTTTCTTCATTCGACATTCGATAATAAAGTTGTAAATCGTTTTCTGATACAAGCCCTTAAAATTCTGCTTTAATTTTTTCTCGTTGATTCCGAATAGCCGCGCCAGATTAGGGATGGTAGGTGGATTGTCAAAATTGATCATCAGATACGCACGCACTTTTTCAAGCGTTTTGATGGTGTTTTGATCGACTTTTTGTTGGGCGGTCTGCCGGTTACGCAACATGAAAATTTGAAAAAGAAGTTCTTGCAGTTTTATTTTCATGAACGGGAAGGCATATTCTCCCATAGATTCCGTTTGCAATATAGCGTGGATAATGTCCTGAATATCGCTCGTCATGAAATAGGTCTCATTGGCACGATTTGCAGGCGGACCGCTCATGACATATTGATGAAACTGATCGCTCTTGATCCAGGTGAAATCTTTTGTGATTTCTGTATAGAACGCCTTGGACATTTTAACCACCAGATAGTGGACCTCATCCCCTCTGGGAATGTGAATGGTACCGCCACCGCCGGTTTCATCCAAGTAGTTGTGTTGCAGCATGCCGAGCTCATGACCGTAATGTTGGTTACCGGCGCCATTTTTGACATTGGTGTTGCCGTTCAGGTAGAAAAAGTATCGAATATGCGGTCCACTCGTTAGAAATTCTTCGGTGAGGGCGACCTCTGTTTTTAGGTGTGTTTCCTGAATGTAGAGCCCTGAGCAATACAGCGATTTAACAGCGATCTGTGCCGTCGCTTCTTGTTCGAATACCACCTGCTGGGATTGCAGCAGACTTCGCTCTTGATAGGAGTCGGCTAACTGATAATTAGAAGTCACTAAATCCAGTTCAATAAGTTTAGAGTAGAGATGCACCTGTTTTCGCTAAAATTTATCCTGTTTACGCTATCGTATGGAAACTAACCCGTCTATATTTGCAAATATATTTAATCTAATTTAATGCAAGCTGCACAGTGACGAAAATAAATTGCCGTCAGTAACGCGAGTCCGAACCGATGCTCTAAACGTTTATGCCAAGTAGAACGCAAATCTTAAAAGTACTCAGAGAGAAGGGAATCAAGATTAGCCGGCAACGCGCTTGGATTATCGCTGCTTTGTGTCGCCATCCAGTTGTTCCTGATGTGGAGCAATTTTGGTTGAAATTGCGGAGTTCCAAACGGGTGTCTTGGGCCACCACTCACAGTACCCTTCGGATATTAGCGGATATCGGCGTGTTGGAAAAATTTACCCATAGCCGGCGGAACGCGGGTTATAAGTTGCACCCCAACTTTCTTCCCGCGCTCAAAGAGATGTAGTTAGCCGGGTCTCGCTCTAAGCATACAAAACGCCGCGATCTGATGGGAATAGACCGCGGCGTACCGTATATCAAGTAAATCCTCAGGAAATCTCCATTTAAGAATTGCGCTTTAGTTGTTCATCCAAAAGCTGACGTTTTAATTGCTGCTCGCGCTCGATGGATTTTTTACGAAGGGTTTGCAGTTCCTCTTGCAGCTCATCCACCGTGTTTTTACTTTCGACGGTGTCCACTTTTGCTTTTCTAAACGCGAACAGGGTTCCGATAAAAGCCGCGAGAAGCACGAGAATAATGGTCCACACCATCGTGTGATAAGAGCTTTTTGAGAAATTAATACCTAGGAAAGAAATGCTAGCCGTCTTCTTTTGCTCTTCTGACAGGGAGGCGGATAGTTGTGCTACGGAAGCCTCTAAGCTGTTAACGGTGCTATCGTGGCCCAGCGCACTTTCTTTTAAACTGCTGATTTCATTTTTGTAGTGTCCGATGCTGTCGCTTACACTCTTGCGAATAATATCTAGGTTCCCCTTACGGATAATTTTGAAGTAGGCGTCCTGTGAGCGCGACTGCGCATTGAGTAAAATGAACTGACTGTCTAAGGTCGTGGTGGTTCTTAACTTCTCTTGAAGCGTTTGTGCAAACAAGGATGGTACTACGACTAAGAAAAAGAGTAATACGGATAATATACGCATAGCGGGTGGTTTGTTTTCGTTTAACGGCCAAGTTTAGCAATTTAAATTATATTAATAGAATAAAATATCGAATTGATTGCCCTTGGACTTGCCGCGTCCACGTGTCGTAAAACAATCGAGCTCTTAAGGTTTTATTAATTTTTTAAGTGATTGTCTGGAAAATAGCTAAGTAAAGTGCCCTGGCTTTCAATGTTTAGCAAATCTTTTCTCAGAGGAGCGCTTTGCTTAAAAAACTGTAAATTTATAACCATTATAAACTGAATTCCATCGCCTGGTCGGGACCGCTCAAATCCTTAGCATGCGGCGCTAGGCTACGTAAGGTAAGGACAAGCGTAGGCACTGATCAAGGAGGTGGTAAACCCAATATAGGTATGATTGACAAATCTGTTTCAAACCTCGAGGAAGCACTCGAGGGTATTCAAGACGGAATGACGCTTGCTGTTGGTGGATTTGGGCTCTGTGGAATCCCGGAAAATCTAATACGCGGCCTGTTGGACAAAAAAGTAACGGGCTTGACTTGTATTAGCAATAATGCCGGAGTGGATGATTTTGGATTAGGGCTATTGTTGGAACACCGACAGATTAAAAAGATGATTGCTTCTTATGTGGGAGAAAATGCAGCCTTCGAGCGACAAATGTTAAGCGGAGAATTGGAAGTGGAATTGATTCCCCAAGGCACGCTCGCCACCCGTTTAATGGCCGGCGGATACGGATTGCCTGTGATCTATACGCCAGCTGGTGTAGGCACAGAAGTGGCCGAGGGAAAAGAGAGTCGACGGTTTACTTTTCACGGCGTAGAGAAGGAATATCTGATGGAATACGCGTTCGAGCCTGATTTTGCTTTGGTAAAGGCGTGGAAGGGGGACCGTGCGGGGAATGTTGTGTACAGGGGAACAGCAAGAAATTTTAATCACGCCGTAGCCATTTGTGGAAAGAAGACCATTGTGGAAGTAGAGGAATTGGTGGAGCCGGGAGAACTGGACCCCAACTTTATCCATACTCCGGGTGTATTTGTTTCTCGGATTTTTCAGGGCGAGTTTTACGAAAAGAGAATAGAGCAGCGGACGGTCAAAACCAGAGCATCATGAGCGATAGAAAGGTATATATCATTGCGGCTAAACGAACGCCGATCGGTAGTTTCGGTGGTGCATTAGCAGGCGTAGCTGCGCCCCGACTGGGGGCGATTGCCATTCGGGCTGCTTTAGACCAAGCCGCTCTAGAGGACGGGCAAATTGATGAAGTTTTGATGGGCTCGGTTTTGCAGGCCGATCTCGGGCAAGCGCCCGCTCGTCAAGCCAGTAAATTAGCCGGGTTGTCTGATCACACGTCTGCCACGACCATTAATAAAGTTTGTGCTAGTGGGATGAAGGCGATTGGTTTAGCTAGCCAGAGCATTCGGTTGGGCGATGCGAAGCTGGTGATTGCCGGTGGGATGGAAAACATGAGTAGGGTGCCGTATTACGGTTCGGCGGTGCGTTGGGGACTGCGTTTTGGTGGCGGGCAGTTCGTTGATGGGTTGCAGCGAGACGGTTTGAGTGATGCGTACACTGGGAAAATGATGGGAAACTTTGGCGAGTTGTGTGCAAACGAATTCGAGATAACACGGGAACAGCAGGACGCTTTCGCCCTGTCATCGTACCGTCGGAGCGAGGAGGCCTGGCAATTGGGAAAATTTCATGCCGAAATTGCACCGGTGGAGGTCATGCATAAAAAAGAGACACAACAGGTCCTTGAAGACGAGGAATTCAAGAATTTAAAGACCGAGAAGCTCAGCCAGTTGAGACCCGCCTTCACTAGGGAAGGAACGATTACCGCAGCCAATGCCTCGAAATTAAGCGATGGTGCCGCCGCAGTGATTCTTGCCAGTGAATTGGCAGTGGACGAATATGGGTTGCGGCCCTTGGCAGAATTGGTGGCGTATGCAGATGCGGAGCACGCTCCAGAATGGTTTACCACCAGTCCTGCGCGGGCGGCAGAGCACGCATTGAAAAAAGCAGGATTGGATATAGCTGATATTGATTTTGTGGAGTGTAACGAGGCCTTCGCAGTGGTCGCACTGGCCAATGCTCAGCTTTTAAATGTGGATTTAAAGCGAATGAATGTTTACGGAGGTGCGGTTGCACTAGGTCACCCTTTAGGTTGTTCTGGGGCACGAATCGTGGTGACCCTTACACAAGTGCTCCGTCAGGAAAACGGAAAGTATGGTTTGGCCATGATCTGCAACGGAGGTGGTGGTGCAAGTGCATTGATTATAAAAAACGTGAATTATGCTGGATAAATTTGGAATTGCGAAGCGAATCGCTGAAGAAATTAAAGACGGCTACTACGTCAATCTTGGTATTGGTATTCCCACGCTAGTGGCCAACTATATTCCTGAGGGCGTACAGGTGGTATTGCAAAGTGAGAACGGTTTGCTGGGCATGGGCCCTTTCCCCGAGCAGGGAGAAGAAGATGCCGACTACATCAACGCCGGAAAACAAACCATTACGACTTTGCCGGGCTCGGCGATTTTTGATTCGGCGATGAGCTTTGGCATGATTCGTTCACGAAAAATCGATTTGACCATTCTTGGTGCAATGGAGGTGTCGGAACAAGGGGATATCGCCAACTGGAAGATTCCTGGTAAAATGGTGAAAGGGATTGGGGGTGCGATGGATTTGGTGGCCAGCGCCGCGCATATTATTGTAGCGATGCAACAAGTCAATCGCCAGGGAGAATCCAAGCTCTTGTCTCAGTGCCACCTTCCGTTAACGGGGAGGCGCTGTGTCAAAAAGATTGTCACCGAACTGGCCGTCTATGAGATTGCGCCAGAAGGTGGGTTTAAACTCGTGGAGTTGCATCCCGGAGTAACCCTAGAGACCGTGCGGAAAAATACCAAAGGACGATTGATCGTTTAATTTGAAAAACAAACCGCTTGTAAGCCACCTGAAAAAGGTGGCTTTTTTAATGCCAAGGCATGACAGAAGGGAAATCGAAAACAAGAGAATGGTTTGGGATAGGGCCGGCATGACAGTGCATAACAGTTAAATGAAGGATTTCAAATATCTTCGAATGAAGTCATAGCCTAATACTTTATATCAACGTCAATTATGAATGCATTAGTAGGAGTCGTTTTTCATTTTATCGGAGGCTTTGCGTCGGGCAGTTTCTATGTGCCGTATAAGAAGGTGGCCGGCTGGTCTTGGGAAGCCATGTGGATACTTGGAGGGCTGTTTTCTTGGATTCTGGTTCCGCCGCTGGCAGCCTGGCTCACGATTCCTGGATTTTGGGACATTATCGGTCAGGCGGAAACGTCGGTGCTGAGCTACACCTTTCTTTTTGGTCTGCTCTGGGGCATCGGGGGATTGACCTATGGTTTGGGTGTTCGGTACCTCGGCGTCTCGCTGGGAAGTAGCGTTATCTTAGGACTCAGCATGGTGTTTGGATCACTGATGCCTGCATTCTATTATTTCTTTAATCAAACCGCAGGTAAAGAAGGTATTGATTATTTCTTTACCGAGCCGGCGGGGATTTGTGTGATGATTGGGTTAGCAGTTTGTGTGGTAGGAATCTATTTATGTGGACGGGCCGGCATGCTCAAGGAAAGAAATCTGGGCGGCTTAGAGGCGGGCGCAAAGAAGGACTACAACTTCGGTTTGGGAATGCTCGTGGCGATTATTTCCGGCGTACTGAGTGCCTGTTTTAATTTCGGTATAGAATCGGGCAAACCCATGGCAGAGGTCGCCAACACCCTCTGGAAAGCAGCCCATCCCGGTCGAGGCGAGTTTCTGTACCAAAACAACGTCACCTATATTGTCATTTTATGGGGTGGGTTTACCACCAACTTTCTCTGGTGTGCGTATTTGCTGCTCAAAAACAAAACCTTTTCTGATTACAAGAATAAAAAAGCGCCGTTTACCAAAAACCTGTTACTGTGTGCCGTCGCGGGAACGACTTGGTACCTGCAGTTCTTTTTTTATGGCATGGGGGAGAGTCGTTTAGGAAACGGCGCGAGTTCATGGATTTTACATATGGCCTTTATCATATTGATATCGAATGCTTGGGGAGTCGTGTTAAAGGAGTGGAAAGGCGTCAGTAAACCCACATATCGCGCCATCATTGCAGGTATCATCACCATCATTCTTTCTATCGGGATTGTGGGATTTGCAAAAACACTGGAAGTTTAAACTTTAAAAATATACAATCGTGAGAAAATACAAACATGTAGATTATTTATGGGATGAAGATCATGCCAGAGCATTAGGTGACGATGAAGTGGCTTTGCTACTCTATCGCTCAAATTTATTGGGATCTGACTTGAGAATTACCAATTATGGTGGTGGAAATACTTCCTGCAAAGTAAGCGATACCGATCCATTAACCGGTGGGCAGGTGGAAGTCATGTGGATTAAAGGATCTGGGGGTGATATCGGTACCCTGAAAAAATCCGGGTTAGCCGCACTATATACCGAAAGACTGCGTAATTTAGAACGCGTTTACCGAGGCATTGAGCACGAAGATGAGATGGTGGGATTGTTTAATCATTGCATCTTTGATTTAAACTCGAAAGCCCCTTCCATTGACACGCCGTTGCACGGTTTCCTTCCGTTTAAACATATTGATCATCTGCATCCTGACGCCGCGATTGCCATTGCAGCCGCTAGTCAGGGTAAGGAAATTACACAGGAGCTTTTTGGAGGAACGATAGGGTGGGTGGATTGGCAGCGTCCTGGCTTTGATCTGGGACTGAAATTACGAGCCTGTCTAGAAGAAAACCCTGGTATTCGTGGGATTATGCTGGGCTCACACGGCTTGTTCACTTGGGGAGACACCGCGCATGCCTGTTATGTGAACTCTTTGGACGTTATTGAAACTTGCGCTGCCTATTTGGAAGAGCATTATGGGAAATCAGGGCCGGTGTTTGGCGGAGAGAAAGTGACGCCTTTAGATCCAGAAGCCCGGCAACATCAGGCAGCACAGATCGCGCCGGTGCTGCGAGGTTTTTGTTCTAGCCAGCAACATATGATTGGGCATTTCACGGACGATCACCGGGTGTTGGAATTTATTAATTCACAGGACTTGGAACGTTTAGCTCCCTTAGGTACCAGCTGTCCGGATCATTTTCTACGCACCAAGATTCAGCCGCTTATCTTATCTATTGCGCCGGACAGTGACTTGTCCGACCCGACGGCCGTCAAACAACGGATTGAACCCTTATTTGAAGAATATCGGGCGCTATACACGAATTATTATGAAGCTTGCAAACGGCCGAATAGTCCGGCTATGCGGGATCCCAATCCGGTGATTATCCTGTATCCGGGAGTCGGTATGTTTGCGTTTGCTAAGAACAAACAGACAGCGCGAGTAGCTGCTGAATTTTATACCAATGCGATTAATGTCATGAAGGGTGCTGAAGCCGTGAGCACCTATACGTCCCTACCACGTCAGGAAGCCTTCGATATTGAATATTGGTTGTTGGAGGAGGCGAAGTTGCAACGTATGCCCAAACCGAAAGCCTTGTCTGGAAAAATTGCCATGGTGACCGGTAGCGCCGGAGGCATCGGGAAAGCGATTGCTAAAAAGTTTGCGGAAGAAGGAGCCGTGGTTATTCTCAATGACATGAATACCGAGCGTTTAGGTGGAGCCAAAAAAGAATTTGAAGATCACTTTGGCTTGGACAACGTGATTTCCATCCCATTAGACGTGACCAGTAGAGAACAAATCGAAACGCTTTTCAACAAGGCTTGTCTAAATTATGGAGGAATTGATATCTTGGTGAATAATGCGGGGCTCTCCATCTCTAAATCTATTGAGGAACACCAAGAAGAAGATTTAAACTTATTGTACAACGTACTCATCAAGGGCCAGTTTTTAGTCAGTAAATACGGTGTTAAATTGATGAAAGCGCAAGGTGTTGGTGGAGATATTGTGAATATAGTGAGTAAAAATGCGCTGGTCAGTGGTCCGAACAACGTCGGTTATGGGACGGCTAAAGCCGCGCAATTGCATATGAGCCGTTTGAATGCTGCCGAGTTAGGCGCATATAAAATACGGGTTAACGTGGTCAATCCAGATGCGGTCATTTCCGATAGCAACATTTGGGCGGGCGGATGGGCTGAGGGACGAGCAAAAGCCTATGGTGTTAAAGTGGAGGAGCTACCTGCCTTTTACGCCAAGCGCACGCTGTTGAACGAAGTGATTCTGCCGGAAGATATTGCGAACGCCTCGTTTGTGCTCGTTGGTGGACTGCTTAGCAAGTCGACCGGAAATGTATTGAACGTGGATGGTGGTGTGGCGATGGCCTTTGTTAGATAAGAAAAAAACAACGAAGATGAGAATCGAAAAAGAAAGTATTGAACGACATAATGAACAGCATTTGGCGAAGCATCGCCGTCACGTTGATTTCCTATCCCAGGAGATCGGTTCACTCGATGCGCTATTCGATAAATTGGTGCAATTTCAAGTCGCCGTGCCGAGTTGGGCGCTGGGGACTGGTGGCACCCGGTTTGGGCGTTTCTCTGGAAGGGGAGAGCCGGGCACCTTGGAGCAGAAAATAGCGGATGTTGGGCTACTGCATGCCTTGAATGGTTCAAGCGGTGCGATATCCTTACACATCCCTTGGGACATTCCCGAACAGCCCACTAAAATAAAAGAGTTAGCCTCCTCGTATGGCCTTCGTTTTGACGCCGTGAATTCCAATACGTTTCAAGATCAACCCGGACAAGCGCTCAGTTATAAGTTTGGATCGTTGCATCATGTGGACGCCGCTGTTCGCGAACAGGCTGTAGCCCATAATTTGGAAGTCATCAAACAGGGCGATGCCTTGGGATCTAAGGCCCTGACCGTGTGGCTGGCAGACGGCTCGTCATTCCCCGGACAGTTGAATTTTAGAGAGGCTTTCGAGCGTACCTTGGACAGTCTACAGGCGATATACGCAGGACTTCCATCGGATTGGAAGTTATTTGTAGAATATAAAGCTTTTGAGCCCCATTTTTATTCGATGACCATCGCCGATTGGGGTCAGTCCTTATTATTGGCAAACAAATTGGGACCGCAAGCCTTTTCTTTGGTGGACTTGGGACATCATCACCCGAATGCGAATATCGAGCAAATCGTGGCACTTTTGTTAATGGAAGGCAAATTAGGTGGTTTTCACTTTAACGATAGTAAATACGCAGACGACGACTTAACAGCTGGCGCTATCAAACCCTACCAATTGTTTTTGATTTTTAATGAGCTGGTTGAAGGAATGGATGCCCGAGGGCTGGATCACGCAACCGATTTGGGCTGGATGATTGACGCTTCGCATAATTTAAAAGATCCATTGGCAGATCTGTTACAGTCGGTAGAAGCCATCATGATCGCCTATGCGCAAGCGTTGTTAGTGGATCGCCAAGCGCTCCGAGCAGCGCAAGCAGCTCACGACGTCGTCCGTGCGCAGGAAATTCTTCAAGCCGCCTATCGCACGGACGTGCGTCCTTTGGTGGCTGAGGCACGTTTACGTAGTGGAGCGGCGCTCAATCCAATCGGGCTGTATGACGAGTTGGCTGTGCGCGAAGCGTTGACTAAAGAACGTGGCGAACATACGGTCGCAACTGGATTATAGGAGGGGCTGGGAATGAAAAAACGCATACCGGTTGTCGCGGTGTTTGACGTGGGGAAAACCAATAAAAAATTATTTCTCTTCGATGAGCATTATCGAATCGTATACGAAAAATCGGCTCGATTTATAGAAACGACGGATGAGGATGGGGATCCTTGTGAAAATTTAGAAAGCCTGCGCTTATCGGTCTTCGACTCGCTGCATCAGATTTTTCGCAAATCGGAGTTCGATATAAAGGCCATCAATTTCACCGCCTACGGTGCGAGTTTTGTGCTGATCGATGAAGAGGGCCATCCACTTGCTCCTTTATACAATTACTTGAAAGCGTATCCGGAATCCCTCATGCAAGAATTACATCGGCAATACGGTGGGGCGGAAGAGTTCTCGCTGAGTACCGCGTCGCCGATTTTAGGCAGTTTGAATTCGGGGCTCCAACTCTACCGGCTGAAAAGGCAACGACCGGAGCTTTTCGAAAAACTGAAATGTGCATTGCACCTTCCCCAATACCTGAGCTTTCTGTTATCTGGGCAACTCTATTCCGATCAGACCAGTATCGGATGCCATACGGCCTTATGGAACTTTCGCGATTCCGACTATCATCGTTGGGTGAAGGAGACCGGTGTGGAAGATAAGCTCGCACCTATTGTGAAGGGAGATGAAGTTTTCGATGCGAATTTTCCGGGGAGTACGTTTAAAATAGGCTGCGGACTGCACGATAGTTCCTCAGCGTTAATTCCCTATTTAACGAATTTTCATGAGCCCTTTGTATTGATTTCCACTGGGACCTGGTGCATTTCGTTGAACCCTTTCAATACACAAGCTTTAACCCAAGCGGAGTTGCAACAAGATTGTCTGCTGTACCTGTCGTATAATGGCAATCGTGTAAAAGCCTCTCGATTATTTGCCGGGCAGGTGCATGATGTACAGGGAAAGCGCATCGCCGACCATTTTCAGGTGACCACAGCACGCTATAGAAACCTGGATATCGATTGGACGATCATCAAAGAATTGGAAACTACGGCGATATCCTCGGAGCTTGATGCATTTGCCAAGCTAGATTTAAATCAATTTCCTTCCTATAGACATGCCTACCATGCATTGCTACTGCATTTGGTGAAAGCGCAAGTGAGGGCCACCGATTTAGTGATGACCAAAGGGGAGACTACACGCATTTTCGTTGACGGCGGGTTCAGTAAAAATGCAATATATATGAACCTGCTTGCTCGCGAATATCCAGAAATAGAAGTCTATGCGGCTTCTATGGCGCAAGCTACCGCGGTGGGGGCCGCGCTTGTCATTCATGCACACTGGAACACGCTTCCTGTACCCAATGACCTGATTGAACTGCGCTTTTTCCGCGCTTAAGGAAACATAAAGAAACTTGGATAGGAGCCTTGTTTGCTGTACAAGACCTGCTGTCTGGGATGTTAACGTGAATGTGAAAAGCCTCTGCAATTAGTGAAGAGGCTTTTTTTATTGTTTTTTCCTATACCTACATAAATTGTTTTAGCACACTACTTCTCGTGATTATGGAGCGCTTGTGGTGGGCATCTTGCTGGAAGTCAGGACAGTGCAGGACACGGGTGCCGATGGGGTTGTGTAGCTTTGTATCGATGCGGAAGAGATACCACCCGCAGATAACCAATAAAATAACCGAAACATACCGCTGTCTAAAAAATAGATGTAGACGGGGGGATGGATCAACGATAATATAAACCGACTCGACTCATCTAGTATATTTTAGTTGCCTTTAGCAATGGGAATAAGAGGTGCCAAGGCAAGAGGTGGACTATCGATGATGTCCTGCAAACTTATTAACCAATACACCATGAAAGGGAAAATTTTTCGCCAGCATGGGCTCCTTCTTTTTGCATTGGGGCTATGGCTCGCTGTTCCGCAACTGCTCTTTTCGCAATCCAACATTCAGATTGACGGAACGGTACGTGACGTGGAGACCAAGGAAGCGCTTGCGGATGTGACCGTACGTTTTCAGGGGACCTCGATCGCGACCGCTACGGATGATCAGGGTCAATTTACACTGGAGGTTCCCCAAGCAGGAATCTTGCTGTTGACTCGTATCGGCTATCAGCGCACTGAACTTCAGATCGATCGATCGGACCAGCTGACCATTGAGATGATGAAACAGGGTGAGAATATCGATGAAGTCGTTGTGGTGGCTTATGGTCAGCAGAAAAAAATATCAGTCACCGGGGCTGTTTCCAGTGTGGGGAGTGATGAATTAAAGAAGACGCCCACAGCAAGTCTTGCTGTGGCACTGGCTGGCCGACTTCCCGGCTTATCCGCCATGCAGCGTGGTGGTGGTCAGCCCGGTCGAGATGATGCAACGATGTTTTTGCGGGGCGCAGCGACAACCAACGGGCAGCAGCCTCTTATTTTGATCGATGGGGTGCCGCGCGATAATATTCGGACGCTCGATGCGAGTGAAGTTGAAACGGTAACCGTTTTGAAGGACGCTTCGGCGACCGCAGTTTTCGGTGTTCGGGGAGCAAACGGTGTGGTATTGATTACCACCAGACGTGGAAAGGAAGGTCGGATGGAGCTTCGAGCAAGTCTGGACCAGAGCTGGACATCGTTAACCCGAGAACCGGAGCGACTGACCTCGCTGGAATACCTTAGTCTGCGTAATCAGGCCTCACTAAATGATGGACTAGAAGCCCCTTTTTCTGAGGATGTCATCGCACGATATGCAAACCCGCTTGCGGGGCTAAATCCCGCTGATCCAGACTACGACCGGCAGGCAGAGGTATTGAATTACATGTATCCAAATCACGATTACTATAGAGAGTTTATCTCCAAAAACACCCCACAAACCCGAGTGAATGTAAGTGGAACGGGGGGGACAGAGAAATTGGGGTACTTTATTAACGGCGCATTTTTACAGCAGGGTGGAAATTTGATTACGGAACCCGAGGAACAATTGGGCTATGACCCTTCTTCTTGGCTACGCCGATACAACTTTCGCTCGAACTTAGATTACAAGATCAGTGAAGCGGTGAAGTCATTCTTAAATATCGGCTCCTATATCGAACAGGTCAACATGCCTTCAGCCGGTTTATATGGGGGGGACCCCAATTGGATGATGCGTGATTTGCTGTATCAAGCGCAATC
>DXCW01000094.1 GCA_019115805.1 Candidatus Sphingobacterium stercorigallinarum
ATATATGCGTCAAGGCTCGCAGGCGATTGTCGTGAACAGCCTGTTGATCGGGAATACCAGCACCTCGCCAAATGGTGGCGGTGCGGTGATGCTGTATGCGGGAAGTCAAGCAGACATCATCAGTAGTACCATTTCGGGCAACGAGATCGCTGGTCCTGGAGGAGGTGTTTTCCGCCAATCGGGAGTCAATTCCCTAGTGGTCGTTAATTCCTTAATATCGGGAAATAAACAAGCGAGTGGGTCTACAGATGTGGACGCGCATACGGACAATCAAAGCCACATCCCCGATTTGAAAAATTCGGCGATCGGAACGGTGATTTATGCCGATGGTGGCGCTGCGGTGAGTGGTGTGAAATTTAATGCGTCCACGATGCTTTCACCCGAATACCTGTTGGTTGGTGAAGAGAACCCGGCGCGTAGTTACGGATTGGATAAAGAAGGGCTGGCCAGGCTCTCACAAACCTACACACCGGCACTAGATGCGCGGATACAGCAGGATAAAAAGGGCAATGCTCGAGAGGAAAAGGTCATGGGCGCGCTGGTGGAATAAGTGCTAGAATACACACGAACGAACAGATAACAATGAAAAGCATGAATGTACTATATTATATTTCGCTCGCGCTACTACTCGTAGCGTGTGATAAAGAGCAGGACGGCACGCAGTTGCCTTATGATTATTCGCAGGTAGAGGAACAAGACCTGTCGGAATTGTTGCAACAGGCGGAATGGAAAGGGCAAGAACTCGCCGAGGGGGTGCAGTGGAAACATGTTCAATTTCCGGATATTTTTGATTCAAGACAATATATCAATCTCTTTGAGGTTGATCTCAGTAAAGCACATGAATTCCAGATTCCTTACGTCAAGTCGGGCTTTTTGAACACCAGTGAAGCCGGCGCACAACAGGAGGCGTTACTGGCTTGGAACGGTTCCTATTTCAATACGACCGAAGGCGGCTCAACGGTGTTTTTTAAATCCGAAGGCACGGTGATTAACCAAACGGTAAATGGATTCAATACCTATAGAGAAAATGGAGGATTTGCCATCGACCAAGCGGGGAAACCGCTGATCCTACAGAAGCCAGCCTCTGGCTGGGAGGCCGCAACTGCGCCTACGGTGCTGGCCGGAGGACCATTGTTGATCATGGGGGGCGAAGAATTGGATCAGCTGGATGTGGCCTTTAATTCCAATCGGCACCCCCGTACTGCTGTTGGCATTACCGCTGATGAGAAATTAATCGTCGCGGTCGTGGACGGACGCTCGGCGCAATCACAGGGCTTGACCATTCCGCAATTGTCTGCGTTGATGAAAGCTTTAGGTTGTCAGCAGGCGGTCAATCTAGACGGTGGGGGATCAAGCACGGCTTGGACGCAGTTGGAAGGGATTGTCAATTTTCCGTCGGACAACGGGAAATTTGATCACGAGGGGGAACGTGGGGTCGCCACGGTAATTACGCTCAAATAGATCGTAGGCCTTTTTAACCCATTGGCTGTATCGTGACCGTCTTCAAATGTGCTGCGCGCTGGAGGAGAGGAAACACGATACAGCCATTTTTTATTTCCGCTGACGGGAAGTGTAGTCAAGAAGCTGTATATTTACAGGACACTAACTAAACCTATAGAGGTCAGGTCAACTCTTATTTACTTCAGCTTTTCGCCTATACTGTGCTACAGGTTTGGCGAGAACATGGGCTTTTTTCCAAAGCGCCAAAGTGCTGAAACGGCACGTTGATCGCGCTTTAATCGACGAGAACCTCCCTCTAGAGCTAAACTGAAATGAATAGACGTACGTTTTTACAGGCCAGTTCAATGGTAGGGCTGGGGAGTCTTTTGGAACAGTCCGCGCGTGGGGCTTTGCCTACTCAGAGAACCGAAAATATGTCTGCTGAATCGATGTGGAACACCGAAGTGTTGGTAGCGGGAGGAAGTTTGGGGGGAGTGGCTACTGCATTGGCGCTGCTTCGCAACGGTAGGCAGGTGGTGCTCACCGAGGAATGTGATTGGTTGGGAGGACAAATCACCGCGCAAGGGGTACCGCCCGATGAGCACCCGTGGATCGAATCGCATGGTGCGCCGCAGTCTTATAGGCGTTACCGCGAGCTGGTTCGATCGTACTACCGTGATTTTTATCCGCTAAGTGAACAAGCGCAAACTGCGGAACATTTGAATCCAGGAAACGGCAGCGTATCTAGAATTTGTCACGAGCCGAAAGTCGGTGTGGCGGTGCTCAACCAAATGCTGGCTCCCTATCAGTCTAGTGGGCAGCTACGGGTGCTTTTACAGTACGTGCCCGTATCCAGTAAAGTGAGTGGCAATTGGGTGCAGTCCGTACGATTCAAGCACGCCTCCAGTGGCAGTGAGGTAGACATTACAGCCGGTTATGTTATCGATGCCACCGAATTGGGGGATTTGCTGCCGTTGACCGGAACAGAGTACGTGACGGGGACCGAGTCGAAGGGCGAAACCGGAGAGTTACATGCCCCGGACCAAGCAGATGTCAAGGATGTGCAAGCGTTTACGACCTGTTTTGCACTCGATTAC
The DNA here is from genome assembly GCA_019115805.1 of Candidatus Sphingobacterium stercorigallinarum. Lineage (GTDB taxonomy): Bacteria > Bacteroidota > Bacteroidia > Sphingobacteriales > Sphingobacteriaceae > Sphingobacterium > Sphingobacterium stercorigallinarum. Next base: position 2,538 of record DXCW01000094.1, read on the forward strand.
TCCCCTGGCGAAGATTTTGTGCAAAAGCCAGCAAATTACGCCTTTTGGTCGTCCTACGTGCCGGCCATCCAGCCGGCCTGGTCTGGACGATTGCTTGATTTGCACTATTCCAATCCGCGGACCTTGCAGCCCAAACGGTTGGGTTTTGATCCGCGTCCAGGTGTATCGGTTGAAGAATCGTTGAATTTGTGGGAATACCGGCGTATCATAGACCGCAGTAATTTTAGACCCGGCTTTTACCACAGTGATATTAGCCTCGTCAACTGGCCGCAAAATGATTACATGCTGGGTTCGCTCATTGATGTGTCTAAGCATGAATTTGATACGCATGTGGCCGCTTCAAAAGAACTCGGACTGGCCCTGATTTACTGGTTGCAGACCGAGGCACCTAGACCCGACGGTAAGAAGGGATGGCCGGGTTTACGGTTACGGAAGGATATAATGGGTACCGACGATGGGTTCGCGAAATATCCTTACGTGCGCGAATCCCGCCGCATCAAAGCTAAATTTACGGTGCTGGAGGAGCATGTGGGTAAAGATAATCGGAAATTAGTCGAACCGGATACCGCACGGGCGGAACGAGCGGCTTCTTTTTACGATAGTGTAGGGATAGGATATTATCATATCGATCTACATCCCACGCAAACCAGAAATTACGTCGATTTTCCTTCTTTACCTTTTGAAATTCCGTTGGGTTCGCTGTTGCCTATACGTATGGAAAATCTATTACCGGCTTGCAAAAATATCGGAACCACCCACTTGAGCAACGGTTGCTACCGGCTCCACCCGGTAGAGTGGAGCATTGGGGAAGCCGTTGGTCTGCTGGTGAGTTATGCGTGGGAACATCGGCTTTTGCCAGCAGACATACGAGACGATCGCCGACATTTAGCGTCGTTTCAGGACTTTCTTCATGAGCAAGGGGTGCAAACAAAATGGCCGTCTTGAGCGCGGAGCACGGATTTTGACGCTGTTACCTCTTTGTTAGTATTTTGTTAAATGCTTGGTATGTAGTGGAATAATGCTATTTTTATGGGGCCAGAACACCTATTAATCCGTAACCAAGCCATGAGCAGCATCAAAGAGCGTGTATTAACGATTGCAGAGTCTAAGGGCATTTCAAAAGTAGCCTTTTTTAAGGCGCTGGGACTTTCTTATGCGAATTTCAAAGGCGTGCAGAAGCAGTCTGCATTAGGATCGGACGCGATCCACACCATTTTAGAGCGTTTTGATGATGTCAGTGCAGAGTGGTTGGTGCTGGGAAGAGGGAGCATGTGGAAAGATCAAGGCACCCCTTCCGAGCAGGTCGCCATCACCTTACCTTCTCGAATTGATCGGGTTGTCGACACGGACGCCTTGTCCGCAGCTTTGGAAAAGGTGGTGGTTGCTCAACAAGTTACCATCCAATCTCAAGAAGTAGCGATTGCAGCGCTCTCCGCCCGGCTGCATCAGCTCGAGAAAAAGAAAAAGCGTAAAAAGAGCGGGTAGCCTGATCCCTGGATTAGCACTTCGGGATTATTTGATGGGATCGAATCATGGTCTGCTTGAAAAAACGTCACAACTTTCAAGTTGTCAGTATGTTGTCTTCTTTTTTTTTAGCACTAAATTGAGGACGGATCGTGAATTTCCTATGGCTTTTACTACCTTTAGACGCTAAGCGATTTTGTACGGACTCTCCCTCCTGGATGAGAAACCGTGAACCACATATTAAACAAATACCTATGGAGAAACAACAGCAGCCTCAACAACCTGGATTTTTAGAAGAGGTACGGAAGTTGAATGGAGAGGTCGAGCTCTCCGACGCCCTTCGCTTGAGCTTAAATGAAATTGATCGGTTGGATGTGGCGCAGTTAAAACGAATTGGCTTGAAAACCTATCAAGAAGGGAAGTGGTCGGTACATAAAATACTGCAGCATCTGAACGACTGGGAACGCATTTGGTGCTATCGCGCTGTGCTTTTTGCTCGAAAAGAAGGTAGTGTGCCGGTTGGTCACGATCAAGAGCTGATGGGACTGCATTCCAATGCCGATGATTTATCCATTGATCACCTTTTAGCCGAACTTCGTTTCACACGGCAATCGACGATCATGATGTTCGATTCCTTTACGGAGGACATGTTACAAACCAGTTGCCAGTTCTTCGAGTACGAAATGCCGCTCGACATGTTGGGCTTTGCCATCACTGCGCATCAAATCCATCATTTCCAAGTCATCAAAGCGCGGTATTTCCCATTGGCTGACTAACAGTAGCTTTTAAAAAATAAACGGAATGTCATTCGCAACCTATCTGAAAAATTTCCAAGAAAAAACGGGGCTTTCCCCCGAGCAATTCGAAGCACTTGCTGACAGAAAAGGATTTACAGACAACGGCAAAATCAATGCCGGCGTGAAGGCCACAGCCATCATCAATTGGCTGAAGGAAGATTATGGCTTTAGGCCATGGACATGCACTGGCAATGTATGCTTATATCAAGGGTAAAAGAAGCTGAGTTTTCATCGAATAACAAGGCCTTGCCGCTCTTCTAGTGCCGATCTGAACCCGACTGATAATATAAAGCAAAGCCCCTTTAGACAGTGATTTTGTGTAAAGGGGCCGTTTGTGCTTGTGTGGTCACCGTTTATAGGTGCGGAAAATCTGTTGATTTAACGTTCATAAAGATTGTCTTCAGGATGAACGTCCGCTAAGCGCTCCGTCGGGTCAATCTGCGCCTTTTTTACTTTTCCATTGATTGGAACGGTATAGTCGGGTTTGGTCCAGAACCAGTCCGGTAGTACCGTGCGTTTGACGTCTTGGTAAATGTCAAAATGCTCACTTGATTTTTCGCCACGCATTTCTCGGAGTGGGATGTAGAATAGTTCTTTGCTACCATCTTCATATTCCACCAATAGATCAATAGGCATGGCAAAGTTGGACTTGTTTTGGATCTCAATGGCATTCTCACTCACTGCGGTAATGGCGTAATCGATGGTACGCGTCGTATTTACAAAAAGATTAAAATACCACTTTAGATTGATGTCGGCTGTTTCTTCTGCTACGCGTTTAAAATCGTTGGGCGTAGGGTGGCTGAATTTCCATTGATCATAAAAATTCAGGAAGGTCTCGTGAAGTTTTTCTTTACCGATAATATATCCCAATTGCTCCAATAATACGCCACCTTTGTTATAGGCTTGTTGGCTATAGGCAAAATTGGTGTGGTAATAGTCGGCCAGTAGGCTCATCGGCTCCTCCAATCCGGAAGTCGCGAGTCGGTAATATCCATTGTAGGCCGCGCCGATTGGATTCAAAGCCCGAACCTGAGGCTTTTCAAACAACGCGGTAAATGCGAGCGTTTGCATATAACTAGTGAAGCCCTCATCCATCCATTCATCTACCGTTTCGTTAATGCCGAAAAGCTGTTGATACCAAGAGTGTGCGGCCTCGTGATAAATCACGCCAACCAAGCTCGGAAGGCTACGTCCCCCGGTGATTAACGTGGCTGTACCGTACTCCATCCCCCCATCGCCACCTTGAATCACCGTATAAGTTGACCAGGGGTATTTTCCGAATCGCTGATCCACGAAATCAAAAAAGTCCACGGTTAAGCCTAGCGCCGCCGTCCAATTGTCCACGACGTTGTCGTCGGTCGGTATGTATACCGTATAAATGCTGGTGCCGTTTTGGGTTTTAGCGGAGTCGACTACGAATTTAGGATCGGCAGCCCAGGCGAAATCGTGTATGTTCTCTGCTTTATAATGCCAAATTGCTTTACCTTGTTCGGTCTTCAATTGTGCATCCGCTTGATACCCTTTTACTTCTCCTGGGTTTTGCAGCTTCCCGGATGAGCCGATCACGTAGTCTTCGTTGATTCGGATGGTGACATCGAAGTTACCGAAAGGGGCCACAAATTCCCGGCCTATATATTCATCCAGATGCCAGCCGAACTCATCGAAGTGCGCCATTTTGGGGTACCATTGTGTCATTGAAAAAGCGACATCTTCGCGCGAATTGCGCCCGCTTCGACGAATTTGCTCCGGCACCTGCGCTTCCCAGAGCAAATCAAACTCAACGGTTTGACCCGCCGAAATCGGGCGGTCTAATAGCACCTCGAGTACCGTCCCGTCTTCTTGGAAGCGAACTGGATTGCCGTTATATTCGACACTTTTAATATGCTGGTAACCTTCATTTTCAGGTGTTAAGCTTGCAATTCGACTTTTGAAAATGGGCTTCTCTTTCGTGCCTTCGTTGGTCACCATACGGCTATCCGGATCACGAATGTTTTGCAGCC
>DXCW01000095.1 GCA_019115805.1 Candidatus Sphingobacterium stercorigallinarum
GTGGTGATAGACCTCAGGGATGAGATGCAGTACCGTGATGGAAAAAAGATAGGCACCACTAAACGATAGTACCAATTTTAACAATTGGGTATTATCTCGTTTCACAAAGAATACCGCGATCCCACTAAGGAGTGCCGATACAAATAAAATAGTAACGATTAGAAAACTGCTCATTCTACGGATTAATTTGAAGCGTGTTCATTTTCAAAAAAACGCGGGTAAAAGCGCTTAAATAGGGTTCCGGTACCCAAGCCGATTAAGGTGCCTAGGATTGCCCCTGAGAGGATATCTAGCGGATAATGGACGCCAACGTAAATTTGCGAAAACGAAATCGAAATGGCCCAAACCAAACACAACCACAGGGCGTGCCGCCATTTACGTCTGAAAAGTACAATCCAAAACATCGCCATCGCAAAGTGATTGGTGGCGTGGGAGGAAGTAAAGCTGAATCCGGATCCGCAACGTGCACGAAGCGTAACTTCACTCTTAAATACGACGTCGTTGCACGGCCGAACGCGTTTCACCGATTTTTTAATCAAGTGGGACGAGGTAGCATCCGAGATACCAAATGTGATTAATGTACACGCGACGATTAGTATTCCGGTCTTGCCATAATGTTTGATGAAGAAAATGATCAAAAACAAGTACAGCGGGGACCACGTAAAGGGGTTACGCAAAATAGGCAATAGCCAATCAAATACCGTGTTGCCTAATCCGCGATTGATCAAAAGAAAAAGTTCTTGATCGAACTGTATAATCTGCTCTAACATACGTGTTTCGATAGAAGGGTTTGACGATGAGTTGCTTAGTCAAAACTACTATAAAATCAATAGAATCATCAAGTCTTTTGTTTAAAGAAACAAAGTTGCAACAAAGATAGGGTTTCAACCTAAAAAATGAACAAAATTCTGAATAAATATTTTTATTGATAAATTTACCCCAAAACAAAAACGCAAACATATGTCATTGATTAAATCCATATCCGGAATACGAGGTACAATTGGGGGGAAGCCAGGAGACAACCTCACACCTGTTGATATCGTAAAGTTTACAGCTGCATTCGGTAAAATGATTACCGCCGGTAGAGATCGAAAAACTATAGTTGTCGGGAGAGATGCACGCATGTCGGGAGAGATGGTGAATAATCTGGTTGTAGGTACACTCCAAAGTATAGGTGTGGATGTGATTGATTTAGGTCTGTCTACGACGCCGACAGTCGAGATTGCGGTTCCCAAATTGGGGGCTTGTGGAGGAATCATTTTGACGGCCTCGCATAATCCGGCACAGTGGAATGCATTAAAACTTTTGAACCACGAGGGCGAGTTCATAAACGATCAACAAGGTAAGGAGGTGTTGCGATTAGGGGAGGAGCTGAGCTTCGAATTCGCGGAAGTGGATCAATTGGGAAAAGTGACGCACGATGAGAGTTTGTTAACGCAACACATTGATGAAGTGCTCGCTTTGGAGTACGTTGATGTACAGGCGATTCGGGATGCCAATTTCAAAATAGCAGTGGATGCGGTGAACAGCACGGGAGGTATCTTTGTGCCGGCGCTACTGGAAGCCTTGGGGGTAGAAACGATTTACAAAATCCATTGTGAACCCAACGGAGACTTTCCTCACAATCCAGAGCCGCTGAAAGAACATTTGACTGATTTATCCCGAGCAGTCACCGACCATCAAGCTGACTTAGGTATCGCGGTCGACCCTGACGTCGATCGGTTGGTCTTTATGATGGAAGATGGAGAATTGTTTGGCGAGGAGTATACCTTAGTTGCCGTTTCGGATTTCATCTTATCACATAAAAAAGGGAATACGGTATCGAATCTGTCTTCGACCCGGGCCTTACGTGATGTGACGGAGAAACACGGTGGTACCTATTACGCTGCCGCTGTTGGGGAAGTAAACGTGGTTACTAAAATGAAAGAAGTAGGTGCGGTAATTGGCGGAGAAGGAAATGGCGGCGTCATTTACCCCGCGTCGCATTACGGTCGAGACGCCTTAGTCGGTATTGCCTTGTTTTTGACTCATATGGCAAAAATCGGAGGTACAGTGTCTGCGTATAGAGCAAGTTTACCGCAGTATTTTATGTCGAAGAATAAAATCACATTGACACCTGACCTCGATATCGATCGTCTACTCGCGAAGATGCAGGAAAAATACGCGCATGAAGACCATTCTGTGGTTGATGGGCTAAAGATAGATTTCGAAAACGAATGGGTGCATTTGCGCAAATCGAACACCGAACCGATCATTCGCGTTTACTCCGAGGGACCGACTGTTGAGGCGGCAGAGGGGATTGCACAACGCATCATGAATGAAATCAACGAGATTATTGGCTAGGTAACTTCCGTGCCACCTCAAGGATAGTGTAGTAAAAAGCAGAGATGCAGAACATTAAAATAAACATAAATTGTTTGCTACATTCTTAAAGATGTCGTATCTTTGCGATTCATTAAATAATTAACAAACTATAAATAACAATGTACGCAATAGTAAATATAGCAGGACAGCAATTTAAAGTTGCAAAAGACCAATATCTTTTTGTACACCGCTTACAAGGAGAAGAGGGCGCTAGTATTGAATTTGACAACGTATTGTTAGCAGAAGACGGTGGTAAGTTTTCAATTGGTACGCCAAGTATTGAAGGTGCTAAAGTTTCAGCTAAGATCTTGTCTCATTTGAAAGGTGATAAAATCATCGTTTTCAAGAAAAAACGTCGTAAAGGATACAAAAAGAAAAACGGACACCGTCAACACTTTACGAAAATCCAGATTACTGGAATTAGTTTATAATCGAATTTTTAATCAGACGCAAGTCTTAAATTAGAATATAGAAATGGCACACAAAAAAGGTGCGGGTAGTTCCAAGAACGGCCGTGAGTCACATAGTAAGAGATTAGGTATTAAAATTTTTGGTGGGCAACAAGCTATCGCAGGCAACATTATCGTTCGTCAACGCGGCACCAAGCACAATCCGGACGCAAACGTAGGTATTGGTAAAGACCATACTTTATATGCGCTAGTTGACGGAGAAGTTGTTTTCCGTAAAAAAGCGAACAATAAATCTTATGTTTCTGTAGTTCCTGCGGAAAACGTAAACTAAGGATTTTAGGTATTAATACCTGTAGCAAAGCCTGTTCGACAACCGAACAGGCTTTGTTGGTTGCACACCTTTCATGTGTAAAATTTAATGTTTTTTCTTTTGAGCCCGTCTTGTTTTCCAGTCGACATCTTTTTGATCTGTATTTTTCCCAGAAGAGAAAGTACATAGGATGGCTGGGGAATACTTTGTAGGTCCTACTTTTGGAATCTCTCGATCACTTAATTAGGGATAGGGTATATGTCTCTCGGAAGCACCAAACATCATTTTACGATTGACTATAAAGAGGGGAATACAGGATCACCGCGGTTAATATATCAACCAAAGCTTCCGTGATGCATCTAGGCAACCCGAGACTATCATAAGATCCGGACGGGTGGCAATACACACCGATAGAGGAATCTGTAGAGAGCGAGAAGACCTTAAAACGAAGTTCGGAAATAGAGAAAGTATTATAATGAGTGCGGCAATTGCGAAGGAATTCGCTTTGTCGGCTAATGCGCAATTAAACGATGATTGGTAGTTAACAAATAGAAGCGATACCAGAACCGACACCAATAGAAATAAAAAAGCGTTAATTTACTGAAAATTAACGCTTTTCTTTTTGCTTTGTGGAGGATACCGGATTCGAACCGGTGACCTCTTGCCTGCCAGGCAAGCGCTCTAGCCAGCTGAGCTAAACCCCCGAG
>DXCW01000096.1 GCA_019115805.1 Candidatus Sphingobacterium stercorigallinarum
AACATTTTATGGGAATTGCCCTATCCATCGTATCCGGACTGCTCATTGTGCTAAGTCTATTGCCGTTTATACAGAACCAACATTGGTTCTTCCGTGTTCCGGAATTCATAAAGCTACAGCTACTTGCGCTACAAGCACTGGTATTCACGTTTAGTTTTTTCTTCGTACAGAGCTTTCCCCTACTTTGGTGGTTTCAAGCCGTTCAAGGGGTCTTGATCGTTTACCACGTCTACATTTTAATGCGGTATACCAAATTCTGGAAAACAACGAAAGCGGGGCAACATGGAGAGGTCTCCGAGAAAATAAAAATTATTTCTTGTAACGTCTATCAATTCAATAAAGCGCATCATCGGTTCATCACCCTCATTCAAGAAGAACAGCCCGATATTTTCATTACGATGGAAAGCAATGGTGACTGGGAAAAAGCGATGCGGGTTTTAGAAAAAGATTACCCGCACCGTGAAAAAATCACGCTCGAAAACACCTATGGGATGCACTTCTACACCAAATTGAAAGTAGTTCGAATAAAAACCCATTACTTTGTCGCAGATGATATTCCCAGCATAGAGGCCGAACTGGAAACCCAGAAAGGACATCGGTTCCTATTTTTTGGGGTACATCCGCCACCACCAAGCCCCACCGAGGAGGCCAATTCCAAAGAGCGCGACGGCGACCTGCTGAGCGTGGCCAAGCGAGTCAAAAACAGCAGCATTCCAGTCGTGGTTACCGGCGATTTCAACAATGTGGCCTGGGCAAAGGCGTCCATCTTATTCAAGAAAACCAGTGAGCTCATTGATGCCCGTATCGGAAGAGGCATATTATCGACGTTCCATGCGAAGTATTGGTTTTTCAGAGTGCCGTTAGACTTGCTGTTCCACAGCCCCAGCATCTTCATCGATAAACTATTCACCTATCCCAGTGTCGGATCGGATCATTTCCCGATTGGCTGTACCTTTCATATCACCCCCCAATCCGACGAGCAAGAGGATGAGGTCAAAGAGCTAGAACATGAAGAAGTCGAAGAGGTCAACGAACTAATCGAAGAAGGCCAAGAAGAAGTGAGCGATAACCGCAATGAAACCGTCGAAAGCTAATCTGCGACATTTTCCATTGGAGAAAGCGTAAATTTTAGCTGACAGAATGATTTTTATATATTTTTTTACTTAATTCGTAGGAGGAATCACAAGTGCTATGAGTTTAACCGTATTGGAAGAGTATATCGAGACAGGAAATGATCAGGAACTGGATGCACTCCTGAACCGCAATCCCGAGCTGATTCGTGAGTCGACCAGCCACGAAATTTCCCCTTTGTTGCTCGCTTGTTATTATCAAAAAACAAAAATTGTGGAGGTGTTGCTTAAATACACCAAGAGTATCACCATACATGAATGTTGCGCTGCCGGACTGATTCAGCAGGTACAACATATGGTCGAGCAAAAGCCAGATATTATCAACGAACTCTCCAGCCACGGCTTCTTCCCTCTAGGTATCGCGACACATTTTGGTCACGAGGATATTGTACGGATTCTACTCCGACATCATGCAAACCCAAACGCCTCTTCACAAAATGGCTATCACGTGTTTCCACTTCATTCCGCATTAAGCAACGGTCAGGATACCATTGCCAAAATGTTGATCGAAGCTGGTGCAATGGTCAACGTGCTGCAATCGTCAAATATTTCTCCGCTTCATTTAGCTGCCCAACAGGGAAACATCGAAATGATCATCATCTTATTAGAAAACGGTGCAGATATACACATTGAAAATGATTTAGGGCAATCCGCCTCGGAAGTGGCCGCCGAAAATGGCTTTTCTGAAATCGCGGAGATTTTAAAAGTGTAATCACCCGATCTCGCTCGGTCTTCTCAATAGACGCAGCCGGTCCGAGCCTACTTTCATTTCTTTCCAACATTCTCCATCGATCTGCGGCGCAAGCATTCCTTCGCCCCATCGTTGTGTACCCACCAGTATCCGGGCCTCGTCCCAAAGATTTCGTTTTATGAATTGATCCAAAATCCCCCGACCACCTTCAATGATAACAGACTGTACATCCATAAGATAAAGCTGATACAAAACCATTTCCGGATAATAGAGATCGAAATTCTCCAGCTCTATGAGTTTCAGATCTGAATTCCATTCGGTCTGGCGAGCATTGAACACGATCGTTTCTGCCTCGTCGTTAAAAAGTTTCGCTTCCGCTGATACGTCTAAATCCCGGTCTATTAAAATTCGTTTAGGATTTCGGCCCCGCCAATGTCGTACCGTTAATTCTGGATCATCAATTAAAGCAGTATTTCTTCCTACCAAAATGGCGTCTTCTTCTGTTCGCCACTGATGCACCAGTTGCTTACTCGCTTTATTACTAATCCATTTTTGAGCTTGATGCGTTGGAGCAATAAAGCCGTCGGTGGTTTCCGCCCATTTTAAAATCACGTAGGGTCTAGCGTGCTGCAATCGTGTGAAAAACCGACGATTGAGCCATTTCGCCTCCTCCTCCATGACCCCCACAATGGTTTCTATGCCCGCGTCTCGTAATTTTCGAATGCCGAGACCATTTACTTTCGAAAAGGGATCTTGACAGGCCACGACCACCGATGGAAACCCCAGTTCTATAATCCGGTCTACGCAGGGCGGTGTCTTGCCGAAATGGGCACAAGGCTCCAGACTCACATACAGGGTGCTGCTTTTGAAATATGTACTAGCCGAGTTTTCCCCGACGCGATCAATTACCTGCTGTATCGCATTGATTTCCGCGTGCGCTCCCCCAAAGGGTGAGGTAAATCCCTCGCCAAGTATGGTATCCTCATGAACAATCACAGCCCCGACCATTGGATTTGGGCTAACCTGGCCTCCGCCTAATACGGCTAAGTCCAAACAGCGTTGCATAAATCTCTCTTTCTGCCCCATAACGCAAAGCTACTAAAATTCAACAAAGCTTTTCTAGGTCAGATGGACTCGATAAAATAAAGGTCGCCGATTTTTAGAACCGAATTGAATAGGTTTTTTTAGCTTTGTCACATGAGCACATTCAGAGAGATTCGCGCGGATTACCTAAGTGATCTGAGCGTCCATTACGACGATCAAGAAGCACTAACGATTTTTCAAATCATCGTCCAGGAATGCACCGCGATGTCCCGGATCGAATTGCTGAGCGCCCTTGATCAAGCATGTACCCCAACAATCCATGCAGAGCTCAAGCATTATCTGCATGAGCTATCCAGTGGTAAGCCATTACAATATGTTTTAGGAAAAGCTCCTTTCTTTGGTTTGGAACTACGGGTAAACGAGCACACGCTAATTCCCCGACCCGAAACTGAAGAACTGATTGCCCATATTCTTGAGGCTCCACGAGAAGCAACTGCACCCGATATCATCGATATTGGTACCGGCTCAGGGTGTATCGCTCTGGCCCTGAAAAAGAATTGGCTCGAGGCCTCGGTATCGGCCGTAGATATCTCTAGCGAGGCCATCCGTATCGCGGAACAAAACGCCGCACGGTACCAACTCGATGTGAATTTCCGCTGTGTAGACATCCTAGAATGGCCGTACACCTTCTCCGATCAGCTTTACGATATTGTTGTCAGCAATCCGCCCTACATAACCCGAGCGGAAATGGAAACGATGAAACCGCATGTGTTACTACATGAGCCCCATTCGGCTCTCTTCGTCGAAAATGAAGTTCCGCTTTTGTTCTATGATTATATCTCTTCATTTGCGCAGTCCCACCTGCGGCCTGATGGGACATTGTATTTCGAGATAAACCAACACTTCTCTGTTGAAACAAAAGATATGCTGCATAAGAAAGGTTTTAAGGATGTCGTCATTTTTTACGATATCAACGGAGTACCTCGACACCTGCGCGCACGGATGGCACAGAGGAACGACGCTCGCATTTAATACGACATGACGGGAAATGAGCATTTCTATGCGCACGACCATTTTCACGAGCGATCGAAAAAAAAAGATATTTTTTCTTACTGTGAAACAACAGGTTATTGCCCTCAGGTCAAAATAAACAAGAATTTATTTGGTGCATACCCCCTATTTTTCTACCTTTGCTTCACTTCGAACAACGAAGCGTTCTACTAAGAATAAAAACAAGATTCCGTAGCTCAGCTGGTAGAGCAATACACTTTTAATGTATGGGTCCTGGGTTCGAATCCCAGCGGGATCACTTCTTGGGACAAGTCTAAAAACGATAGACTTGTCCCATTTTTTTTACTCTGTAGTTTGCTGTTATTCTGATAGATATAAGTTGACTTGAAAATCATCTTCGAGGTTCGATGTCCTGTCCCGGAAAATGACATAAATTTGCGGAACATCGAACCCGCTTTAGTTTATTTCTATACAATATCATTGTTTTTCAGTATTTTACATTATTTTTTTTAAAATCGGTATGCTATTCGTTCCATTTTCAAGGGCAAAGGTAAGTCAGTGTTCTTAACGCTTTCCAAGGTCAAGCCTTCGGTTTTCTAAAAAATCTCCATCCGCTTTTGGCGGATAGTATTTTTCAGTCAAAACCTTGTTTCAGCTAAACACTGATCTTTTTAGCTCATGAAACGAAACATAGCATACTCCGACCTTTGAACAAATAAATGTTAGTGATAGAAAAACAAAACAGCACCTCCTCTCA
>DXCW01000097.1 GCA_019115805.1 Candidatus Sphingobacterium stercorigallinarum
TGGGAGGATGGAACCAGTTTGGAGGTAGACGTGATCTTCTGGAATACAGGCTTTCGACACACCTTGTCTCATTTGGATCCGCTGGACTTGGTAAATGAGCACGAAGGAATCGTGATGACCGGGCGATTGGCAACTCAAGTAGCACAAGACCCACGAGTTCATTTAGTGGGCTATGGTCCCTCTGCATCTACTATTGGAGCCAATCGCGCTGGTCGTGCCGCGGCCCGGGAGTTGGTGCAGTATCTTCGATCTATGGATTAAATATGTCCATTCAATCTGGCTACAGATCCTTAATGAACGCTTATTTAGGGTGAGTTAGGATTGTAGAATTAGCTGACAAGCGGTCTCAAAAAACACACAGCGCGATGAGGATCTTTCTGTTTTTAATACTAGTACTGTTAGTGACCACTAGACCCGCGTTTTCTCAGATAAGTGCGGACGGCTCGGGGAAGTATTTGATGGACGAGCGTTCCGGTCAACCGTTCTTCTGGCTAGGCGATACCGCGTGGGAGCTTTTTCATCGCATGACGTGGGAGGATATCCTCTATTATTTGGATAAAAGGAAAGCGCAGGGGTTTACCGTGATTCAAGCTGTTGTGTTGGCGGAGCTCGACGGCTTGAGACAACCAAACCGTTACGGGGCGGTACCTTTCAAAGACCTGGAAACGTTGGAATGGGCGGTTACTTCGGGCAAGGATCCAGCGATTGATGGCGAGTACGATTATTGGGACCATGTAGATTTCGTAATCCAAGAGGCCGCAAAAAGAGGATTGTATGTGGGTTTATTGCCGACCTGGGGGGACAAGGTCGCTTATAATTGGGGAAGCGGTCCCCGCATATTTGACCAAGATAAGGCCTACCGATATGTAGAGCAACTCGCTAACCGGTATAGAGAGAAGTGGAATATCATCTGGATTTTAGGGGGAGACCGGCCCGGATATTACCACCGGGACGGAGCATATCATGACGATCGCCCGGTCTGGAGAATGATGGCACAAGCTATCCATACGGTATGTGGAACGGAGACCTTCATCACGTATCACACCGGAGGAGCGGGGGAAAGTACGTCGGCTTGGTTTGCTGATGAGCCGTGGCTCTCCATGCATACGATACAGAGTGGACATGGAAGTAGGAGTTACCCCGTATGGGCATATATTAGAGAAGTTTTGCAACAACATCCCGAGCGGCCGGTAATGGATATGGAACCGTGTTATGAGGATCATCCGATAAATCCTTGGGATGGAAAATGGAATCGGGAGGACCGGGGCTATTTCAGTTCTTCAGAGATTCGTACACGCATCTATCGAGGTGTAATCGCTGGCGGAGTCGGAGCAACCTATGGACATCACGCTGTATGGCAGGCGCTAGATACCGCATTAAATCCCGCGGTTTTTACCGGTGATACAGTGATAAATTGGCGCGGGGCATTAGATGCAGAAGTAGGACAACAAATCCATCACTTGAAAGATTTAATGCTAGCTCTCCCAGATTGGAATCGAGTAGAAGACAGTTTATTCGTGGTTTCGCAGCGCGGGGTCGATCATACGGATTTGATAATCGACACAAGAAACGAAGAGCGATCCTATGCATTAATCCATTTACCAAGACCCAATCCGGCGGATGTTGATTTAGGTAGATTAGCAAAGGGAAAAAAAGCCGCCCAGTTGTTTAATCCTTCAATGGGGACGTATTTGCCCGCCAAAGTTAGAGACTCTAATGGCGTGCAGCGATTTACGCCACCGGATTCAACACAAGAAGATTGGGTGTTAGTTATTGGTTTGCGGGAGTTGAAGAAGAAGCAATCTCGGTGAACCAAACGACACATTTACTAAAAAGTCAAATTGACCTGTGTCGTTGCCGCCAGATCTTAAGTACTGTGAGCCAGTGGACGTGTTTTTCGACAAATGATGGTTTGATACGGTCGCGCCCAAAACTTACGCCTCTAGAATATCGGTTTTTGTTCAAATTCGTACAATTAGGAAGCGAATGGGATTCTAAATCATGTCAACGAATTCATTATTCTCATTTGCTAAATAGGGGAGAGACCGGAATAAGACCGTTTTCCAATCCTTCGTAGATGGGTTTAAACCTTATTCGCTTTTTTCAGTCCAATAAATTGTGTAAATTTGTAAATACATAACTGGGGTCGACCGGAATTGACAGGGTAGCGATGGTTATGTAAGCATGCAGTGCATTGTTAGTCTAGCACTTGAATCTGAACTTTCAACTTTTTAAATGGCGAAGAAAACTACGCCTTAGCTGCTTAATTTAGAATTAAGACAAGCTTTTGTCTCGTCAGGTGTTGCCTTACCGCTTGACACTAGAGGCACCGAACAGTAAGACTGGTCCTTGTGACGTTGCTAAGCAAAGGATGAGATTCAGCAAATAAGGAGAACAGTATAGGTAAGCGACGCACCTTCTCTCTCCCGACAATTAAAGCGGAGCTAAGCATGTAGAAAGCGTAAATCATACTATGTTTGGACGAGGGTTCGAATCCCTCCGACTCCACAAACAATACTTATTTTCAATCAGTTACAAAATTTACACCACAAAATGCACCACCTTTGGGATGGTGCATTTTTTATTTTGTGATATTTTTGTAGTTTGTAACAAGATTTTAATTAATTAGCTAATTAATGGAAGTTTCACGCCTAACTTATATACCTTATTATAAACCTTAATTGGATCTCTTTTATCAATTATATTTACTAAAGTAAAATCATCAATTCCATTTTCGATATCAGGATAAATAATCAAACAATCAATATTGCTATCATCTATAACTTTTAGTTTATCACGAACTTTATTTAATCGTGCATAACCAGCTACCTGTCTAATATCTTGATGTAAGTGACTATTTTGGTAATGAAGTTTATATTTTGCATCGATGATCATCTGAGAACCGTCTTTTGAAACCAGATGTCTAAAACGTTCGTCATTGGGCCACCCAAAACGGAGTAAGTTGGGCCAGTGAAAACGGATGATACTGGGCCAAAACGTTGCAGCTAAATCGATAGCCAAAACGGGGGTCATTGGGCCATTTTCCATCATTGCTTATTTTGTTGCCGAATCAAAGGCAACAGACCATGGCAGGACAAAGAATAACTATGATGGAACTGAACACGTTGATCCGTTTGAAGAGGGACGGATGGAGCAACCGCAAGATCGCCAAAACCCTCCACCTCGACCGTAAGACCGTTGACTCTTACGTCAAGCGCTTTAAGGAACACAACCTTGGATACGAACACCTCGCAGGACTCGGGGAAGCTGAACTGCAGGAGCTCTTCGTCCAGGAGAGCCAGGTTGAGAAAGAGCGCTACGGGACACTCTCCGGTTATTTTGATTATTTTCAGAAAGAGCTGAAAAAGCCTGGCGCGACACTCCAGCAGCTACATTGTGACTATATCGAAAAACACCCCGATGGCTACAGGCTCACCCAGTTCCAGCACCACTTCCGAAAATGGAAGTCACGATCGGATACCAGTGGGAAGCTTGTTCACAAAGCTGCCGAGAAGCTCTTTGTCGACTTCTGTGGTAAGAAAATGGGGTACGTTGACCGTAACAGCGGTGAGGTCGTGCCCGTTGAGGTATTTATCGGCATCCTGCCCTGCAGCCAATATACCTTTGTAAAAGCGGTCCCATCGCAGAACCGTGAAAACACCATCTCCTGTATGCGTGATTGCCTTGCTTATTTCAGTGGTGTACCGCTTGCCATCGTTTCCGACAACCTGCGTGCCGTGGTGACCAAAGCCCATAAATACGCCCCGGTGATCAACAAGACCTTTCAGGATTTTGCACGGCATTACGATTGCGTGATCGATCCCGCCCGACCTTACCATCCACAGGACAAGGCTCTTGTTGAACGCTCGGTTACCCTGGTCTACCAGCGCATCTACTATCCCTTGGCCAAACACACTTTTTTTAGCCTGGAGGATCTCAACCATGCGATCAGGGAGAAGCTGGAGCTTTACAATGATGCGCTCTTCAGCCACGGGTCGTTCAGCAGGCGGCAACAATATCTGGAAATCGAGAAGTTATACCTGAAACCACTTCCCCGGTATCCATTCTATATGCGTGAATATTGCCGGGGGAAGGTACAGAGGACGTCACATGTCTACCTGAGCGTCGATAAAAACTATTACAGCGTCCCCCACCGCTATCAGGGGCTCTATGTGGAGGTGCAATATAACCAGAACGTGGTGGAAATATTTTATAACCAGGAGCGTATCGCCAGCCACAAGCGATGCCTCCAGCCAGGGAAGTACACCACAACGGAGGGGCATATGCCATCCGGTCACCGCTTTTTTACGGAATGGAACCCCACCTATTTTGAAGAACGGGCGGGACTTGTCGGCCCCAATACGGTGACTTATATCACCCGTTTGCTGGGACAGTACGACTATCCCGAACATGGTTATAAACAATGCCAGGGTATCTTGGCCCTTGAACGGCAATATTCAAGGGACAGGCTGGAAGTTGCATGCGGGAAAGCACTTGACTGCCATCGATCACATTACCGTACCATAGAGAGGATCTTGAGCAAAGGGATCGATCTCTGGGAGGAGACATTGCATGATACGCTGTTCAGCGATCACGGCAACATCCGGGGAAAGGAAAACTATAAATAACAATCCATATGAACGAACAGAAAACAATTGAAATGATGGGCCAGCTCCGCTTAAAGGCGATGGCCGAACTTTACAGCAGGAGCTTGAAAGAGAACCTGTACCGTGACCACACGGCCGATGAACTTTTATCGCTGATGCTGCAGACCGAATGGGAAAACAGGCAGCAGTGCAAAATAGCCAGCCTCACCAAACGTGCTGCCTTCAAAGAGCTCGTATCCTCACAGAACATCGATTACTACAGCAATCGCGGTTTGGATAAAGGTATGTTCGAACGGCTGCTGGGTCTGGGCTTTATTGAAAAAAAAGAAAATATCATCATCACCGGCCCAACCGGTGTTGGCAAGAGTTATCTGGCACAGGCAATCGGGATGAAAGCCTGCAATAGGCTTTATAAAACACTTTTCTTTTCAACCAGTGACTTTTTTGATCTGGCAAAACTCAAAAGGCTTGAAGGAACCTACCTACGCTGGAACCGTATGTTGGCCAAAGTGCCTTTGTTGATACTGGATGATTTTGCAGCTACCCCGATCGATGCACCCAGTAGGCAACTATTGATGGAGATCGTGGACAAGCGGTATGAAAAATGCTCTGTTATCATTACTTCACAGATACCCGTCGCCGGATGGCATGAACGGATCGGGGAGCCGACCCTTGCAGATGCCATCTTGGACCGGCTGGTCTATTCTTCCCATAGGATAGAACTGGCTGGGGAATCCTTGAGAAAAATGAAAAAACTGAGTACTTAAAAAAATATCACTATTATTGCTGATGGAAAATGGCCCATCATGCTCCGTTTTCATTGGCCCGTTATCACCGTTTTACACACCAGAATATCCAATGCATTACCATAAGTTGAAAATTGATATAATATTTCACCCTTTGAATCAGGATTGTCCTCAATCATTTTGCTAAAAACGTACATTTCAAATAGTCTAGGCATATCAATCCAAAAAGGTGGTGTTACGACCTTTTCCGAAGAAGTCTTCGTAATATTAAAGGCAAATCTTTTTAAAATATGATTACCGATACGAATTGCCTCTTTGTAATCTTTGTAAAATGGATTATGTTTTATTTGATTTAATTCGTTTTCACTAACATCATCAGATACCAATTCAAACGCTGGTCTACAATATCGTATTGTTTCCTCTAATACTTTGTAATTTGAGGATAAGAGAATTTTATGATTTTCTACATAACTAATAACAAATCGCAGAACTTTTTTCAAAAAACGATTTTCTACATGATCTTCACCAAATACTTGATATTGGCAATATGTAGCTGTAAAACGATTTTTATAAATATTTTGTTTAATGTGTTGGCCAACTAAAATCTTGCCTTTAATACGATTATTTAGATTTTCTTCAACTTTGTAATAATTTTTCTTTAAACCTTTTTTGACAATAGTTTTTAATGTTTGCAAAAAACGAACAATTAAAAATGGAGTCAGTTTATCATCTTTTTGATCAATTGGAATTTGTTCTACATCCCAATCAATTTGAACTAAATCTTTAACTTCTACATTACTTTCATGAACAGATGTCACTTGTATTAACATCTTTAAATAGTCAAGTTCTCGAAAAATACCGCTTTCTGAAATATTGACTTGTACAGACCCGTCCTCTTCTTGATCTAATTGTTGATTAAACGATTCTGATGAGGTTGTGTTTAACTTTGGTTCAACATAAAGATGTCGACCAGTATTCCCAAGCCAATCTATGCCGATACAATAATCTGCTTTAATCTCATAAAAGGAATCCTTTCTATCAAAAAGAAAACGATAACTACTTTTATTAAATGACTTGGAAGAAACATTTTGATATCTTTCAAATTCCGAAGCATTTAGGTACAGTCCTTGCGTACTATTATCCAAACGCTCATCATCCTGAAGAAGTCGAATAAAATAGGATCTGTGTTCCGATAGACGAATCCCCATTAGATCGAAGCGACTAAATTTTCAATTTGGCTTTCAATATTTTCACCAATCAAAACTCCATCTTTCACATATTCTAAAAGTATTGGTCTAATTTCAAATTCTAATCGCACAGACATTGAAACACCCTCTTCTAGCTTAGATTTATCTATAAAATAAGAATGACCTAACTGAACTTCCTTTTTCTTGAATTCTGGAGATAAATTTTTATCAAATAGTTCGGAAACTTGATTAAATAAGGGTTGATCAAAAGCAATTCCTTCTTCACCTGATAAATCTTTTGGTAGCACATCGACAAAAGCAAAACGACGGCGTATAGCATAATCAATATGTCCAACCGAACGGTCAGCTGTATTCATAGTACCTATAATATACAAGTTAGGTGGTAAAATTAGCTTGTTATCACCATCTATTGCATACATCGATTCAACAGCTTCACCTCTATACTCTAATGCATAAATCAATTCACCTAATACCGAAGAAAGATTTGCACGATTAATTTCATCAATGATAAGGACGTAATTTTTAAGTTCAACATTATCTGCTATTTTCTTTTCGTCCTTATATTTAAATTTATAATCATGAAATTTTTCAACAAGTTTAATGAAATATGTAGCATGTTGACGTGTTAACTCCTCTAAATCAGACATTTTTTTAATGTCTTGCCTCTCTTTCGCTCCAGAATCAATGATTTTTCTTAA
>DXCW01000098.1 GCA_019115805.1 Candidatus Sphingobacterium stercorigallinarum
AACACCCCTAATCCCGTGGTATATAGCACATAAGAACTCGTCCATATTTTCTTATTAATGGGAAAGCCTAAAGACCAAGCCCAACCTAGGACCAGCAATAAAAACCCCGAGACTAACAAGCTGGCCACCAGCTTAAAATGCGGCTCCGAACTGCTCGGCACACGCTTCCATAACCAATCTACTTCACCCTGATTACGAATGAGCAGTCCAACCAAATAGCCTAAAACCACCTGTATAATGGCCGGCAGCGCACTCATTAACCCTTCTGGATCGAAGGGTACGCCCTCGCCCTTATACATATGCGCCGTCCCTAAAATTTGCTTATCTACGGCTGTCCCGAACCAATTTTCAAGAGAGTAAGGATCGCCTTGGCCAAACCAAACACAAAGCCCCCAATAGAGCATCAAAATCGCTAGTGAAGTAATGATGAGCGGCTTAGGCTTCAGGTAAAATGCCAGAACCGAAGCAAAGAAGTAAGCTATTGCGATCCGCTGAAGCACGCCCAAAATGCGGACGCCACGTGTCGGATCACTACTATCTACCCATTCTCTAAACTGCAAAACGCCGTCAGACCAAGCCACAAAAGGATACCAGTTCAGCGCCAATCCAATCAAAAAGATTAACACGCTCCTTTTCACCACTTTCGGCCAGAACACCGACGCCCCACCGGCTTGCAATCGAGGCATGACAAATGACATTGCATTTCCCACCGCGAATAAGAAGAACGGAAACACGAGATCTGTGGGAGTGACTCCATGCCAAGGCGCATGTTTTAAAGGCGAGAACATGTGAGACCAGGTTCCGGGATTATTGACCAAAATCATCAGTGCGACCGTTGCACCGCGAAAGACATCTAAGGAATAATAGCGTTGGTTTTTCATTGGATAAACTAAAGTACACGATAATTTTCGAATTGCACGAGTTTTTCGGACAATTTTACAAAACCGCATAAATCAGCATGCAAAACGAGATACTTAATAATTTTTTTAGTAAGTTTCTTTAAGTTAACATTTTTTTAATCTAACTTTAAGGCTTTAAAGTCAAAACCAGTGAATGCCTTAGAATTATCGATACTCAAAGAACTTTATTTTTCACATCCGCAATCCATTACAGAGCTGAGCCAGTCCGTCGGGAAAAGTGTGCCGAACATCACTCGTGCCATTAATCAGCTTCAACAACTGGGCTATATTCTGAATGACGGATTAGCTCCCTCAACAGGGGGACGAAGGGCGGCACGCTTTGTCCCAAATCCCATCAATCTACGTGCGATCGTCAGCGTCGCTATGGATCAATTCTACACCTCTATCGCGGTGATGGATTTGACCAATAATTTCCAAAGCCCTATAAAGACGAAGGCCATTGATCTAACATCTACAGAGGCATATCGAGACTTGACCGATTTAATTGAGGACGTACTGCAGACTACCGATCGGGAGTCGCTTTTTGCAATCGGCATTACCATACCGGGTTTTGTAGATAGTCATACTGGGAGAAATCTTTCGTACCCCTCCGAATCTCCGCTTTCCGACCTTAAATCACGAATTGAAAACAAGTTTGGAATACGAACATTTTTGGAAAACGACTCGTCAGCAATCGCGATTGCCGAGCACCGCTTTGGAAAAGCACAATGGGCAAAGGACGTGATGGTAGTAAACTTAAACTGGGGCGTAGGGTTGGGCATGATATTAGACAATCTGCTGTATCGTGGCCATAGCGGGTATGCAGGAGAATTCTCCCACATTCCTTTATCCAACCTTAACAAACTATGTTCTTGTGGAAAAAAAGGATGTTTAGAAGTCGAGGCATCTTTGATAGCTGCTGTGGATTTTGCCAATCAACAGCTCGCTAAAGGTAGCGAATCCTCCCTCCGCATAGCTTTTGGAGCCGATGGGGGAATTTCAGGCGATCAACTTCTGGAGGCCGCAGCAGATGGAGACCAACTCGCTATTGAGTCATTAAGAGGAATCGGTCGCATACTCGGCAAAGGCATTGCCACGCTAATCCATATCATCAACCCGCAGTTGGTTCTCATTAGTGGACGTGGTGCAAAAGCTAAAAACGTATTACTTCCACAGATTCAAAGCTCGATACTGGAATTTGCTATACATCGCCTTTCTGAACATACCACAATAGCGTTTTCTGACACGGAGCATGTACAGCTACTAGGAGCAACGTCTATTTGTGTTATGCAAATCGATCCTACCATTTATAAAAATAATTCAACTAAAGTTTAACATCAAAATTTAACCAATGAACACATCTTACATTAGGATCTGCTTGACAGTCTGGTTCATGTTCATATGCATGTCCACTCTATTCGCGCAACAGCAGGTCACTGGTCGTGTGAGTGACCAACAAGGCCTTCCGATTTCGGGTGTCAGCGTGACGGTGATCGAATCCAACACGGCCACGCAAACCGGTACTGATGGAGTATATCGTATTTCAGCTGAAAACGGGCAGAAGCTAAAATTCTCAAGCGTTGGCTATGAAAGTCAAGAGCTAGTTATCAGCGCAACGCGACACGATGTAACGCTCTCACAATCGGCGGACGAAATCGATGAAGTCGTGGTCACCGCTATGGGAATAAAACGTGACCGCAAATCATTAGGATATTCTTTCCAGGAAGTAAAAGCGGAACAAATCGCGGATGCTAAAGAAGTAAATGTCGCTAATGCATTAGTTGGTAAGGTGGCAGGTCTACAAGTCATCAAGGGCTCAGCAGGACCGGCTTCATCCACAAAACTAACGTTACGAGGCAACAATTCATTAACTGGTGACAACCAGCCGCTGATTATTGTCGACGGGGTCCCGATGAACAACTTTTTAGGTGCAAAGGGAAGTAATGGTCAAGTCAATAACGATTTTTGGAACCCAGGCACCGATATGGGGAATGGGCTAGGTGACATCAATCCCGAGGACATTGAAAGCATGTCAGTTCTAAAAAGTGGCGCTGCATCAGCATTATACGGCTCCAGAGCTGGAAATGGTGCGATTATCATTACCACTAAATCAGGGAAATCACAAAGTGGAACGGGAATCACCTACTCCTCTACATTAGGATTAGAAACCTTATTCATGATCCCAGAACTACAAAATTCTTTCGGACAAGGGAGTGATGGCGTGTTCGATCCGATCAGTAACAATAATTGGGGGCCAGCAATCCATGGTAGCGAATATCAGGCTTATGACAATATACAGAACTTCTTCAACACGGGCGTCAACCACACGCAAAACGTCGCGTTTCAACAGCAATTTGGGGAAACGAGTATTTACACTTCTGCCACGTATCTAAATGATAAAAGTAAGATACCTGGATCAGGACTGGAACGCATGAATCTCATGTCTAAGGTAGCCACTACTTTTGGCCCCAACAAACGATGGTCTACTGATGTGAAAGTACAATATATGAATACAGATGCCACCAACCGTCCTGCATCAGGTCAAAACAATTCGAACGCATACGCAACCTTATTCCGCATGCCAAGAACACTCAACATATTGGACTACAAGGATGCAATCGATGCTACAGGGAATATGTTGTGGTATGGAACGACAAACTCGACGAACCCCTACTGGCTAGCTAATTATCATTTAAACAACGATACGCGTAAACGTTTCTTGATGAACGCGAATATTAAGTATAAAATAGCCGACTGGCTAGACCTGGAAGGTCGTGCCGGAATGGACACTTACAATACGACACTTGATGTACGCACTTACTCTGGTAGTCCGCTATCGGCTAATGGAACCTATTCCAACGGACGGAATGACTTTTCCGAGAAAAACTTCATTTTAGCCCTACATGCGCGCCAAGAGCAGATCGGTGATTCCAAATGGGGGGTATCCGGATCACTATTCGGACAAATCATGCAATCCAAGGAAACGGGTTTGAGCGCCAGTACCGGCGAATTAGAAGTACCCAACTTTTTTACCATTACAAATAGTCTAGGTAATCCATCCATCTCACAGCTATTTAGTGAGAAGCAAATCAATTCCATCTATGCGACGGGAGAGATCAATTATGACGGTTTCTGGTTTATTAACTTAACCGGCCGAAATGACTGGTCTTCTAGTTTAGCAAAGGTCAACAGATCCTTTTTTTACCCTTCAGTAAGTACGTCGTTGGTACTGTCAGATATGATACGCCAGTCAGGGGGACAGCTTCCAACATTCATCAATTTTTTGAAAATCAGAGGATCTTACGCCGCAGTGGGTAATGACTTAGGTCCCTACAGATTGACGAATGTTTATGGAATTGGTCAAGATCCAAACGGAAACACCACCGCCAATTACGACGATGTGAAGTTTAATTCAACTGTACGAAGCGAACTCATCAAGACGATCGAGTTCGGGTTTGACACCAGGTTATTCAACAGCCGATTGGGACTCGACTTCGCATGGTATAAGACGAATGCGACCAATCAGCTGATTGAGCTCCCAATGGACCCAATGAGTGGATTCCGCGCCGAAGTCATTAACGCTGGAAATATTCAAAACTCCGGTATTGAACTTGTATTAGACGGACAGATTCTTCAAAGTGGAGACGGCCTGAATTGGAACTCTAGCCTAAACCTGTCGAGGAACATCAATAAAATCATCGATCTTGCAGAGGATATCGATGTATATCCTTTAGGAGGATTTGACAATCTCTCCGTTAGGGCGGTCACCGGGAGCCTTTATGGAGACATCTATGGCACCAAATTCCTGCGAGTAGACGATGAATCGAGCCCATTTCACGGCCAGTTGTTGCTCAACGGGAACGGCTTACCGCAAGCCTCTGAGACCGTCCTGCTGGGTAATCAAGCCCCAAAAGCATTAATCGGTTGGACCAACAGCTTTTCTTACAAAAACATTGGGTTAAGCTTCCAGATTGACGGCCGATTTGGTGGAGAATTCTTTTCAGGAACCAATGTTAATTTACAAGCAAACGGTGCCGCCGCGGTCACCGCGCCTAACGGTCAACGAGAGGAATTTACCGTTGAAGGTGCAGTGGCTAATGGAAACGATTATGTCGCCAACTCAAAAACAGTGACGCCACAACAGTATTGGACTCAAGTAGCCACTACGGGTAATCTGGGTATCAACGAAGCAAACATATATGATGCGACGAATATTCGCCTTAGAAACATCACCTTAAGTTACAACGTGCCATCTTCATTGATTAAGGGAAATGTACTACAGCGCGCGCGGATCGCATTTACGGTGAATAATGCTTGGATGATTAAAAGCAACGCGAATGGAATTGATCCGGAATCTGTTTTCTCTGTCAATACCAACGCAACGGGATTTGAAAACTTCTCAACCCCGACCTCACGTTCTTATTTTGTCAACCTGACACTCGGCTTTTAAACAAAAAAAAATGAAAAATATTATCACAAAAATAGGAATCAGTCTCACACTTATCACAAGTGTAACATCCTGCTCAAAATTCGATGAGATCAACGTAGATCCTTTAAAGGTGAATGAAGATCAGGTACAAATCGAATATTTATTTAACAATGCATTAATCGGCGCACAACAAGATCCCCACATTGCGGAACGGGCATTTGTCATTTATTGGAAAACAGCCGCACGTCAGCATCTCTCCTCTGGTTTAGCAGCGGGTACAGCCAATGACGGCTATTCTTCCGACTACTGGGGGCGAGGCTATCTGTCGCAATGGCTTACGAATATAAACAAGGCTGTATCTATTGGCCAAAGCCGCATCGACGACGGAACAGCGGAAGAGCACATTAATAATGTGGTTCAAATCAGCCGAATTTGGCGTGTGTATTTACTCAGTGAGGCAACGGATAACTTCGGACCGATTCCCGTCGAAGGTTTTCAAGGAGACAACCCTCAGTACAATACTGTACAGGAAGTTTACTATTACATGCTTGCCGAATTGAAAGACGCTGTATCAAAGATCCAGTCCGATGTCACCGTTCCCTCTGATTATGCGAAATTTGACAACGCCTATGAGTTTAATCCGCTACAGTGGATGAAATACGGAAATTCACTGAGGATGCGCCTAGCTATGCGGATAGCCGAAGTAGACCACTCAAAAGCACAATCCGAATTTGAAGATGCTGTGGCATCTGGGCAGTTTATTAAAGATGCGGCCGATGTATTCTCCATTCAAGAACGACCGGGTTGGGACCCCCTATCTGGCGTCATGAGTCGCGAGTGGAACGGCCAAGTATTATCCGCAACGCTTAACAATATCTATTTAGGACTAGGCGGCATTACAAGCAAAGAACAACTATCAGCGAGTTATCATAACTATATAAAACCAGCAAACTATATAGGCATGCGATTATTGAACCATTATTCTCAGATGACAAATGATCCATCCGCTGGTTACTTCTTCGACGGTTTGCCCAATTCCATCGATCCACGAGCATATAAAACTTTCTTTATACCCGGAGACAAGAGCAGTTCCCAATTTTCGAATTTCCCGTCTTATACCGATGACGCACAGATTACCACCGTAACTATGAAAAAGGTGAATGGCGGAGCTGACGTCAATTTGGACACTAAAAACACCTGGAGCACAATGGCCCCCGGAGACTTTGGGGCAAAAGGCTCTGCAAATGAAATTCGATCCATTCAAATCGGAAAGATTCCCGGACTCGCGCGATCTTTTAGAACCAGTGAGAATAAACGTATATTTTTCGCTAACTGGGAAGCTTATTTTCTATTAGCGGAAGCATCTCTACGAGGATGGAATACCCAAACAACAGCTCAAGCTGCCTATGAAGAAGGCATAAAAGCTAATTTTGAATACTGGGGCGTTTCCGAATATTTGACTGCCTACCTAAGCTCGACCGATTACAATCGCGTCGGAACCTCGGTAAGCTTCACCCACACGACAGAACCGGGCAGTCAGTATACCATGAATTATGTAGATGGTTATGATAAATCGAAAGGAACAGTAGAGGTGCAGTATCCAACCAATACCATATACAAGAATGGCAAAGTTAGGAACGACGCACTGACCAAGATTATTACACAAAAATATATAGCTAACATGCCTTGGCTACCCTTAGAAGCCTGGAACGATCATCGACGTCTTGGCTTACCATTCTTCGAGAACCCAGCAATTGAAAACCCCTTACCGAATTTACCTGATTTGAATGAAGGGAACTTCATGACCAACAATATTACATTCTTTCCACAGCGCTTACCGTACCCTTCCACATTTCGGGAAGGTTCCCCAGACCGATACGCAGAGGCGGTGGGGCTCTTAGGCGGTCCCGACAGAGTAAGTACACCACTCTGGTGGGCAAAGCAAAACTAAACTTCTCCGATTAAAGGGGCCGCGTCATAGTTAATTGACGCGGTCCCTTGGCTGACAAAAAAGGCACATCGAAATGTACTCGATATGCCTTTTTTGTTCCAAGCCTTCTTTTAGCAACAAACTCGCTTAGTCGATCCAAGTAGGCTCACCTTTTTTCATTTTATCTAAGGTCGCCTGATACTCCGCTTTATCCACGTCCTCGACTGCAGCAATGGCTTTCTCTTGCCATTCAATCGCTTCCTCTGTCTT
>DXCW01000099.1 GCA_019115805.1 Candidatus Sphingobacterium stercorigallinarum
TCCATGATGTCAAGCCGTGCAGTTTAATTAAGCGGGACTTTTTCATCATATTTTTCCAAATCATAATGGTCGATGGTAGAAATTATTTTTTTAGGCCAATCTTTTGATTCCGAATAACCGCCTCTTGCAATGCCCTGCACCCAACTTTTATAATCATCCGACGCGTGCCTGTCGAAAAGGGGTCGTGTGGCCTTTCGTCGCTTTAAAAGACCCACAAAGTCCCTGTAAGAATCCATCACGCTACCGTACCCTTTATAGGCTGATCGAATTTTTTTGCTTTGGTTTTTCCCTTTGATTCCAAAATGGTTGTTTAGATAACGTGCAATTCGACTATTTCCATACGCACTTTCGTGAATGGCAACCGCCAGGATAACTGATGCCGGCACGCCAGTTTCTCGGCTTAATTTCTGGGCGGTTGGCCCATGCGTTTCAATATAGGATTTCGTCGTGTAATTTTGCGCGCTAGCTCCAAAAATAGTACCGCCCAAAATTAGGGCAAGCACAGCGATCCATCTGCAATACTTTAACATATAACACAAGTTAGTTAAATACTACTTTTTGCGTAACACAAAAAGTCCATCGCGCACAGGAAGAATCAACTTCTCTACACGCTGATCGGCCGCAAGCGTCCGATTCAAATCCATCACACCTTGCGTTTGCTTATCCGGTGTCTCACCAAAGATCTTTCCCTTCCACAGCACATTATCAACGAGTATCAGTCCACCTGATCGCACGCGGTCAATGACTTCATTAAAATAGTATAAATTGCGCTTCTTATCGGCGTCAATAAATACCAGATCAAAAACCCCACCAATTTTTGGAAGTACCTCCGCGGCATCGCCAATGTGATAACAGATTTGCGCCGCATGTGGTGATTGGTCAAAATAGCCTTGAACCCGATCCTGCTGCTCTTCGTTAATATCAATCGTGTGTATCTTCCCCCCTGCGCTAAGCCCCTCCGCTAAGCAAAGTGTAGCATACCCCGTAAACGTTCCAATCTCCAACACTGTGCTAGGAGCGATCAATTTACTCAGCATGGAAAGCACTCGCCCCTGATAATGTCCAGAAAGCATATGTGGCATCGTTTCTTTCAGATAGGTGTCACGATGGATTAGTTGGAGTAACGGACTTTCTTGGTCAGTGGTACTTTCCAAATAGGCGTTCAGTAAATCAGGCTCTAACAACATACCTAGCAAATATAAATATTCCCGTTATATCCACACAAGGACTTTAACACAACACACTGATACACAACACAATCATGCGTAACAAACAGCTTGCACACCAAATAACAGACATAACAAATAAAAAAGTTCCCCGGGGGACAGGGAACCACATGTAATTAAACCAAAGTTGCCGTAATCAATCGAAGAAACTCCGACCGTGTCACATCGTTTTGGAAAGCTCCTGTGAATGCAGATGTGGTTGTCACAGAATTCTGTTTCTGTACTCCTCTCATCGCCATACACATGTGTTGACATTCCATCACCACAGCAACGCCTGCGGGTGCTAATGTTTCCTGGATGCAATCTCTAATTTCATTCGTCAAACGTTCTTGCACCTGCAGACGCCTGGCGAACACATCAACAACCCTCGGAATTTTACTTAACCCGACGATATGCCCGTTGGGGATATAAGCGATGTGTGCTTTCCCAAAAAAGGGTAACATATGGTGTTCGCACATCGAATACACCTCGATATCTTTTACCACGACCATTTGACTGTATTCTTCCTCAAACATCGCTCCTCTCAAAAGTGCTGCGGGGTCAACTCCGTAACCGTGCGTTAAAAACTGGAGTGCTTTTGCGACCCGTTGCGGGGTTTTCAACAGCCCTTCGCGATGGCTATCCTCACCGAGCGCTGCTAAGATATCTACGTAGTGAGCCGCGATCCGGTCCACCGTTTTCTCATTGTAGTGGTCAATTTTGAGGTAGCCATTCTGTTCTTCTTCTTCGAAGTCTTCTATATTATTTGTCATCTCAGAGTTTAAGTAAGTGATTAATCGCCGAAATACTCGACGTAGTTGTTCTCGGTTTCATGAAGGCGTACGCAATGCAACAGCACATTTTCTCCCTCGAAAAAAGGCTTCAATACATTAAATATCTCCATCGCCATAATCTCGGTCGATGCCATTTTCCCCTTCATAAAGTCCACATCCAAATTCACATTCTTATGGTCCAATTTATCGATCACCTCGGAAACCATAATTTCCTTCATTCGTTTCAAATCGATTAAAAATCCCGTTTCTGGATTGACATGACCCTTTACAGTGACATATAGATCATAATTATGACCGTGCCAATTAGGATTGGAACAGTTGCCAAAGACCTCCTCGTTCTTTTCCAACGACCATTCTTCGCGAAAAAGTTTATGCGCCGCATTAAAACGTTCACGTCTTGTTATATAAATCATACCACAAAGATAGGCTAAATTCCCGAAATTTAGTATTTTGAGCCATCATGAAAACGTTAATTGTTGCCGCTACAGAAGCGGAAATTGCGCCTTCTATTCCTACTTTAGAGGCTTCCGGAATAGACTATCTGATCACCGGGGTGGGAATGGTAGCTACCGCGTTCACTATGGGCCATCATTTGGCAGCGCGATCCTATGATCTCTTGCTGAATGTGGGTATCGCGGGTACATTTAGCCCTACTCATGCCCTGGGCTCGCTTTTCCGAATTACTACCGATCAAATACATTTATTTGGGGCAGAGAACGGAGTAGATTTTATTCCAATTAACGAACTAGGCTTCGGTCAGGCCGTCTTTCGTGAGCAGGCTCCCGACGGCGGTCTATCGGACGAACTTTTCACCCGATTACCAACCGTCGACGCCCTGACGGTTAACTGTGTGCACGGCCACCTCCCTCGCATTCAAACGGTAACTGATTTTTACGGCACCGATCTTTTAGAAAGCATGGAAGGAGCGAGCTTTTTCTTTGCGGCCCAAGCCGTATCTACCCCTCGGCTTCAGGTTCGGGCGGTCTCGAACCTCGTGGAGACCAGAAATCGCGAAAACTGGAATATACCGCTAGCGATTCAAACGCTTAACGAATGGATCAGTTCCTTCGCAAACGATCGCGCAGAGTGATAATACCACCTGTCAATTGTGTCCGCGCAAAGTAAATATCCCTCGCTCACGCTACGAATATTCAAGAAATAATCGTATTTTTGCCTATCATAAAATTCACTATCTGTAAACTGATGAGAGAAATACAATTCAGAGAAGCACTTCGGGAAGCAATGAACGAAGAAATGCGCAAGGACGAAACAATCTTTTTGATGGGCGAGGAAGTCGCGGAATATAATGGAGCATATAAAGTGAGTCAGGGAATGCTTGACGAATTCGGAGCGAAACGCGTTGTCGACACGCCTATTGCCGAACTTGGGTTTGCAGGAATTGGCGTAGGTGCGGCAACCAATGGTTTAAAACCAATCATTGAGTTCATGACCTTCAACTTCTCTTTAGTTGCCATCGACCAAGTGATCAACTCAGCGGCGAAGATTCATCAAATGAGTGGCGGGCAGTTGACCTGTCCGATTGTTTTTC
Organism: Candidatus Sphingobacterium stercorigallinarum; assembly: GCA_019115805.1. GTDB lineage: Bacteria > Bacteroidota > Bacteroidia > Sphingobacteriales > Sphingobacteriaceae > Sphingobacterium > Sphingobacterium stercorigallinarum. The sequence continues at coordinate 3,549 of DXCW01000099.1, forward strand.
GCGGACCTACAGGTAACGCTGGACAACTTGGCGCACAGCACTCGCAGAATTTTGAAAATTGGTATGCCAATACCCCAGGGCTTAAAGTGGTTGTTCCATCAAACCCTTACGACGCAAAAGGATTATTAAAATCAGCTATTATCGACCCAGATCCGGTAATTTTTATGGAATCTGAGGTGATGTATGGTGATAAAGGGCCCGTTCCAGAAGAAGAATTTTATTTACCCATCGGGAAAGCCAATATCATTCAGGAAGGAACAGATGTGACGGTAGTTTCTTTCGGAAAAATGATTTCTCGGGTCGTCTTACCAGCGGTAGAAGAATTACAGAAAGAGGGTGTAAGTGTGGAGCTTATTGATTTACGTTCCGTACGTCCGATTGATTTTCCTGCTGTTATCGAATCGGTTAAAAAGACCAACCGCCTTGTCATTGTAGAGGAAGCGTGGCCATTAGCGTCCATTTCTTCAGAGGTGAGTTTCCATGTACAAAAACACGCCTTCGATTACTTAGACGCCCCTGTACTTCGAGTAACCTCGGCGGATGTACCATTAGGTTATGCTCCGACACTTGTTGAGGCGAGCCTACCAAGTGTAGCAAAAGTAGTCAAAGCGGTTAAGGAAGTGGCTTACATTTCCAAGTAAACACCCGCACATAGAGCACTTTACGAAATATAAAAAGCCCGGACTTGAAGCCCGGGCTTTTCTCTTTACAACGAACTGGAATCACCAATACTAAGCAGCACCTAGTTATTATTTTTGTTCTTCAGCGAAAAAACAACACCCCTTTATATTTAATGTTTAAAAATTTGTACTTTTAATCCAAATATGGATGTAGGAATCCAAACAATAAACGTATACGTATATAATCCAACTTTATGAAAAAGTTATTTATCCTTTTCCTTCTTACGGCAGCTACCATTCAATCGCAGGCACAAGAAGTCGATTTCAAATTGAACGTTCCGCTTAACGAGGCAATGCGAGCAGTCACCACCATGAAAATGGATATCGATGGCGAGCAGCCCATGATTATGGACATTGTGACCAAGTCTACGATTACGACCACCGCCCATGAAGGCAGCAATTATACGTTTGCGAATGTTACCGACGCGGTGAAAATGGACATGGACGCCGGAATGATGACCATGAGCTGGGACTCAGAAAACCCGTCGGACGACCCGATGTCTGCGATGTTGGGCTCACAAATGGAAAACCTCATTGGTCAGACCATTACTATTGTGACCTCTGATAAAGGCAAATTGATTTCGACTTCTGCAGATGACGAAGAAAACAGTATGAATAGTGGCTTTGAAAACTTGGCTATGACGGCCACCTATCCCGACAAACCTGTTAAACCAGGAGACAGCTGGGACACAGAAAGCACGGCCAACGGCATGACCACGAAAGCCACCAATACGTTTATCGGCTCAAACGATCAAGGTCATGAACTGGAAACCAGTGGTGAATTATTCGACGACGAAGACAATAAAGTAGGCACGATCACTGGAACATACACCATTGATCCCGAAACACATTATACCAAAATCGCAACACTCAAAATGGAACTTGAGGTAGAGGGTCAAAAAATTGTATCGGATGTACAACTAACCGTAGAAAAATAGCAGGATAGGGCAACAAAGAGTCCTCTTTTCTGCTGGCATGTATGCACAGCAACACGGGTAACGGAATGACACCCGTATCTACAAAAATAGGCGCCTCGGGCGCCTATTTTTGTTACGAAATGCGCTAAATGCAATCCGTCGCATATCCAATTGCACAATGATATGCACTATTTTGACAAGGTTAACACGAGGTTATAAAAGTCGTACTCATCAAATTCGTCAATGAAATCAAATAAATCTTCAGCAGATACACGCTGTTGTGTGAGGATTAACCGCTGGTCGTCAAAGGCATATCGGAACTGATCGTCCTCATCTTCCCCATCCAAATCGATAGTAATCTCCCCCCAACCAACATTGTAGGTTCCGCTGCGGACCTCTTCGTCCTCCGGATCCGTTATCGTCACCGTACCGTCCGACTTAAAGTCGTAAACAGAAGGCGTTAGCCCATCGGCAACAGTGATCGTTTCTGAACCAGCGACTTCCCAATCAATTACCCCTTCAACCACTGCTTGCTCGATCGTCCATGAACCCAAAAGGAAGTGCTCGACCTTCATTGGATCCTCATCCGTCTTTTCTAAAGTCATGCTCACACGCACGATATCCACGTCAATCCCCTCATATTCGATTTCAACATCAAAGTCGAAATCGAAGTCATCCAAGTCGTCTAAATCTCCCCAATCCAGCTCCCCCACAAGCGTTAGCGCATTTCCCTTCCTAATAACTTGAAAATCAATCACACTATCATCCACTATCACTTGCAACGTTCCCTCTTTCAGGCTATACCTTCCTTTTTCAATTTCCGGTTCTGGAAACTCATCGCTGTCAATGATCTGGACGACGCCATCTCCAGCAAATTGCATATACCAGTTCTGGAAATCTTTTCCTACCGTTCCAATCTCTGTTTCAATCACTTTGCCATCTTTCAATCCCTCCAATTTCTTTTCTTTCAATTTCCAGGTTCCGATCACGTCAATCTGATCGTCTGGTCTGGGGTTGTCGTCGCTTTTTTTACAGCTCCCGAAGGCTACTGCGGCAATAAAGCATAAGCTTAGTAAACGTTTAATCGTATTCATATTATTATAATTTATGTGTTAAAAAAATGCGGAAATTCGTAGCCCACCCGTAAAATATGAGAAAGGTGTTCTACCGGTTTCTTTAAAATAATACTCCTGTTGCGGGTCCAGAGGACTGGGTAACGTTTCATACGTGTTGAGCGGTCTAGCGTAATAGTAATCACCGTACACACTTACGCCCAATTCACGATTGAGCATACGGGTAAGCGCGAGCCCAGTTCCTGCGGTCCAGGTGCGCTTCGGACGAAAGTTGACGACCTCAAACTCATCATTAAGCACATTATTATCGTCGTCGTGCCCCTCCCACTTCACCGATACATTGCCCTTGGCCATCCCAAGTACCCCGCCGGTCAACTTCATTTGCAGGTTGTATTTCGGCGCTACCTGATAGGTATAATGTGGGCCAATAGCAAAGCGTAGACCGCCCATAGGTTGGGTCAAAATCTCAAATTGGCTTTGGCTTTCCGGCAAGTCAAACCGATCGCTGGTATGGATCGGGAAACTGACAAAGGCGAAATCCGCAGCAATCCCCCAATTACGGGAAAAGTAAAAAGCGCCTTCTAATCCAAGTTCAAACCCGCGTTCAGAACTCGCCCCGAGTTCAAAATAATCCACCAACGGTTTAGTCGCATGAGCGTAGCCCAACTTCAGCGACAAGAAGGACGGTCTCTGACCAGTGGATTCCGACGTATAGATTCCAGCCCAATCGCCCTCGTCTTTGTATAACCGATCAACAAACAGGTAGGCCAACTGCGTGGAAAGTATACCGATGCCAGCCCCAGCCAACACATCCGAAATCCAATGCCGATTATTCAAATTCCTACCAATGCCAGTTAGCGAGCCAGCCGTGTAGCCAGCAATACTATATACCGGGCTTACAAGCCCATATTCTTTATGTAAAAATGTCGCATTCATAAACGCGTTAGAGGTATGTCCCGAAGGAAAGGAATTCGCTTTCGATCCATCCGGACGGACGACTTTGGTGGTGTATTTCAACGAATTGACCAGTAAAGCCATCACCCCTATACTCGCTATGTAGGACACTGCAGCCCTGCCCATCCGGTTTCGTCCCTTAACACCAGCGGCTTTTAGTGCAAACACCCCCACCGCGGGCGCATATTGGAGATAATCATCGTAGTGACTACGAAAGTTGGGAATGTACCGATTTCTAATCTCCCGGGCTTCCTTTCGATAGCCCCAAGAAAGTGCACTAGCCGAAAACAAGGTCGCGGGAGCAACTCCCATTTGCCAATACGGAGTGCCCGGCAGGCGATCCACTTGCGCCGTATCCAGCGATAATGGAGCCGATTTCACGATATAAGGCCATATCACCAGCATCCAAGCTAGCGATAATCGCGACCCGAGTGAGCGTAAATCCATGATGCTGAACGCTTAAAAGCTTGTTTGCAAGCCTACACTGAGCAGGCCTTTATATCCCCAACCTATCGAAATAAACGGAGCAAATCGCTTTCCGTATGAAATGCCAATAACGTCCAACTGAAAAGCACTCCTCAAATCGTCGTCGATCCGGTCAACATCATCATAATTATCCTCCACAACCTCCTCGCGCAAGCGATGTATAGAAAGACCCGCTGCTAGTCCGGAATAAAGGCGTATCTTTTCTTTAGAAAGGTAATTGTACCGAGCTTCAAGAGCTGCACTATAATTATGCTTTTTAAAAAAACGGTATTGATCCAAAACCCGCATATCTATTTTCATTCCTTCATAGGCTAAAAATCCACCCAACTCCCAGCGCTCGGTGATTGCTCTTCGGTATCCTGCATAGATGCTGCCTGTACTCTTTTCACTATTAAAACTACCAGCACCTAAGGTCATCATAGCGGATATCATTGATTGCCAGAAAGTTTGAAAATCATCATGGGTACCGAAGCCATACCCCACATAGAAGGTGTTTTTCTCTTGTGCCTGGACCAGGCTAAGCATACTTAATATCGTGATACCGATTAAATAGCCCTGTTTAATTGATTTTTTCATAATCGCTACGTATTATATATTACAAATCTATCCCGGCGAGGGCAGCTCCTGTTACCAATTTTACACTATTTGTTAGCAGTTCTAAATTTATTCCGATAGATACGCCTTAACGCTAAGTAGCGGAATCTCGCTTTGGTACTGGTTGTTAATGGCTTGAAGGAAAAGATTGGCCATCAGCGCATTGGCTATTGGAGTGAGATGTATACCATCTAAGCTAAACGCTTTTCCTGTGATATAATCTGCGTTAACGGTCACCCCCTCTACCGTTATACCGCCCTTTACTTCATTCAAAAATTGATGAACATCCGCAAGTGCAAGATCCTTATCTCTTGCGAGGTCCCGAATCAAACGATTGAAGGCGATGGTGCGCTCCTGCACCTCCAACACCTCTTGACGATCTAAGACATATTGATCCGCTATGGGATGGTCAGGAAAAAGGCCGTAGCCGTCCACTCCAAACAGCCCATTGGTCGCCATCTCCAACACAAAAAGATCGTCCGAACCCGCCGAACGGACGCCGTCTTTAGTCGCAATATAAAGCTCTTGAAAGCCTCCCTCCGAAGCTTGGTTAATCTGGCCAAGCAACAGCTCTTTTGTTACCGTAGAAAAATAAGGCGTGGATGTGACCTCCGGAATCGTCGCAATGACTCCTTTCTGGCCGTTTGCGGTTAACGCGCCTATGTATTTCGTCAGGCCGCTTTGAAACGTTTCCAAACTCGTCAAAACAGTGGTGGGGCCCGTTGTCACGGCCCCGTTAGCGGCATAGCCCAACACATCATTGTTCCCGAGACTAAAAGAGAAAAAGCTGTGATTCTGGCTTACTGAATAATCGAAGTACGTCGTCATCGCGTTATCTGAAGATAAAAGCCGCTCAAAATACATGTTCCCTTCGGCAGTCCCTAACCCCGGCGCGAACGCCATATCCATTCGCATCCCAGGCACCCCTAGATTTTCGATTGAATCCGTGTATTTCTCCAGTAATGGTGGGTCAAACGAGCGAAATGCCAGTTCCGTATCGATCTGCTTAAACCTGGGTATACCATCGGTTAAACCGTCCAATACCATATATCCCGAACCGTTCGCTTTATCCTCTGAAAACAACGGTGTTCTAAAATCTCCCGCACCCAATTTTTGCATTTGTTGTGCCATCAAATTGGGATATGCAACCAGTTGCCCCGCCCGATACAAACCATGGTTAGCATAACCGGCTGATAAGGAATTACCTATAGCAACGTATTTGGAAAATAGCGTCCGCTGTTCCTGCCGATCCGATCCCTCATTACTTTTCTTACAGGAAATAAGGAGAGCCAATGATAAGGCTACACCCCAAACGATTGTGAATTTTTTCATGTTTCAAAATGTTAATTTCTTGGACAAAGCTAATGCTGTTGGCTGCGGCGCTGTTACCATCTGATGAGTTTTTGTTAACAGTTTTGAAAGCCGGTTGGCAAAGCAGGTTTTGGTATAGACATTCGCGGTATCCACAGGATAAGTGCGGATAAGCTAAGCATGGCTGTACCGCAGTAAAGTAAAACATCAAACGCATTGATATGCTGTAGCAAAACACCGACTAAACTGTAACTCAGTGGCATCGTCGCGTACACCAAGGTGTATAGCACCGCGAAAAACCGTCCCTTCAACTTATGGGGTACCGTATGCTGAAAGAGCGACATGGCTATCGTATTGGCAATGGAAACCGAAACACCTACAACCAATAAACTGCAACTCATAGCGGGCATGACGTGCAGCTTGCCAAGCACTAAAAATGCGGCCGCCATCACCACACAGGACACGCATAAATAGCCATAGGGAGCACGCTGAATGGGTTTAATACTCAAATAGACCGTCACCACCAACGCCCCCAGTGCCAAAAAGCCTTCGAGAGTAGCCAAGGCACTCGCCGGCAGCGCTAAGTCCTCTTTTATCACAATCGGAAGCAAAAGCAGCAGCGGAGCGAAGAAAAAATTCATGAGCCCGAATATGAACAACAGGCTATACAACTGCCGATTCGATCGCATATAAGCTACACCTTCTTTAAACTGAAGCCAAAAGCTCGTAGATCCTTCTTCCGGACCCAAAGGAGTTTTGATCCGGAACAACAAATATACCGCCACCACATACGAGCCGGCGTTAAAAAGGAAAGCACCGCTTATGCCCACCCAATGCAGCATTAGACTTCCCAGAAACGCGCCCAATACCGCCGCAATCTGACTACCTGCCCCATTGAGGGAAGTGGCTTTACTAAGATCGTCCTTGCTAGTGAGCGGTGCGATGGCCGATTGCGCGGCAGCGTCGAATAGCGGTACACACAGTGCCTGTAACACACTGATGCTGTATATCCAGGGCATCGTCAAATGACCACTAAGCAGCAATATTGTCAGTGTAGCAATCAGTCCACCCCGCACACTATCCGCCACAATCATACAATGACGCTTATCCCAACGATCAATCAACGCGCCGATGAAAGGACCAGCCAAGACGATGGGTAGAACATTGAGAGCCATCAATAATGCCAGCGCGCTTTTTCCTCGCTCCGGATCGAGATCTAACACGTGCCACGCGAGCGCTATAGTATAAAACTTCGCCCCGATATTGGAGATCAAACGAGCAATAAAAAAACGGCGAAACTCAGGCCGACTAACCAGAAGATGTGTTCTCATCTCTTTCCGCTTAATAGCTCAGAGGCTGCGATTGCACAGCTCTTGTTTTTGCTCACACCGGCTCGCCCTTCAACCACTACACGGGGCGTTGCCCGCCCGCAAGCACAGGATCCAGGAGGATGCAAGGAAAACAGATCTCCCATCAAAATACTATGCGAAGGCATCGAGGTAATCACTGGCGAAATAAGCTGCGCAAAGCCCACCTCCCCATAGTTTAACGGTTGCAACGTCTTGACATCCCTTACGATGACCCGCTCATACGTTGGAATATGCAAATACTGGTGTTCACATTCCACAAAACTGATGGGATGCTCCACAGACCCGTACTTGTCTCGTATATTAGCCAAAGGAATGTGAAAAAAACGCTGTATTTTATCGTAAAACTGTGCCTTAGGAATCTCCTTATCTTGATGGTTTTTCCAGCCGCCGCCAAATAAACAACGCGAATCGGGATGCAGGGGTAATTCGGTATATCCGAACTCCATAAGTCGATCGATTGTAAAATTGAGGAACGCAGCGAATCCCATCATCCGCACCGGGCGACCTTCTTTCTGATAGCCCAAAAGTTTATCCACTACGCCAAAGCGATCAAATTCATGACCCCCACTTCCGTCGAGACGTAAAGCATACTGCAAATCTAGCGTTGGCGCATACCTCACCATGCGTTGGTTGGTTATCGCCGATCCGGCATGGAACCCGGCATACGGTTCATAGTTAAACAACAAGTAATTACAGGGTTCATCTGACGGAAATCCGTTTGCCAGCTGACTGACGTCTGCAATATGCCATACCACATGCTCCGTCCAACGGTCCAAAAAGTGCTGAGACTTTTGCCCTGAGGTACCCGAAGAGGTCGCGTGCATGACCACCTGATCCAGGACAGCTGTAGTCACCACATGTTGCTTAAAGAAATTCGCGTGGATAAAGGGCACATTAGGCAAATCCGCAATGCTTTGCAATTGCTCCGGCATGAACTTCTTTCGGATCAGGAAATTTCGATAGAAGTCGTTATGTCGATAATGATAAGAGATGTTTTCTCGGAGTGCCTGAATATACATCTCCTCGGTGTCCCCCAAGGCTGTATAAGGCGCAAATTGCATCAGTTTCCAAATGCTTTCCATGCGGGACATCTCCGGCAAGCAATTTTCTAATTTTGGTATAAAGGTCATAACGATGTGATTAGTTTCTACGATCCACAATAGGTCTGGTTTTACCGCTAGCCTGAGCGACCTCAAAGCCACTGAAAGGACAACACTCAATCACCAATTCCAAATGCCTGTGCTTTACGGCAAAGGCGAGATCGGGAATTGCTTCGCGCAAGGATTGAGCAATAACTTGTTCTTTGCCCGCTAGGCTAGGAAGCACACGTAACGTCGCTCGGTCTGGTCCCTCTATCTGTGTTTCGATGATCAATTGAATGTCGTCGGTGTAGTGAAAGTTATTAACGATATAGTTCGTTATTTCACGGTAATTAATGAACTTCGCCCCGCAACGAACGAGATCCCCTGAACGGCCCATTAAACGAAACTTAGGCGTTTGGTGGCCACACGGACAGGGCGTGCCCACCCACCGAGCAAGGTCCCCGATATCGTAACGCACCAGTTCCGGATCTTTTATGCCTTTTTTCGTCACCAGTAGCCTACCTATTTCTCTTGCATCAGCCGGTTGATCCTCGTCTCTTTTAAAAATTTCGACCTCCATCAGGCGTGTGGGCACGTGGAACTCTCCGTTTTCGCAATATGCGCAAGCGTAACCGTTCATCAATGCATCGTTACTCGCATATACGGGGGAACTGATCGTCTGAAACCCGAACTCCTTTTTAAACCAGCCTTGCTGCTCCACCGTCATGAGCTCTCCTCCATAAAACAGCTTCTCAAAGCAGGTCATTTGCTGGAGCCTACCGGATTGTTCGCGAAAAAGCTTACGTAGAAAGGAGGGCATTCCCAGGACCACATTCGGTTGTAGACTCTCGATGTTTTCAGCAATGGTTTCCAGGTCAGCATTCGACCCAATGGTGAGTGCCGTCGCCCCAATCCTCTCGAGCGCCATAAGTGTCGTAATGAAGCCCCCGTACAAATTTCCGGCTGAATATAAAATGGCGCAACGATCACCAGGCTGCACACCACCAATGTAAAAGGATTCAGCCATCACTTCCACCTGAGCTCTCCAATCGGCCCAAGAATAACCGGAAACTTTCGTCTGCCCGGTACTCCCTCCACTTTTCAAATAAATTTTTGCAGAAGAGTTGATTTGCTGTTGACGGGTTTCCTTGTCCATTACAGGCGAACCTTCCAAGTTTCGCTGATAATTCTCTGGGATAATGTATTGAAAAGCCGGTATTCTGCTCGTTAAATCGCTGTGGTAGCGAACAGCTACCCGTTTCGTATATTGTTGTAAGGCATACACGCCGTCGTGCGGTTCACCAGTATAGGCATCATGCTGTTGCCCCACTTCCGTAATCCGCTGTACACCCGCTTTTAAAAGCATTCTGGTCACTTCCACCAGATCTTCCAAATGATCTACAGCCAAGCCGCAAGTCTGCAAATAAGGATTTAAAGGACGAAGCAAAGCAGTCAGTTGCTTTCGTTCTATGGGCTTAACCCAAATTGTACGGAACAATGGCGAAGGACGCAATCCAGGACGGAAGTCGACCAACACCCGGAACGACAAGTCCCCAGCCTCGTACACTTCCCCCATTTGCAATGCTGCTTCGGTCTCGTGGACCACCTTTACCGCTGTTATTTCGGCCTGCTCGGCTAGAGATGGCTGCAAAACAGGATATGCCTGTCCAACCTTTTCGAGCTGCTGTACGAGTTGTTCTGCGAAAATACGTAGGTCGTTGTGGTTAGTGCTTTCTACCAACACACATTGTGGACTGGTACAAGCTTGCTGATTACGCTTGCAAATGTCTTCCGCAAGCCGGGAGATCTCATCCGTGCGCAGCAACATCTCCTCTGTGAAGTACGCGAAGCTGATTTTGTGCCCCCAAACCACAATGCGCGTTCCCGCTGGGGTCATAGCACGAATGCTTTTAACCGCCTCTTCTCCTCCCCAGATGCAGATGACATCCGCCAGATTGATACAGTGTTGGATGATGTCTTTTTCTTGTGAGGAGACCTCAAAAACGTAGATGAAGTGCTGAAGCAAGCCATGCGCGTCCTGCTCAATCAGTCGTTGAAAAAATAAGGTCGCAAAAAGCCCGTTACGAGACGTGTTTTTTAGAATGTTTATATTCCCGGCCATCAAACCCTCCAACAGGCTAATCACGGCCACCTGCAAGGCATTTCCCGACACCACATGGAACTGTACACCAAGTGGATTCCAAGCTTCAAAATGCGACGCGCTATAATCCGGTCGATTGAAATCAAAAGGAAAATAACTTCCCAATTCACGCTTCAGCTTACTAAACATATGATCCTTCTCCATAAACGTCGCTACGTTGCATAGGATATGGTCTGCCTGCCTCTGCGTGGCTCCAGTAGCCATAAGTGCCTCCAGCAATTCCGGCTCCAACCCGTCGCAGATACGGAGGCGAAGCTTTTCACAAGCTTCCATTAGAACTCCGGTGGGTAAATGATATTGTAAGTCTTCTTCAATGGCATTCGGGAGTTGCGGCAGATGCGCTTGCAACTCCTCCTGGCTGAGTCGTTGTCCTCGCCAGAGGTGCCTCTTTTCTGCAGATTTAATCTTCATATGCTATGGATTAATTGTGTTCTGGATATACGGTAATAAAAAACTCCCTTCGGGCACCAATTCGATATCGGAAAACTGTACATGCACGCCATTAAAATATTGGAGCACCAGCAAATCACCTTCTAGCGCACCCGGCAATACCCCAACCACCGCAAAGCCGTATCGCTCAGCGGCGGCAATAAGCCCGGGCGCGTCCGGCAAGCACATGTTGACGAACGCCTCGATCATCTGCACATCCTCCTTCCGCGCCTGCATCACATGGTTCCTTAAGTGCTGATCGATGTCTACGCCCATACGTTGGAAAAACAGCTTACCCATGCGCATATTGGCATTGATGGACAGGGAGGTCTCCGATAATTGAGCCGGAACTATATCCGACTCAGCGAACTCGACTGCTTGCCCCATTTCGTCATAAATTCGCTGTAACATCGGCCGATGCGTCTGGGGTACGAAAATGCGTACCACACCACGCTCAGCTAATACCCGCGTCATCACCAACACAGCCGATCGCTGTCCCATTGATTTCTTGATCTTTCGGAAATCGATATCGCTAGGTACATACGCGCAAAGTAGTGCAGTCGGTCGCATCCCGATCCGCAATGGCGCTTTTTGAGAGTAGATATGAGTGGTCACAAATTGGCCAAAGATGGCCATGATTCCCCTTTTCCTCGCTTCCGCTAAAACAAGAGCGGCGAGTGTTGAAAAAATATGTAAACCGCGGTACCCCTGTTTGGTCATGGCCAGCCCGAGCTCATAAACTCCGGAGACACCTTCAAATTTCACAAGCCCAACGTGTCCCAACACCTGCTCTCCGCAGGTCGCCACCAATGAGATTAGCTCTCCTCTTTCATTCAGTTCCCGAATCCGCTCGGGGTAATAAATATGCTCGTAAGCATAGGTGTACCCATACGATTCATAGGCGCAACGCGCAATTTCCAAAGCATCCTGCGGCTGAAACAGGCGATATTCGATTTCTTCCAATAAAAACTGTTTCACCTGATTTTCGACGACCTCAGGTCGCTTCAGTTTCTCGGTCACGAGTTCATCCTGAGAAAAATATTTGTGCAACACCAATTCCTTTCCTCGATTTCCATGGTTATGAAACTGCACGCGGTCCATCAGCCTTCCCATCATCAAGTGCCCCAATCCGCGCAACGTTTCCTCGTCAAAAGTCTCACTTCCGGGATCATAAGGCATCCCTTTGTCCAAAACATGAAAAGCAATTCCTGTTGTCGAAGGCGCAATCTGTATGGTAAATTCAGCCTCCTCGTCTGGTGAAAACGCATGCAAAATCACGTTAGCAATAGCCTCCTCACAGGCGAGGACTACCGATCTGATCGTGCTCTCGTCAAAGCCTTGTTGATAACACAGTTCTTCGACTGTCTTTAAGACAATCGGCAAATATCCCATCTGATTCGGTACGACGAGTTTCAGTGGAGCGTAAGTAGGGTTCATCATCTGAGTTTATATTGTATGCCTAATAAAGTAATGTCATCAAAAGGTTCCGCCGCCCACGTAAAACGCTCCAGTTCTTTTCTTACCGTCTCGATAATCCCTCCGGATTCGAGCTCACCTGCGTTGGCGAGCAAGTCGAATAATCGGTCCTTTCCAAAAAGTTCGCCGTGCTTGTCGACCGCATCCAGCACGCCATCGGTATATAAAAACAGCATCTCACCCCGATTTAGGACGCTTGTTCTCGTGTGGTAATGTGCAGTATCCAGGATCGCTACCGCTGGACTAATGTCTGCCGACAGTACCCTGAGGTTCCCATTCCCCTCAATGATGATCGGCGGCTCATGACCCGCATTTGCAATGGAAAGCTTTCCGGTTTCCGTACACAATACGCCACATATCATCGTTGCGAACATGCAAAGCTCATTATGCCTCGAAAGCTCCGCGTTGATTTGCTCGATAATTGCAGCTGGTGATTTCCGGTGATGGGCGAGTGCTCGAATATACGCCCGGATTCCATTCATATACAGGGCTGCAGGAATACCCTTACCAGAGACGTCCCCTATAAAAAAGCACAATGTATTGTCCCCGGTCAGAAAACAATCATACAGGTCCCCCCCCACCTCTTTAGCTGAGCTTAAAAAGCCGGTTATAGCGAGGTTCGGATCCTTTTCCCAATCGTGCAAATTCGGTAACAGTGATTGCTGTATTTGTCGTCCAATAGCCAGTTCACTTACTATTTGCTGTCTTTCGGTTTCACTCCTCCGGATTGCGGCGATGTATTCGTTTAACTCGCTTTGCATCGTGGTAAATGCACGGGACAATTCACCAATCTCATCCTTTCTGGAGTCATAGGGAAATCGTTGGTTGATGTTCCCTTTTCCGAATCCACGCACGTATGTGGTAAACAAACGCAGCGGTTTGGCCATAGTCGTCCCGATAAAATAAATGCAAATGAGTATCAAAACGATCCCCAAAAGGCTCAGTAAGAAGATAAAGAAGGTCACCCGATGTAGCTTCTGCTCGATCAATTGACGAGGAAATGCGACGTTGACATCCCAATCCGTTCTGGCTATCGGAATACACAAAGTCTGATGCTCTGCACCGCCTACAATTCTCGAAAACAACACGCTGTCCTTCATCAAACTAAGCGGACCAGACAACAACGCGCCTGTTTCGCGCGCAGTCAGGAAAAGGTATTGATGGTCCTCAGGCACCGTCACATCCTCCAACCCCTTTGTAAACCATGCTAAAGCAAGGTCACCTGTCAAGACCGCACTGACCCGTCCCGATTGATCCGTGATCGGAACAGCGTACGTCGACATTAACGCATCGCCCCCATTGGTGTCTTGGTACGCCGGAGACCATTGGGCCTGCCCGTCCTTAAGAACTACTTGAAACCATGTTTTTTCACGATATCGGTACAGGCTATCGGCCAAATTCATTTGATTCACTCCCGCCACGGAAGAATCTCTATAGAAATAAGGCGCATCATCCCGTTGTGTGTTTGCCAGCGCCATACCGTAGATGTCTCCTTGGTTTTCAGTCACAATCCGCTCCAATAAATCGGTTCGCTGCTTTTCCATCTCAAGTCTTCCGAGCGCGATCGCCGTGTTTTCCACAATTTCTTCTACCACCCGTAGACGGTTGACCGTATTGGCTCGAAAGAGCTCGCCGACCAACTGCATTTCATGGACGAGCTCCTGCTCAAACCGAGCCTTAACAAACAGAAAAAGGTACCCAGACACCCCCATGAAGATGCTGCCTATCCCTAGCGATAGGATGAGAATAAGTTTCGATGATAGGTTCAATGGATTTGCTTTATAATAGTGAGCCTGTTCTTTTGACAATCGTAGCAATAACGGATCTCATCGGACAAACGTCTAATGAGAAGAATACCCAGACCACCAATTTGACGATCCTTCAACGGCAAGTCCACCTGCACTTCAGGTGCCCTTAAAAAATCAAAGGGTTTACCGGTATCTTCTACCCGAAGGTTAATTTTCCTTCCTTTTTTACACAGCATGAGCAAGACTTCTACGGATCTGCTGTTGTGCAAAAAAATATTGGAAACCACTTCATCTGCGATGATGTTGAGCTCCGCCAAATTTTGAGGAGAGAGCCGCATGGCACGCTGACAGTTCTGAAAGAACACAGGCAGCGCGGGCATATCGTCGATGCTCTCCAAAAGGAGCTTATGTAGTAAAGCAGCCATGTTGTCGTTCCATTTCGAATAAGGATGTAAAACCGGAAATCGCAAGCACCTGCAAAACGGTGGCGTTCACCTGCTGAAGAATAACCTTACGTTCCGCTACCTTTGCCGTTTTTGCAGCAATAAGCAACAAGCGTAAACCGGAGCTCGCTATGTATTCCACCTCGAATAGGTTAAAAACGATATCGCCGATCTCAAAATCTAAATGCGCTTGGAGATACTCCTCGAATAGAGGAGCGGTGATCGTATCTATTTTTCCCTTGATATGGAAAACGATTCGATTTTCTTGATAACAATGGGTAATGGTCATAATAAACAAGTTATAATCTACTGTTGCAAAACTAGAGCGCTCTACCGCTTAGCTGTTACCATTTTTGAATCGTTTGTTAGCAGTTTAACTCAAAAAGCCATTTGTCCCCCCTTTGTCCCTCTTAAAATAAGCCACTTATAGCCCCTTATATCTAGTTTTATCCTCGACAATAAAACCACCTAATGAAAAACTGAATCATGATGAACATTACTGAAGAACACATTTTTATCGAGGATCTTTTAAAGCATCCATTTCACGAGTGGAAGCAGGACGAGGCTACCGCGACGTTTCGGTATCAGGCACCCATTTTAGGTAAGGGCACCATTGGGTTTTGCAATCCCTTAGAAGGCGTGCGTCTATTCTACATGAATTGTACCCCGACTGAACATGCTGCAATCGTTCACAAGCACGCGGTCGAGGAGGAAATCTCCTTAAATTATTATATACACGTTGACAAAAAAGCTAGCGTGCATGCTGACGTACAGGTATATCAAAAGCTACAAAAAGGATACATCATGGCCGAGCACGCTGATTTCAAGCGCAAATGGATTCAACTGGAAGCCGGCGGACGGTACGAATGGGTGACCCTATTTATTGACAAGCACACCTACGCAGAACACTTCAGTGAGCTTTGCAAGGGATACAATCCCGAGAAGCTAGCGCGTTGCCAACAAGCTTTTTTTACCCAGCAGACACACGGTCAAATCATGCAGTTTGATTGCCGTGAAGAACACATCCTACGCGAACTGTTTCGTTGCACCCTACCCGAAGGCGCCTTAAGAAACCGGTACTTGCAGTTGAAAGTTTCCGAGCTATTGATCCAGTTTTTTCACCGCGCTATGGCGCAAGAACCGGTAAATTCTCCGCGAGTCGGCCTGCTCTCGCTCGTAGAAAGAGACGAGCTGGATCGCATTAAACGTCATATTGATACGCATCTCTACGAAACATTAGATTACGATCAGCTTTTTGCATCCTGCCATACGACGGGTCACAAAATAAAAGCAAATTTTAAACTCCTGTACGGTGTGTCCATAGGCCGATATCAACAAAAAAAACGGATGAGCGAGACGCTTGACCGGTTAATGGGTGAGCACGATGTTAGCATTAAAGAACTCGCATACGAATCCGGCTATAGCACCGTTCAAGCTTTTTCAAGAGCCTTTTACAATGAATTCAGCATACGCCCTTCCATGATCAAAAGGCGAGAATAGTCTTCCTGAAGCCTAGTTCGCTTACCGGACAGCTCGTGTAGACAAAGAAATATTATTATATTCGCTCTACATGCGTTTACCATGCGACAACTTTACCTAATTTCGAGTGTTTTAATACTCTTTTTTTTATCGACCTGTACAACAGCCGAGTCAGACCACCTCATTGCCCAAATCAATGCCGCTCTCGACACCGGAACCTTAAAGACGGTCTCCTCGCATAATCCCGGAGACAAAGCGATCTTGGAGGTTATACATGCCGTGCACCGCGCGCAACATGAAGCCGCAGACGACAGTCGCATTGTGTCGGAAACGGAAGCTATTTTTAAAAAGGCCGATTCCCTCGCAGGTCAAGTCAATCATCCCGGACTATCGGCCTGGACCAGCACCCAACTCGGCTACTACTATTACCGACTTTCTGAGCTGGAGAAAGCGTATCCACATTTTCTGAGCGCATCGAAACAACTCGCCCAAGCGGCTCCCGATCAGATCATCCAACCAGCAGATTGTTTCATGAAAACCGCCTATTTCTTCGGGAATATCGGCGAGCATTCCCTCTCCATAGATTATCTATCAAAAGCGATCACACTGGTAGACAGCACCTCATCTAGAGCAAGTGCTATTGAGTTCGCTCTGGGTGTAGAACACCTTAGTCTAGGCGATTCTACACAGGCGAAGCAGCATTTTTTAAATTCGAAATACAACAGCAAAGATCGCGACCCCGTACGCTATGCCAAAGCCTTGGGAGAACTGGCCTTGCTCGCCATGTCATCTGGACAGCTTGACGAAGCTGAAGCACTCTTGCAGGAAGATATTCGACTGTCCGAAACCCATGCCGATGATAGAAACACCGCATTTGCACGCATCCGCTTAGCTAAGATTTATGTGGAACGTCAACAATGGGAAGCCGCAACCCTATTGCTGAATCAAGCAAACGAATATGTAGAACCCCGACCCAATTTATTAGGCTTTACCGAAGACATCACGCTGTTAAGGTTGACCATTGCTCGAGCGCTAGACGATCAACAGGCGCAATTACGCCTCCATCAGCGGCTCCAATACGTCCGAGAGTTACTCCAGGTTACAGACGGGGAAAGTGCTGTTCTGAAGGTCAACCTAAGCTTACAACAGGCAAGAGCTGAAAACAACATACTGATACAACGCGCCAAACTGCAGCAGTCTAAAATGAGAGGCGTTGTGCTGATTGCATTATGCGTATTTCTCACGGTGATCACTTTCGGACTTCGACGATCAAAAAAGCAAGCACTCAAATTACAGCAATTGCGATTCGAACGTACGGTGAACACCTTTCTAATGGAAAAAATAAAATCAGAGAACAAATATGCTCAGGCACAACAGACGATTCAATCCTACAAGACTTTTCTCCAAGAGCGTAATGCAGCGATCGACTCGTTAAAGAAAGTGGTTGCGCAGTTCGATAGATCTTCCTCTTCTACATCAAAAGATCAGCGACAAGAACTTGAAAAGCTGTTAGATGAACATTTGATGACCGAAGAAAATTGGAACCGTTTCAAAAACACTTTCATTTTGGAACACCCCACATTTTTCACCCATGTCACCGAACAATTATCCGACATCACCGAGTCACAACTCCGTGTCGTTCTGCTCCAAAAACTAGAATTGAATAACCACGAAATTGCCAACCTTCTCGGCGTCGGACAAGATTCTATAAAAAAAGCTAAACAACGGCTCCGAAAAAAGTATGGTATACGCTATGATCAATTATTTGAGCAGCATATCGTTTAGATGAGCCACTAGATTTCTCCGAAGATGTTCTCGAGGTACATTCCCTCTTCAACTGCGGCGAGGGTCTTTACGAATCCAACCGATCTCTGCTGCCTTACTGTCGGCCTCACTCCTTTGTACCACAGCTAGCCAAATAAAAAAGCTGGCCCAAAATTTATCCATTTTGGGCCAGCCTTCTTAATATGTCTTTGAGATTATAGGTTGATCTCTTTCTGATAGTCTTCAGCTGACAATAATCCAGATACCTCATCCACGTTATTCAGCTTTACACGAATGATCCACCCCTCACCATACGGATCGGTATTCACCAGCTCTGGATTGGAATCGATAGCGTCGTTTACGGTCAATACAGTGCAATTCACCGGCATAAATAAATCGGAAACGGTTTTTACCGCCTCTATTGTGCCAAACACGTCATTTGCCGCAACTTCGTCACCAACAGTGTTGATGTCTACAAACACGATATCACCCAACTCACTCTGAGCAAAGTCGGTGATTCCAATAACGGCTTCATCACCCTCTACACGAACCCATTCGTGATCTGTGGTGTACTTTAATTCTGAAGGAAAATTCATGTCTATTCGTTTTGTTTTTCCCCAAAAATAAGATTAAGAATGGAGATTACAAAGTTATTTTGACTTCCTATAGCCGAGAAAAGCTTAGGTTTTCACCATTTATAGATCGCCATAATCGCAGCGGTATACGACCAAAATCTTGGCTTTGCTTACGCTCGAAATGGACAAAAAGATTTGCCAGCCGCGACATCAATTGTTTTTGTAATTTCGTGTTATGAACCCCGATATAGAAAAGCTCCACCGCATCGCCAACAAAGACAGTCGATTAATCATTGGATTAATGTCAGGCACCTCCTTAGATGGGCTCGATATTGCCCTGTGCGAGATTCGCGGCACAGGTCATCAAACTCACCTTCAATTAAAAGCGTTCATCACCCAGCCCTATACACCCAAGTTTACGAATCGCATTAAACAGGTATTTTCTAAACAGTCTATCGATCAACAGCTGCTTTGTGGATTAAACGCCCAGGTCGCCCAGGTACACGCTGATCTCGTGTTAGATGCACTGGATCAGTGGGATCTTAAACCCGAGGACATCGATTTGATAGCCAGTCACGGTCAAACGGTTTATCATGCGCCACAATCGCTAACCAAAAACCTAGAATTGCCAAATAGCACGCTACAGATCGGAGACGGCGATCACCTAGCTGTACAAACGGGCATCATTACCATCGCTGACTTCCGTCAAAAACACGTTGCCTCAGGTGGCCAAGGCGCTCCACTAGCATTATACGGTGACTTTCTGCTATTTAGCGATACAGAGGAAGATCGTGTCCTTTTAAATATCGGGGGAATCTCTAACTTCAGTTTTATCCCTAGCCGAAAAAGCAATATGCAAGCATTCGCGACGGACCTGGGTCCTGGAAATACACTAATGAATCAGTACATGAGTGTGCATTTCGGATTGGACATGGATCGAGACGCATCGCTGGCATCGCAAGGGCAAATAAACGAAAAGTTGCTGCAGCTGTTGCTCACCGAACCCTTTCTTGTCTTGCCGCTTCCAAAGACTACCGGTCCAGAACTTTTCAGTTACGACCAGTTACAACGCCAACTTCAAGTCGCCCGATTGCAAAACCTCACACACGCAGATATAATGGCGACTTTGAACCGCTTTACCGCACAAACTATTATTGATGGCCTGTCCATATTGGAAAAAGAAACTCCTGATTTTAAACTTTATATAAGTGGAGGAGGTCTCCACAACCCGCTGCTGATGAACCAGCTTGAATCGCATTTCGGCCTCGCTTTAAAACCACTGTCCGTCTTGAAGATGGACCCAGATGCCAAAGAAGCTTGCTTATTTGCATTACTGGCCAATCAAACGGTCAGCGGACATCCAGATGATTTTCAACACCTAGACGGCGCTCCAGCTGTAAATATGGGGAAAATCTGCTTCCCCTACTGATCGATCGCAGTATGTAGAAACATTTTGAAGGGAAGCATGCTTTCATAGCTATTCATCACGGTATCCAATGCCGTACCGGCCACCAGCTGTTCGCGCGATAGCTCCTTGTGAAGGATAAAGCTGCGGTGCTTGATAAGATCAATATGTTCATGATCATTTTGATAACCGGCTGGCGGACGTTTCAATTGGTCGTGTTGGGATAAATCAGATGCATTCCACGCCCCTTTCCTTAAGGCCTCAAGCAAACCGTCCGCATCGTAATCTATTTCTTGCCGAATGGCTTCCAAATGCCTCTTATTTGGCCGCCAATAACCTACTGCAAGGTAACATTCGTCAGCCCCAAAATGGATATAATATTCTGGTCCTTCGAGTTTCCTCCCATCAATCGAAATACCTGCCGCGAACCAAGATTTATACGGTTGTTTGTTTTTAGAAAACCGTATATCTCGATAAATCCGAAACAAGCATTTCTTGGCCGATATTCCTTGATTAATATGTGGGTCAACAATCGAGAGCCTGTCAATCAAATGCGCAATAAAGTCGGTCACGTTTTCCAATGCCGATTCATAGCGCTCGCGATGCGAATGGAACCAGTCTCTATCGTTATTCTGCTTTAGGTCGTCTAGAAAATCAAAAGTACTGCTCTGTATGTGCATCAGTGAAAAATCGTCAAAAATAAATAAACTAAAGGCGCGGCCATTAACAACCCATCGAAGCGATCCAGAATCCCCCCATGACCGGGCAGCATCTGTCCGGAGTCCTTAATCCCAAGGCTCCGTTTGAGCATGGATTCCACTAAGTCCCCTAAACTCCCAAAGACCGCGATAATCAATGCTATTACACCCCATTGCCAGCGAACTAATTCATCGAATAACAACGGAAAAAACAGACTGATTAGCACCGCTAATACCAACCCGCCTAAAAACCCCTCCCAAGTTTTATTCGGACTAATTCGCTCAAACAGCTTGTGTCTTCCCATGGCTCTACCCGATAAGTACGCGCCGGTATCGTTCGCCCAAAGTATCAACAGAAAACCCATGGGTATCCCACCGGTAAACGGCTCCTCGGCAAATCCCAATCCCAGGGCAATAAAAAACAGAAAAGGCAGGCTTCCATATACTATTGCCATCAGCGTATAGGCAATGTCGTGAAAAGGGTTCTCCGTTTTCCGATATAAAGACGCTATAAAAAAGAAAATCACCAGAGGGATTATCCAAAGAAAAGTACGCTGCGGAAAGTCCAACAGTAAAACCATCGCACCCAAGGCAAATACCATGACCGCACCCGAAAGACCAGCCACACGCAGCGGCCTTACCTGCTGATCACTAACGATGGTCAGGAACTCTCTCGTCGCTAACACCCCCACTAAGGCGAAAAAGCCAAAAAACAAATAGGCATTCCAAACGGTCGCCAGCACCAGCACGATGACGAAAAAAAAACCCGTTATTGCTCTAGTCTTCATCTCTAGTCTGATTTAAAGCATTTTCCTCTCCATAACTATCAATAAGCGCTGTGGCTTCCAATTGATGATCCTTTTGCACGTACAGCTCAATCACACCAAACAAATAAGACGAATCTTGTTTATTAAGTAGCACCGCCGGGATGTTATTTTCAACCAGCATTTGCTTAACAATTTCGGCCTTTACCGCGTTTTGATACACCTTGTGTTTAACCCAATTTTCGTTCATCTTTTTTATGGCTTAATTTGTAAAAATAATAGATCACTACACAGCTGGCAATAAAACTCAGTATATATATGACCACGTGCTGCGC
Source organism: Candidatus Sphingobacterium stercorigallinarum (assembly GCA_019115805.1). Classification (GTDB taxonomy): domain Bacteria; phylum Bacteroidota; class Bacteroidia; order Sphingobacteriales; family Sphingobacteriaceae; genus Sphingobacterium; species Sphingobacterium stercorigallinarum. Next base: position 25,293 of record DXCW01000099.1, read on the forward strand.
ACCAGATTGCTGCAGTTCTTGAAAGCTTTTCCCTGCCCTGGCATATACAAAAGCGAATACGGTAACCGTGGCATTATTGATAAAGTGCCCAAACACCGGTATCCAAATATTACGAGTCCAAAGAAATGCGTAGCCAAATATCAATCCCAAAATCATTCTTGGAAAAAACCCGTAAAACTGCATATGAATAGCAGAAAAGATAATAGCTGTTAACCAAACGGCGAGGTGTGTATTGAGCCACAAACGTGTCATTATATGTTGCAAAACCCCTCTGAAATAGAATTCCTCCGCGACAGCCGGTATAATAGCCATCACCACTACATTCAAAAATAACCTTTCAAAACTCGTGACCATCACCAATTTTTCGGTCAACATGGCCATTTGATCTTCCTGCATACGCATCCACCGCTCTACACCCTCGAGGCTTTTGGGCAATTGCATATCCAAATTCCAAATACTGATCGCTTCCATTACTGGGTTGCACACCAGTAGAAAAACCAACATCATCAACATGTATATCCCCCAATTTCTTCCGCTGTTTCCCCAATACCGGATGCCTTGTTTCTTCTCTATACGTTGTAGAATCAACGGGGGCAATAAAAACGTTCCTAGATTACTTGCGGCTAGCATTCCATATAAGAACGGGGGCTTTTCCAGTAAGCCGCCAACGCCCTGACCTAACAAAATATGAAAATCACCAGTCACCAGCACGAAGAAAGCCAGTACAAAAAGCTGAACGGAAAACGTGCAAACCAGTGTAAGTGCTAACAAAATAATCAAGGATACCCACGGCGAATTCGCCTTAGGCACCAATAGCTGTTGATCTCTTCCAGTCATCGACAATGATTTAATTTACCCGATTCGGATCCACAGGTTTACGTAGTTCTTTATACGGGTAACGCTTCATTTCTTCCTTTAGCAATTCAACGGTAGCTTCTAATTGAGGGTCTTTACCTTGTAATAAGGCCTTCGGCAGCTGTTCCACAAACAGGTCAGGTTGCACGCCTTCATTTTCTATGATATAGTTTCCGTTTAAATCGAAAACGCCAAAATTAGGAGACGTAACCCTTCCTCCGTCTATCAAGGGCGGATAACCCGAAATTCCAACGAGAATACCCATCGTGGTACGTCCCACAAGTTTGCCTAGGCCTTTAAAACGGAACATGTACGGCATCATATCCCCACCCGACCCGGCGTTTTCATTAATAATCATAGCCTTGGGACCAAAAATGCCATTTCCAGGAGTAGTGAAGCTTCGTCCATCACGAATCGACCAACCGGAGATCAGTTCTCTGGAAAGCAAGTCAATTACATAGTCCGCTACCGAGCCACCACCGTTGTTCCGTTCATCCAACAACAGCGCCTTCTTATCCATCTGAGAAAAATAATAACGATTAAACGACGAATACCCTTCCCGAGCCGTATTTGGCATGTAGACATAGGCGATCTCACCTTCACTCAGTTCGTCCACCTTTTTCCGATTACTCTCCACCCAATCCTGTCTTCTAAGTGCCATTTCATCTTCAAATGAAATCGGCGTAACGACCACATCCTCCGCACGGGAGAGGTCCCCGTCTTTTCCGATCTTAAGAGACACCTGTTTACCCACAGTAAAATCTAATAAGCGGAACAAATCAGTACTGCCATTCACTTCTACACCATTTACCGCCAGCACATACATCCCCTCTTGAATCGCTTTCCCCGGTACCGCTAATGGTGCATTGAATCCAGGATTCCAATCGAGTGAAGTGTAAATTTTCTGGATCCGATATTTGTCTTTTTCGATCTGGAAATCCGCACCTAATAAACCTGTGGAAACTGACGGCGCCGACGGCTCATCACCCGGATAGATATAACTATGTCCGACAACCAATTCACCTAACATCTCGTTTAGCAAATAACTTAAGTCGGAGCGATGGTTAACATGGGGCAAAAATGGTTCATATTTTGCTTTAACAGCGTCCCAATCCGCTCCATGCATATTCTCCACATAAAATAGGTCTTTCTGCATAGCCCATACTTCGTGGAAAATCTGATTCCATTCTTGCTCCGGATCCACCCTCAATTTTATCCCCTCCAGGTTTATCTTACCATCATTTGGTTTCGGCTTCTCCCCCGTTTTGGCGATAAAATAATGCGAATCCTTGCGGTATAAGATGTGCTTGCCATCCTGACTGACCGAAAACTGTCGCGCTTTCTCGATAAAGAGCTCTTCTTTCCGCTTTTTAAAATCGAACTTATAAATATTACCCCCTCTGCTGTAAAGCAGGTTGTCCGCAACCAAACCATTGAAACCCATTGAACCAGCGGGTATGGGTAGAGAAATAATTCGGCGATCTACTTGATTAAAATCAACCTGTATAGGTGCGCTCTTGTTATTTTCCTCTCCGTTTTCCTCTTCTTTTTCCTTAGCCGTCCCCTCATCCTCCTTTATTTCCTCCTCATCACTTTGGTGAGTAAAAATAGTAGGCGTTTCACTCGATAATATAAAAATGTAAGGATGAAAACTTGGCGATCGATCGTAAGCCGTCATATGCAGCCCAGAATTACTCAATCCAACATCAGTACTAGCCGAAAAAGCCAAATATTTTCCATCTCGAGTAAACACGGGGTTGTACACGGTACTCATTCCATCGGTAACGGCATGCGACTCCTTGCTATCCAAACTATATAGACGTATTGTGTTTACGCCACTCGGCAATGTCTTCAGGTACGCGATCCATTTCGAATCGGGTGACCACGAAGATTGAAAATAATTATACGCCCGTCCAGTATGCGATCCCAGATAATCATCGTCCACCTTTTCGACACGTTTTGTCTCCAAATCCAGTACCCATAGGTTCAAATGCGCATCATTATACAGTATTTTTTTACTATCGGGCGACCAGATCGGATCAAAGTAATAATGGCTTTCTGTAGTCCCCAATGAAAAATACTGCGGCTCTTCCACGCCTTTTTGATCCCTCAACACCAGCTCGAAACGACCGTTCTTATCCGAAAGGTAGGAAATCCAACGTCCATCGGGAGACCAAGCCGGAAACCGTTCATGACTGCCCGTCTCTTTGGAGATATTCCTTGCATCACCTTTCTCCTTAGGCACGGTGAATATTTCACCTCTAGATTCAAACAATGCCCGTTTTCCTGTTGGGGAAATACCGGCATTTCGGATCGCATCTTTCATGTCCACATAATGTGGCCTTTTGTACACCGCATCTGCCGCTAAATGAATCGCTACCGGCTGCGAGGTTTTACTATCCAAATCCAAATAATGAATACGTCCCGCTTGCTCGTAAACCAGTTCACCTCGATTACCTTGAAGTGTTCGTACGTCGTAATCGTCATGATGCGTCAATTTCTCGATCACTTTGCTTTCCACATCGTAGCTAAATACGTTGACGATCTTATCACGATCCGATAAAAAGTAAACTTTATTCCCCATCCAAATCGGCTTCACGTCATTGCTTTTTTCACCGGGGACAACCTCAATATCATGAGTTTTCGTGTCAAAAATCCAAATAGACGGCATCCCACCACCACGATATCGCTTAAATGCAACACGATCTCGTTCCGTCGGATCGGCGTTTTTCAGATAAGCCCAATACCTACCATCCGGCGAAGGCGAGCCCTGATAAGCTTCCGGCATTAAAAGCGGGTAATCCACAGAACCGTCTAGTTTACTTCTATAGAGTCGAGAGCCCAGTGAATAGGTGAATTCACGCTGAGTGGTGAAGTACACTTCCTCATCAGACAACCACCCGCGCAGGAGATCCGCAGCCGGATGACTTGTCACACGCTGCGGTTCCCCGCCATTTATAGAGATGACATATACATCGGTATTGCCGTCATAGTTCCCCGTAAAGGCAATCTTAGAGCCGTCAGGCGAAAAAACTGGGAGCTGTTCAACAGTCGGGTTTACCGTGAGACGCCGCGGATGACTTCCATCTTTTTCGGCTAACCAAATATCCCCACCATAAACAAAAGCGAGATGTTTATCGCTAACGGTTGGATTACGTAATAATAAAGTTTCTGCCGGCTGACCGACAAGGGATTGATGAAAGAATATCATCAAAAGTGGAAAAAAAACTTTTAACATAGTTGGAGATGGCTAAATGCTAAAAATAAATATTTAATTCTAAAGGACCGCAAATTAAGCACTCAAAATACCCCCTCACGAATTTTTTGAGCGATCACAAAAATAAGAAAGCCGGCTTAAGCCGGCTTT
>DXCW01000100.1 GCA_019115805.1 Candidatus Sphingobacterium stercorigallinarum
GTTTTCAGAAATTGAAAGATGGCAGCGAGTACGATAGTCTGTATATGTCTGCAAAGTCCAGATCCGAGTCGGATTGGCTTATTGGAATTAACGCGACACAGGCATTGACTTTGGCCGCGGGAAATAGGGGCCTTTTGTCTCTAGGGCGAGTACAAACCCCCACCTTAGCCATGATTTGCGCACGTTATTTGGAACATAAAAACTTCAAACCACAGGCTTTTTATAAGATACAAGCAGGTTTCGAAAAGGCTGGGATTTCCTTTAGAGCCGTGTCCGATAAAATAGAAAAAAAGACAGATGCGCAGGAAGCGTATTCAGGACTACAGGTCGGTATGGAGGCCGAGGTTCGGCAGGTAGAAGCGAAGGAAACCAAGGAGCAGCCTCCACTATTATATGATTTAACTTCTTTGCAACAAGACGCAAATAAAAAATTTGGTTATTCTGCGGACCAAACTTTGGGGATCGCCCAAGCACTATATGAGAAGAAGGTTATTACCTATCCTCGGACTGGATCTCGCTACATCGGTGAAGATGTATTTGAAACTGTAGCGGATCTTTTTCGTCATTTGGCTGAGACGGCCCGTCAAGAAATTGCAGTGATCAGTAAAAATCTGTTGGGGAAGACGTTAAATAAACGATCGGTTGACGATAAGAAAGTCACCGACCACCATGCATTGCTGATAACCGATGAAACACCGCCGGTGATGCCGAAAGATCAGCAATATATTTATGATTTGATCGCTAAAAGAATGGTAGAGAGTTTTTCAGAGGTATGTCTGAAAGATATAACTACCGTTGTGATGAACGTGAACAATATTGATTTGGTGGCTAAAGGAACCGTTATCAAACAATTTGGGTGGCGGTTGTCCAGTGACCAAATCGAACAACATGATGAAGACAAGTCGAACGAGGAACAGGATAATGAAAATGCGCGATTGCCACAATTGGCGGAAGGAGAATTTTTAGCTGTTCAAGCGTTGGATTTGTTCGAGCGGTTCACAAAAGCGAAACCCATCCACACCGAAGCTTCATTATTGAAGGCGATGGAAACTTCGGGAAAAGATATCGATGATGAGGAAATGCGTCAAGCGATGAAAGATTGTGGTTTAGGCACGCCCGCAACACGTGCGGCAACGATCGAAACGTTATTTCAGCGCGCGTATATCAAAAGAGACAAAAAGAAATTAATCCCGACTGAAAAAGGAATGTCTGTATACCAACTGGTCGCTGGTCGATCCATTGCAAAAGTAACGTTAACCGGAAAGTGGGAACAAAAGCTGGAGGAAATGCGAGCGAATAAAGTCAGTTACGAAATATTCATGAAGCACATTCGAGATTATACGGCAAAAATAACCCGAGAGCTTCTGCAAACACGTCCATCGATAGCTCAGCAAACTCTTCAACCCCTTGAAAAAGGCACCATAAAATGCCCAAAGTGCAAACAGGGGAAGATGCATTTGTACGAACAGCTAGCACAGTGTGATCATTATGCTAGAGGATGCGACTTTAAAATATGGAGGACATTGAATGGTGTGACCCTGGAGGAAAAAGAAATGAAAAGCCTGTTGGAAAAGGGAAAAACGTCGGTTTTTAAAAATGTGAAGACGACCGAAGGGCAATTGGTCACTGCCTATTTGGAATTTATTAATTTTCGGGTGGTCGTGACACCTTCCAGTTAATGCGATTTAAACCGGCAGTTCAATAGGTCACCGATTAGTAATTAAATAAACTGAGGCTGGTGCTTGTTTCGTTTTCTGTTACCTTTGTGATCATATGCAAAAGCTATTTAATCCATTTTCAGACTTTAAATTCGAAAATACAACCTGTTTCTTGACGGGGCAGGTATTGAATTCGCGTGATGAATCTATTCATGTCTTCCCGCTCTGGGTGATGAGGGCTTTTGATTTAGAGGATAAGCCCCTGAAAATGTTAGACGAAACGATCACGAGCTATAAAAAACTTCAACTTCCATGCGCCACCGCGGTCGCTTCACAACTTGACGAGTTGGAGTCACGGATTGAGACAGCGGCGAAGCAGGGCTATGAGGCCATGCGTCAATTGGACCAATTGAGTTTGTTTCAGTGGGTAGGTAAGATTCTATACGGCGTGATATTTAACGAAATTCAAGCCGGTATCCGACAGGCGTTTTTAGCGGGCGAGTCGTTGAATTTTTCACAGGCTCTTGTGCATAAATTTCAGAACTTGCATGCCATGCTTCAATCGGTGACTACATCGATGGAGTTTGAACATAAAAATCCGTTTACTATTTTGGTTGTGCCGGTTGATAATGCGGCAGATACCTTTTCCTATCGAGACGAGATCAATACATTGGTTTTCTCCTTTAGAATGAACGATTTTGCCCTAATCGCTACGCTTCAAGGAAACGGTGTGCATGAGGTTTATCATGAAGAAGTCTTGAAGAAGATTGAAGGAAAAGTGCTTCACCCGATCCAATTTGAGGAATTGTGTGCACGTTACTTTTATTCCGCTTATTTGTTTAATAGGTTGCCCGAATACACGTTTATGGAAGTAAGCGGAAACTTTTATGTAGAGCCGATGCCACTAAACGATTGGACGCTAAAACCTATTTTTGATCAATGGCAGTCCAAGACCTACGGTCAAGTGTTGGAAAACTTTTGGAAGCCGTGGGGATATACCTTATTTGAGATTATTAAGGATCCCGAAAAACCGATGACCTTTATGACGGATGAAAATGGCGAGTTTTTAGCAGATATCGATTTGCCACGAGAATAATCGGGCTAATTTTGAACACAAAAAATGCGGCATACTAAGGATGCAGCATTTTTTGTGTGTATACTAACGAGGATCATCTTTATTTCAGATGGTAACGGACACCCAAATAAAACATCCGGCCTGTCAGTGGTCCCCAAAGCATATTCGTGTCAAAATGATCGCCGAAAGGTTGGTCGAATGCCAGTATCGGATCTTTTTGATAAAAGTTTGTTAAGTTTTCCCCACCAAGATATACATCGAAGTTACGCTCGGTCCCGAAGCTCCGGGTAACTTGTGCGTTCATGGTTACATACGCATCGGATTTACTAGCGAGTTGAAAAGCTGTCGGATTTTCTGAGGTATTGGGAATTCTTTTACTTCCGACTGCGTTGAGTGTATAATCAAAACTCCATCCGGAATGAGTAGAATAGGCGAGATTAAGAAAACCCCGATGTTTTGCAGTCAGAGGCTTTTGCAGTTTTCCAGACTGATATTCGGTTTGCACATCCAGATACCGATAGGCCATCCTAGCTTCTAAATGCGCTGCTGGCATAAATCGAAACTCGGCCTGAAGACTGTTCGAATAGGATTTTCCATCTAAATTATAGAACTGAACCGCATTCACATTCTCCCAGTCCACAACAACTTGATTTTGGAAGTTATTGTGAAACAATTCGATGGATAGCCCAGATTCTCGGCCAAATAGTTGAAAAGCTTGATCGTAGGTCAATCCGGTATTCCAGGATACTTCAGGTTTTAATCCATATGCCCCTGCGCCATTAGCCAATTCGTTTAACCCGAGTATGTTTCGGCTAGACGCGAATATGCCAAGATTTTCTGCGAAGATATTTGCAGTCCGTTGACCTCTTCCCGAGCTGACTCGGAACGTGCTCCCCATGACGGGTTCGTAACGGAGTACGGCTCTAGGTGTGGTGAACCATCCATAAAGGTTATTGTAGTCTTGTCTGATTCCGAGGACCGCATCAAATTTGTCACTAGGGCTGAAGGTGTACTCCGCAAAAACACCACTAACGGTTTCGTTGCGTTTGAACAGGTAGTCGGGCGAGGAAGAACCGCTTGAGGAAAAGGCGAGATCTTCATGATAACTATCGTGCTGTATCGATGCGCCCACTTTGTATTTATGTACGACGCTTCCTATTAAATCTTGATAAAGCAGATTCGCGTATGCTGATTTCTGATCGTTGTCGTAGCTTGTAGTGCCGAAAAAACTTTCTTGTTCAAATTGGCTAGCCGACAGTTGTAATCCTATGCTTCGATGCTTATTAGATGGGAAAATATAGCCCAGTTTTCCAAATCCTTCAATCCGTTGATTTTTGAAGCCTAAGCCGTATACCTCGGTTCCCATCTTGTGTTTGTCCGGGTCGAAATCAATCTGTCCGCCGATTCGGTCGTCGTGTAGGTATTTGATGCCAAACTGTGCGATAATTCCTTTTCCATTTTCATAGTGCCAACGATTCACCCCTGAGAATAAATTGCCGACCGGGACATCCCGAAATCCGTTATCACTGAAATTCATCTTTTTGTTGTACATGAAATTGTCATGTAACAACAGCCCGACAGCCCACTTTTCATTCAAATGATGAGAGAGGTTCAAATTGATGTCTGTTCGCCCCATTGAGTTTGCATAGGCATTAAGAAATAGCGGTTCACTAGTATGTGGTTTCTTCAACTCTACGTTGATTTGTCCAGCCATATTTTCGAAGCCGTTGGCAACCGAGCCGATTCCTTTACTGATATTAATGGACTCGATCCAGGTGCCTGCAATGCTATTTAAACCAAGTGGAGAGGCGAACCCCCGCTGGCCCGGTAGGTTCTCTACGGTCAACTGCGTGTAATTCCCCGCAAGTCCAAGCATTTGAATTTGCTTGCTCCCGGTGACGGCGTCGCTGCTCACCACATCGACTGAAGCGTTGGTTTCGAAGCTTTCGCTCAAATCACAACATGCTGCTTTAAACAATTCTTTCGCTGTGATTGTTTCGACTCGGTTGGGGGATAATTTTGAGATGTAATTTGATTTTTGTCTCCGACTAACCACCACTTCCTGTAGTCTGTTGTTTTGTGACTTGATCACCAAAACCTCGTGCAAATTTTTGACTTCTATTGTGTCGCCCTGAATACTTGCATGTGAGAAAACCAACATCTTATAGGGGTCTTTATGCATAATTTTAAAGACACCGCTTTGATTGGATTTGATTTTTTGTTCAGGAGCTTCCAACCAATACACATTTACTTCCGGAATGGGGGTTAAATCTCCGCGTGAATTTTCATTTACGACAACTCCGGTAATTTCATGATCATGGTCGTGATGGTCTAACGCGGCGTTTGATGCCGATGTCGTGGGGCCAAAGGAATCATCCGTTTGATCATTCCATCGCGGATACTGACAGCATTCGTGCAATTGATTATATGTATCCAGAGGGGTACGGAATTCTTTGGTGTCGTGTCCCGCTTTTGCGATAGCTTGCTTAATATCGGATAAGCTGGTTTGCGTGCTGTCGAAGGAGACATGCGCCTGGTGGTCGTCGATGTTCCAAGAGATGGAGAGAGCACCCGCCTGTTGTCCCGCTTTTTCTATTCGATTTTTACACATCGCACAATTGCCAGCGACTTCAAATTGTGTCTTTATTTCTTGTCCAGATGCCTGCAACCCTAAAATTAGGAATACAGACATCCATACGTATGTATAGAGTTTCATGATTTAATTATTAGTTGTAATGTAAAAAAGTTAATCTTTTAAAACACGAACGAATAATCAAATACGGAAGGTACAGTTAAATAAATGAGTGTCTTGGGCGTCGGCTACCGCTGCGGGAGGCGCCGCTGAGGAGCTGGCGTAATAAGTGTCAAAACCAGTCTCTTTAAAGGTAATTATCCAAGGAAGGTAAACGATGAATGGAGAAAAATCGAACGTATTGCCGAACAGCCAATTGGGTTGAGGTTGTTCAATTTCAGATTTTAGATCCAGTTGAAGGTCAACATCATGACATCCGTTATGGTGACGGTCGAACTCGGTTCCGGGGGTGGCGTCCGATCGGTGTTGATCAGCGCACATCGGACAACTGTCATACGAACCTTTCTCTTTATCCAATACCGAGACAATGGTGTTTTTTCCACAATGATGCAAATAGATTGTAGCTCCCGTACTGCATACAGAATAAATCAATAGCAAACATATGGCTAAAAATTTTCTCATGGATATAGCAAATATAATAAACAATGTGGATATGTGTGGAAAAAATTACGTGTTATTTTTTTGTTAAATATCCGCACTGTTTCTATATTGGTAATAGATACCAGAATGTAATAAACCGAAATGATTATGGAATTTTTAGCCATGCACCCAAATTTGCTGTATCTGAGTTTGGCCTTTTTAGCGTCAGCAGCGTGCTTAGTGTTTTTAGTGTTTCAAAAAATTGTCAAGCGCGTCAACTAAACGCAGGGAAACCTGAAGTTCTCCCTGCTTGTTTTGTCTTTATTGACGGATGGACTGGATAAAGTTTGTAATCGCCTTTTTATCCGTGTTTTTTGTTAACTGTTTGACAAATGCAGAACCGATAATTGCGCCCTGAGCATATGTTGTTGCTTTTTTAAATGTCTCTTTATTATGAATGCCGAATCCGATAATTACCGGGTGCGTTAAATTCATCGACTGGATCCGTTGGAAATATGCTTCTGCTTCCTGTTGGACATCTAGTTGGTTGCCGGTGGTCGCATTGGAAGAAAGCAGGTAAATGAAACTGGAGCTGAGTTGGTCAATTTTCCGGATCCGTTCCTCGCTGGTTTGCGGGGTGACTAGAAATACATTGCTGATGCCGTTTTTCTCAAACGCTTCCTGATAGAGTGTTTCATATTCATCCATTGGTAAATCTGGAATGATGGTCCCCGTCACACCAACATCTTTACACGCGCGGCAAAAATTTTCGACGCCAAATTGTAAGACAGGGTTAAAATAGCCCATTAAAAAGACAGGAATCGAAACACGGCTTCTTAACGCTTTCAATTGCTCAAAGAGCATCGATAACGTCATTCCGTTGGCTAAGGCTATTTGTGAACTTTCTTGAATGATGGGGCCGTCTGCAACAGGGTCGGAATACGGAAAGCCGACTTCCAGAAAGTCAACTCCGGATTTTTCCAATGCCTCAGCGATGTCCAGTGTTGAGTCTAAAGTGGGGTAACCTGCCGTGAAATAGATGGACAACAGGTCTTTTGAGTTTTTATGCAATTTCATGTTAAAATCTAAAGTAGTTCATGTAGTTATCCAAATCCTTATCGCCTCGACCCGACAGACAGATCACAATAGTCGGGTGTCCGTCCATCTGTAGTTTCTCCAGATAAGCTAAGGCATGTGCACTTTCAATAGCTGGTATAATCCCTTCCAATTTGGTTAAAAGAAGACCTGCTTTCATGGCTTCATCATCTGTCACGCTGACGTATTCCCCGCGCTTAGACTGAAATAGCCAGGCGTGTTGTGGGCCGATGCCGGGGTAATCTAGTCCAGCCGAGATCGAATAGGGTTCGATGACTTGTCCATCATCGGTTTGCATCAACAGCGATCGACTGCCATGTAAAACGCCCTCTCGACCGAGTTGCGTAGTTGCTGCAGTTTCTCCGGAGTGCACTCCTTTACCGGCCGCCTCAACAGCAATTAAGCGCACATCCTCTTCATCCAAAAAGTGATAAAACATTCCGGCAGCATTTGATCCACCACCAACACAGGCCATCGCGATATCGGGGGTTGATTTGCCTGTTTTTTCTTGAAGTTGCTTTTTTGTCTCTGCTGAAATTACCGACTGAAAGCGGGCCACCAAATCCGGATAGGGGTGAGGCCCCACTACAGACCCAATGATATAGTGTGTGTCTACGGGATTGTTGATCCAATCACGGAGTGCTTCATTAGTGGCGTCTTTAAGCGTCTTGCTTCCAGAGGTTGCCGCTATCACCTTTGCGCCCATCATTTTCATTCGGGCGACATTGGGGGCCTGACGTTTGATGTCAATCTCACCCATATAGATCACGCATTCTAATCCCTTAAGTGCACAAACCGTTGCAGTAGCTACGCCATGTTGGCCAGCGCCCGTTTCTGCGATAATACGTTTTTTGCCGAGTTTTTCGGCTAATAGAATCTGTCCGATCGTATTGTTAATTTTATGTGCACCGGTATGGTTAAGATCCTCGCGTTTAAGGAAAATGTTGGCCTCATATTTTTCAGATAGCCTATTCGCGTGATACAGTGGAGAGGGTCGCCCGACGTAGTCGGTCAATAATTTAGCAAATTCACTGCGAAATGCTTCGCTATCCAAGATCGTTAGATATTGATCTTGGAGTTCTTTTACGTTAGGATATAGCATTTCTGGGACATAAGCGCCCCCAAAATTGCCATAATAGCCCTTCTGATTTACTTGATATTTACTCATGGTTTATGACTTTCAATGCTAACTTAATTTTTTCTATATCTTTTATGCCAGGGGAGACTTCAAAGCGTGAATTCAAATCTAATCCCACTAAACGTTCGTCTGAAAATGCGAGCGCTTCTTCTAGATTCTCTAAGGACAGTCCGCCACTGAGAAAGTAGGGGGTGTCCAACGGATAATTACGTAAGTTTTCCCAACCGAAGGTCTTTCCGGTTCCTCCGAAATGATCGCTCCGGGTATCGAATAAAAAATAATCAACCGCTGACTGATACGTTCGCAATATGCTCCAGTCGAAACCATCATGGATTCCGAATGCTTTAATCACCTCTACGTTTTCTTGTTGTATTTGAGCACAAAGGGTTGGCGACTCGTTACCATGTAACTGGATGGCGCGGAGATTAAATTGCTTGATGTATGCGCTGATTTCATCCAACGTAGCATTGACAAAGACCCCCGTCTTTTTTATAGATGATGGACTTTCCCAGGGTTCTAATGGCTCGGCATAGCGAGGGGATTTCGAATAGAAGATATGCCCAACGTATTGGATCGGCAGGACGGCAAGATCCTGAATGTTTTTTAGATCCTTCATGCCACATACCTTCAGGTAGCGAATGTTATGCATGGATTAACGTGTTTAAAGAAGATAAAGCTTTTCCGGATAATAGCGATTCTTCAGCCTGATAAAAGGCATCGGCAAAACTTCTTTCTGGGACAAACGTTTGGATAGCAAATGCCGCGTTGGTGAGTACCACATTATTCTGTGCTGTAGTACCGCGACCCTCAATGATTTCTCTGAAAATTCGGGCAGCTTGTTCTACCGTTTCGCCACCCGCCAGATCGGATGCGAGAATGGGGGTAAAACCCAGGTCTCCGACGCTATAGTAATGTTCACCTTGGTTATTGATAATCTTAAAGTCTCCAGTTAATGAAATTTCGTCATAGCCATCTAAGGCGTGAATGATGCTGTAATGTTTCTCCGTGTTTTGATATAAATAGGTATATAAGCGGGCTAATTCCAAGTTGAAAACCCCAACGGACTGAAATTTCGGATTAGCCGGATTGGTTAACGGACCTAACATGTTAAAAAACGTTTTGACGCCTAAAGCACGGCGAATAGGCGCTACGGTTTTCATTGCTGGATGGAAAAAGGGCGCGTGAAGAAAACAGATATTAGCTCGTTCTAATTGCCGCTCCAACACATCTCGGTCTGCCGTAAATTGATATCCCAAGTATTCCATGACGTTCGAAGATCCGCAGCCCGAGGATACCCCGACGTTGCCGTGTTTTGCCACATGGAACCCGGCACCGGCAACCACGAAGGAAGCCAGGGTAGAGATATTAAACGTGTTTTTACCATCGCCGCCTGTTCCACACATATCGATTAGGTCGTACCCATCGAATGCAATCTGATGACACAAGTCAAACATCGCATCTCGGAAACCACCCAACTCCTCAACACGAATGCTGCGCATTCCATAAATGGTCATAAATGCGGCAATTTGATGCGTGTCAAATTGGCCCGTGGCTATACGTGTTAAGATATCGTACGCTTCCTTCCTTGAAAAAGACTTATATTCTAATAGGTGTGCGAGAATTTCCTTCATTTTTTTTAAATAAAAAAGGCTTACCGATAAGGCAAGCCCGCTATTATGAGATCGTTGAATTCAATCAATAGGTTTTTGCCACAACTTTAATTGTTGTGCCACCACCAAATTGTATGAATGTTCTTTTGTATCATCCGTGTTAACAAATATCAGTGATGTTTTTCATATTTGCAAGAAAAGAGGTGGAAAAATGATGCTTTCTTAATAGGTGACAAAATGCGCTAGATTGTTGCCCTTTGATACCAATGTGAACGATCCAATTTTCTTGCCGATAAGATATAGACTGGTGACTAAGCGGCCCTTGTGGTAAATAAAAAACATCTGATCTGTCGTAAGCCCCTCCGGATCGATATCGCGCACCTCGCGTGCCGGTAGGTCACGGTAGTTTTTGAATTCCAATAAGGCTAGATCTTTTGTGCTTAAATTTAGCCGGATCTCTTCCAAACTCACTTCCAGATAATCGTAGAGTTCATCAGAGGGATTTTCGACCACTACCCAATTACTCAGAATAACATCCAAGGCCAAATCGTGATTAGCCAAGTCATCAATAAAATCCTGGGCGGTTTGTAATGAAGCTCCTTCTGAACGCATCAACGGTTTCGATTGAGAGAACAAACTTTGAGAAAAAAGAATCGCTATGAAAAAAGAAAAAAATCGAGTCATCTTGCAGTGCTTATACCTAGTGTTAGACGCTAGGATTCTCCAAAAGATTAAGGAATCGTTGGGAGCGATGTTAGAAACGAAAAGAGCGTCCATGTTTTTAGGACGCTCTGCAGTATGTTTTAGTATTCGTCTTCGTTAAAAAAGAAATCGTCTTTCGTAGGGTAATCTGGCCAAATTTCTTCGATGTTTTCATAAGGCTCACCGTCATCTTCCAGAGCCTGTAGGTTTTCAATGACTTCAACGGGTGCTCCTGAGCGTATCGCGTAATCAATCAATTCGTCTTTTGTCGCTGGCCAAGGAGCGTCCTCTAAATGAGACGCTAATTCAAGTGTCCAATACATATCTCTCCAATTAAGTTTTACGTTTTCGCAAAAATAATATTTAATTTAACTATTGCAAGTAAATTATAGTTAAATGTTTGTTTATACGTTTATCTGGCTCTTGTTGAGTGATTTAAATTTTGAGCGGAATTAAATACTGCCTGGATTTCGCAAGCACTTTTCCATTTTATCATAAACCAGCCGCGCGAGTTGATTGTGCTGATTTTCGGAGGTGGGGTCGATGATAATCGGTTGGAGTACTGAAACATGGATTACTCCGGGCCGAAATCCGGAAAATCCACCATCATCCCACATATGGGACCATGCATTGTGGATGACCACCGGTAGAATGGGCGTTTGTGTGGTTTGGGCGATTCGAAAAGCCCCGGCTTTGAATTTTTGTAAGGTGGGTGGATATTGTTCTTCGATACCGCCCTCTGGGAAAATCGCAATTGTTTTTCCTTGTTGTACGAATTGTTCGGCACGTTTGAACGCTCGGAATGAGGAGATTTTGCTGTCTCGGTTGATAGGAATATCGATGGTTTTAAAGAAGGTGCTGGTGACGGGTTGACGTAGAAGTTCTTCTTTACCTAAAAATGAGAAGCCGTGGGGAATCAGGTGCGTTAGAACGGCAATATCTAAAATAGACGTGTGATTAGCACAGATAATATAGGGGGTATTCCAGTCGATTTC